>CAYSWH010000010.1:0-45011 GCA_964434775.1 uncultured Candidatus Saccharibacteria bacterium | reverse complement strand
GGTAGCAAAATCGTCTTGTCACGAAACACATCCGGATTGTATTCCAAATAAGCGTTCACCTCTTTTTCAATATCCGGATACTGAGTATAAAACTCATCATTTCGTGCTTTCTTGGCTGAAGTCAGATTGATATTGGCCATACAAAATTTACTACAAACTTTCCAAAAACCTCTTTAACTCAGCCAACTCCACTTTCTTTTCACCTTCTTGGGTCCGCACGCTGACTTGGCCGGCGGCTTGGTCTTTGGGTCCAACGATGAGGATGACGGGGATTTTTTCCATTTCGGCTTCTCGGATTTTTTTACCTAGAGACTCACTTCTTTCGTCTACTTCATAACGCAACTCGTTATATTTGAGAGGTTTCATCAAGACTACTTGGTTCAAGACCTCTTTGATTTTGTCTACGTAAGGCAAAACCTCATCGTTAATAGTCAAAATCTTAATTTGAGTCGGTGCCAGCCAGAAGGGAAAGCGTCCGCCGTGCATCTCGATCAAGAAGGCCATAAACCGATCAATAGATCCCATCAAGGCTCTGTGCATGATGGCCGGAGCTTTTTGACTGCCGTCTTCAGCGGTATAGGTAATATCAAATTTGGGAGCAATGCTCATATCCACCTGGATAGTACTCAAAGTATCTTCTTTGCCGTTAACATTCTTGACCTGCACGTCAATTTTGGGACCGTAAAAAGCAGCCTCTCCTACTCCTTTGTAGTACTTGACTCCGGTGATATCCAGAGCTTTTTGGATAGCGGCAACGGCCTCGTCCCATTCTACGGTATGCTGACCAAATTTGTCCGGCTCGTTATCAAAATCCGGCAGGGAAAACCGAAATTCGTAGTCCACAATTCCCAAATCTTTGTAAATCTCCACATAGCTATTTAGGCTTTCTACAAAAACATCAGTTATTTGTTCCTTGGTGCAATACACGTGAGCATCGTTTTGAGTAAAGCCCCGTACTCTAATTAGGCCTGATAAAACCCCCGATTCTTCGTAACGGTAAACGGTGCCGTACTCGGACAGCTTGAAAGGTAAATCTCTGTAACTTCGAGGTTTGGATAGATATATATGGTGATGAAACGGGCAATTCATCGGCTTCAGGTAAAATTTTTCCTGATCAATTTCCAGGGGCGCATACATATTTTCAGCGTAATGGTCGAGATGACCGGATCTTTGGAAGAGGTCTTCTTTGCCGATGTGGGGAGTATAAACGTACTGATAACCCTGTTCTTTTTGCTTCTGATTCATGTACTGTTCCAAGACTTGACGTAAAACTGCTCCCTTTGGCAAATAGATCGGCAAGCCGGCTCCAATCTCTTCGTGAGTCATAAATAATTCCAGCTCTTTGCCTAATTTACGATGATCTCTCTTTTGAGCTTCTTCCCTTTGGGTTATAAATTCACTCAATTTTGGTTGGTCTTCAAAAACCAAGGCATAAATTCTTTGCATGGAAATATTTCTTTCCTGATCTCCCCGCCAATAAGCTGCGGAAAATTTATCCAGCGTAAAACCAAGAGGTCGAAGACTGTCTACGGATTTGATATGTGGTCCTCGGCAAAGGTCTATAAAAAGATCCTCTCCGGTGTCATTGTCTTCCAAACGGTAAATGGTGATTTTTCTATCCATCAAGTTGGCATCCAGAATCTCGGCTTCTTCTTCCTTGAGACTGGTTGTTCCTTTGGTGGCTAAATCTCGGAGCAATTCTACTTTTAGAGGTTGTCCCAATTTTTCGAACATTAACGTAGCTTCTTCAATACTGAGATCCTGCACTTTGAAGGAAAGATTGCGTCTTAATAAATCTTTGATGTGCTTCTCAATTATTTCCAAATCTTCGGGAATCAAGGTTCTGGGAAGGATAAAATCATAGTAACAACCGTTTTCGATTACCGGCCCCACACCAAACTTGGCTTCAGGAAACATTTTTTTTACCGCTGCTGCCATGACATGTGCAAAAGAATGACGTTTTATTTCCAGAGAGTTATCAGACATATAGAAAAATCAATTTATTAATTAGTTTTAAAAAACATTATTATAATTTTAGCAACTACCAAACAAAAAACTCCCTTTGATAGGGAGTCGGTTAGATAACTTATTTGCTGAAATTTTCAAACAACCAACGCCACTCCCGTTTGGATTGGGATCGCAGTGGTAGTGGTTACATGATTGTTTGGCATATGTTCTCTACAAAGGCTGGAATAAGCGTTAACTCATTCCAAAAATAAGAATAAATTTTCTGTAAAAACTTGTCAAGGGAAATTGACAAAAATGTGTACAAAGAGTGCCGTCTTTATGCATGAAATCAACTGTTAGCCACCTTGTTTATTTTATTCAAAACTTTACAAAAAACCTCCAACTTTATCGGGAGTTATTTGCTTACTTTGAGTATAAAGTTTGTCTTGACGAGGAAGGTGCCTTTGGAGTTGTTGATGCAAACGGGTTTTATATTTACTTCAATCCGACTCAAAAAAACACTGCCAATAGTTATGATTCTACAGGCCTGAATCATCTGGCCTTTGAAGTAGACTTGCCAAAGCATGTTGATCAATTTATCCGAGAGTTTATGAAACCCGGAAATATTCAACCGCTTTTTGACACCCCGAGGCAACGACCGGAATTTGCAGATGCAGGTGAAGGTTATTATCAAGTTATGTTTGAAATGCCCGGGGAGTTATTATTTGAGGTGGTAAGTTATACAAAAAATAGTTAGATTATAGCTTTTGCTATAAATTCTTGTATTTCAACTTCCTAAACTAAGCAATCTTAAAATGCCTATTTTTTTATTATGCAAAACTATTATTTCCTTAGATCTTATCAATTGCTTCAATATTCTATAATGGAGGATGTTCTAATAAATCTGGACTTTGCTTCAGTTTGTGTAAGTAGGAATAATGATTCTCCGTTTTGGAATTACTCTATTCCTTCAAAATCTTTGCAAAAACCTGAAATTGAAATTGTCGAAAAGGAAATGAAAAAATACAATCGAGAACCTGCTTTCTATTTTGAAAAAAGTAAGGAAACGGAAGTTTTGGAAAAGTGCTTAAAAGAAAGTAATTATGCTTGCTCCTGGAAAGAATCCTGGTTTTTTTATACCAAAAAAGTTGAGTCACAAAATAATTTTCAATTGATTAAAACAGTGGAGAGTGATGAGGATTTTGCCGTTTTTTTGGATACTTTGGATCAATCATATCAAGATAACGACCCTCAAAACCCATATGGGAGTACCGGCAAAGAATATTTAGAAAGTACAAAGAGGTCTTGGGATCAGCACTCTTGTGGCGACTTGATAAAACATTTTATTCTTTTTGCAGACGATAAGCCGGTAGCTTGCTGCTCCTTAACAAGTTTAAATAATCTCGGCTACATTTCCAATTTGGGAACCATAAAGAAATATCGAGGAAGAGGTTACGGAAAAGCTTTATCTCTCTTCTCTGTTTATAACTCTCAATAATACGGCAATAAACATCACTGCCTAGCTACGGAAAAAGGATTTTATCCCTACGACTTCTATCAAAAATTCGGTTTTGAAGAACAATTTGTAGCTATTGGGTATACCAGAATGTAGCCTTGAAATCAAATTAATCTCAGGCCCCGCCGTAATTGGCGAGGCATTTAATGAATAAACTACTCAACTCCATTCAAGTTTTTACACTTATTTGGTAAACTTGCCCCTTGTATATTGTCCCAATCTACATCCTGGACCTTTTCCCAAACACCTTCATTATCAGTTTTGACACATTCTTCATCCCAATAAACAGTTAGGTTATCTGTATTGACAGAACTAAAAGTACTACCATGAACATTTTTACACGCCTGTTTTAGGTCTAAAGGATTGTTCTGACACTTTGCTTTGTTGCTCGCCCCTGGCTGATCTCTAAGACTTTTCCATGAGTTTCCATCTGTACAAACACATTCTTCATCCCAGTAATAAATCCATCCTTCATCAGATTGTTGTCCGCTAAGCTCCGTATCTTGATACTTCGAATCATCATTGGTAACAATAGGCAAGTAAACTTTCTCTCGCTCTTTTCCAACAACAAAATCACGGGTAAGTATGTCCGACCGGTTTCCGGAAATTACTTCTAGTTGTAGTGTATGTTTTTCCCCTTCTAAAAAACCGGGTAATGTTACCGTGTGTGATTCATCCACTGAGGAGGAATATGTGTTGAATATTTCATTACCGTCTAATAGTAGTCTATAGTTTACTCCATCAGAAGAAACAACTTTAGATGATATTTCAATTACTGTCTCTTCCTTGGCGTAAACCTCATCAGGAAGAAAGATCATGCCAACCATACAATCATCGACCCTTTGACACGTCTCAACAAGTGCGTCAAATGGTTGAATCACGGAGATTTCCTGACATCCTTCGAATCGACAGTCTTCACCTTTCGCTGCAGTCTCCTGCATGATCTGCAGAATTTCATTATTAGAAGCATCTGCCGTTAGAGTGTCTTGGAGACTCGGATCGATTCCAAGCATAGCTGCGGCTACCCCTGAAACAACCGGAGTAGATGCACTAGTGCCTCGATCAAACATCTGAGGATGGCCTTGAAAGGTACCCCAACGCTGGTATCCGGGAGCAAATATGTCCACATACTCCGGAAGTCCGGACGAGAATGAGGAGACCTTGTTATCGGGTTCCACAGAACCTACTCGAACTACCCCTTGGTTGCAAGCAGGCCAAAAGATATTTGGACCTGGAAAATTTCCCACTCCTGCAGCTACAAAAACTCCATTGGGATTCATGTTCCAATCTGCTATACACCTTCCTGGATTACTTCCCGCACCCATACTATAACTAGCTACAGGGAGGGTTTCCTTATTTTCTAGCTGATATAAAAATGATCCTTTTATTAAAGCAAAGCTCGATTGCGGGTCCCCAATCTGCCCAGAAGCAAGCGGTGCCTCCGGAAAGAGTGACAACACCACCTCGGCGACTAATTCGCCGTGATCAAATCTCTCGGAGAGATCAGAGGTTGTGTCTCGACTTTGACAAAGATCTTCTCCATTGTAATATCCCAGCCAGCAGTACATGTCCACCAAATTATAGCGGTCTGGATCAAGTCCTGTATCCCAGACCATCACCGGGACTGACTGAGATCCGTCAAATCCGGCTGCTTGCAGTAAGGGAAACTGCAAATGTTCTAAATACACCTCTTCGGCAACTGTTTCGGACTGTGCAAGTTCCGGCGGAATTTCCGATACCTGTGACAGGGGGTCGATATTTTGCGGCAAACCAGAACCCAGCGTACTTAGTGCAAAAAGCACTACCAACAGAAAAGCAAGATGTTTTTTCATCTCGTTCTCCTTTTGTAAAGAATCACCGTTTGCCTATCAAACGATGTATCGGATAGTAAAAAATTCCTTATTTTTGTGACAAAAGGGTTGGTTCGACCCTACCCCAACGGCACGGCGTCTGACTTTTTGAGTTGTTCGGGGTATTCTTTCCTGAGTCTTTCAATGTCTTCTGTTTCCATCTGCCAGTCCAGAGCTCCCAGGTTTTCTTGCAGGTGATCTAAGGAGGAAGTCTTGGCTAAGGTGATTACGTTGGTTTGGGATATAAGCCAATTAATAGCGATTTGTACGGGTGTTTTTTTGTATTTAATACTCAATTCATCAAGTAGACCCCCGTCTTCTGCTGCCAGTTGTCCGTACTGCACCGGCCTCCAAGCTTCCAAGAGTACATCATTATTTTGACAGTACTTAAGTAACCCTGTCGGTTCCGGCTCTCGATAAATTAAATTATAGTGGACTTGATTAACCACAATTTTATGACGGCTGAAAAGTTGAGCATGAATTAATGATTCTTTGGTAAAGTTGCTGACTCCGATATTTTTGACCAAACCTTGATCAACCAGTTCATTCATAGCCTTGAGAGTTTCTTCCAGCGGAATACTCTCTTCTCGCCAATGAATTAGATACAAATCCAAATAATCGGCTTGCAATCTGTGTAAGCTTTTTTGGCAGGCCTGAAGAACAGAATTGTATTTCAAATTTGCCCCTTGAACTTTGGAAGTGATAAAAAGTTTGGAGCGGTCATATTTTGTAATAGCCTCACCCAAAACCTCTTCTACCTGTCCGCCTCCGTAAAGCTCAGCCGTGTCAATATGAGTTACGCCTTGATCAATGGTTTCTTGAATATTTTTTATTACTGCCGGCTTATCTACTTGAGGGTTTGGCTCTTTGCGACTACCGGTAATTTGCCAAGTACCAAGACCGTAAATAGGCATTTCAAAACCGGATTTTAGTTTTTTGGTGGGTATTTTGAACATATTTTAGAAATGAAGTTTGAATAGATTAAATTGGAGCCTCCAAAAAAAGTCAACCGAAGTTTACTTGTCATATTTTTGGTAAATTCTCCACTCTACAAGAGTTAACTTTTCCGTAACTAAGCCTAATTTTAGGTACGGCCCGGATTTAAGAAGTTTTCTCACCAAGTCAAAAAATTCGGGAAAATACTCCAAATATTGAGACCCTTCCGGCCAATAGGATAATAACTGCTCTTGATTAAGCGGTTTAAGAAGAGATAAATATTTGAGATCCATGTCAGATAAGTAATCGGAGGAGGTTTGTTTAAATTCTTTTATACCCCGGCGAATCAACTTTAATTTTTCATACAAAAGATACTCTGAAGGCAAAAGTAAATTCTCGTTTCGAGGATAAATCCCTTGCCTCTCCTCAAAGTCCGGGTCAAAATCATTATAATAATCTATTAAATCCAAATTACCGGCTTCTGCCTTGGAATTAATACTCAAATTACCGTTTTTAATTCTGAGAATGTTTAAGTCGAGAAGTTGTCGGCAGAAAGTTTGCCACTGCCTTGGTTTGTAAGATCTGTTTCTTTGCAGTTTTTTTTGAACAATCTTAAGCAGGTTTTCCGGTGGAATTTCTTTATTTCCAGCTCTTTTTTTCGATTGCGGCTTTAAATCCCCGGCTGCCCACTGAAAATCATTCAATACTTCTTTAAATTTAATCTTTCTTCTACCGTTTTCACAATTATCGCAGCATAGACAAGGTTCAAACTTCTCTTCTTGAAAGTAGTTTAAAAGAAATAATCGCCGACAACAATTAGTTTTGGCAAAGTCCAACATCTTTTGAAATTTTCCTTCATCTATTTTTCTTCTCTTCTTCTGCAAGTCAGTTTGAAGTTTTTCCTGCTCATGAAAAAAGAATTGTTTACTTTCCTGAGCCTCCTCTTCGTCAAAAAGAAGCAAAGTTTCGCTAAATTTACCGTCTCTACCTGCCCTGCCTGTTTCTTGGTAGTAACTTTCCAAGTTTTTTGGTAGATTCCAATGGATTACAAAGCGGACATCAGGTTTGTCTACTCCCATGCCAAAAGCAATTGTAGCCACTACAATTTGGATCTCCCCGGATAAAAAATCTCTGCTGATTTGACTTCTTTGAGAAGCCTCCAAACCGGCATGATAGGCTTTAGCCTTGTAACCGTCAAACCTCAAAGTCAAAGCTAAGTGTTCGGTTGCCTCTCTGGACAGACAGTAAATAATCCCCGCCTGATCTTTTCTAAGCCTCAAAAAAGAGCGAATTTTGGTCAGCGGTTGAATCTTAGGCTCTACCCGATAGTAAATATTTTTCCTCTCAAATGAGCCGAGAAATTCTTGGATAGAATCAATTTTCAGAATATTCTTGATGTCTTCTCTAGTCTGTTTATCAGCCGTTGCCGTAAGAGCCAAAATAGGAACATCGGCAAATTTTTCTCTAATGATTCCCAGATTGAGATAGCTCTCTCGAAAGTCTCTTCCCCAAATAGAAACGCAATGAGCCTCATCAATTGCAAACAAACTGATTTCCAGAGACTGCAATAAATTAAGAATCTTCGGACTACACAATTTTTCCGGAGACAGGTACAAAATCTTACCTTGTTTTTTGGTAGTCTCAATATCATCAACGACCAAAGCCAAATTTTTGGAATTTTCTTTTGTAGTGGAACACAACTTTCGCAAACGGTTTTCAACTGTTAGTTGCTCTTGCTTTGATAGATTATGATGCAAACAAAAAGCAGAGATCCCCTTATTTTTTAGTTGCAAAACCTGATCTTCCATTAAGGCAATTAGCGGCGAAACGACTACGGTTAACCCCGGAAACAGCATCGCCGGCAATTGATAACACAAGGATTTACCTCCACCGGTAGGCATAATTACCAGAAAATCCTTTTCTTTACCGCTCAATACCGCTTGAACAACCTCCAATTGACTGCCTCGAAAGTTTTTGTGGCCAAAGTAGCTTGTAAGCTTCTCTTGCAATAATCCTTGATCCATAAGAATGGTTTACATGTTTTCTTAATCTTTAAAAGTAATTTGTTTTTGACAAGTATAAAATTTTTGAGATTACCTTTGACCAAAGATTTTTTTTCAACCATAATATTTTTCTAATAAACAAATATATTATGCTAGCCCGAAAAATTCCCCGCAACTCTCTCTGGCTTGGAATTACGATAATAACCGTTCCAATAATTGCCTTACTGGAAAACTTTGGCACAATGAAACTTTTTACGTCGAGTGCTTACCTGGGCAGTTTTTTCTTAATCCTAACCTTAATCCCGCCGAATCTTTACCGGATTATTTCCAAACAAAATTGGCCTGCACCAAAGCTATTGAAGGATATACTTAGAGAGCTTAGTCAGCTTCGAAGAGAACTGGGTATCCTTAGCGGCATTTATTTTCTGATCCACGGACTTTGGGCCCTAAACTTCTTTTACAGTTTTAATATTCAAAGGGCCTTTCAGGATGAAGTAATTCTCGGACAAATCGGTTTATTTATTTTTGTAGTTTTATTGATAACCTCAAGCATTACTATTCAAAAGAAGTTAAAAAGTACCTGGAAAACAATGCATGCATTCGTTTGGTTAGTAGTCCCAGTGGCATTGGCCCACTCAGTTCTTTCCACTCTCAATTTCCGAAATGAGTATTCCTTGCTTGGTCTGGTTACTTTTGGCGGACTCTTAATATTTCTGATTTTCAAAACTATCCTTGCTAAAGAAGCAGAAAAAGACAGGTCCTTGGATTTTGGACTCTTTGCTCTCGGCCTGATTGTAGCCGGAACTCTCTGGTTCGGATTTAATTATCTCGAAGAGAACCAAATAGTAGAAAATGGAGGGAATCAATATAACGAACCGGGTACGATCACATATGCAAAAGAAGTTCCGGATAAAGTCTTTACAGTAGAAGAATTAGGGACTCACAACACAGAGGACAGTTGCTATATTGCCTACAAAGGGTTAGTTTATGATATCACGGATTATTTACCAAATCACCCGGGAGGTGGACAGGTAGTGGTAAGACAACAATGCGGTAACGTAACTGATGAATATAGCGAAGTACACGGCGGAGGTAGTTTTGAACAAGATAATATCCAAGTTGTCCTAAGACCGAGGGTTATTGGAAAAATGGAAGAGTAAAACTAGTTAAATAATTATTTAAAATGTGTGAACTTCTTTGATCAGATAATATCATTTTTGTTTCTCATCTCAATCTTCTCACAGTTAGTTTTTCTGGTGACTTTTTTCTTGCTTAAAATGAAAGTAAAATTCTTTTTCCTCGTTCCGATTTCCGGAATACTAATTTGTCAGTTGGTTTTGTTTTATTCTAGCTTTCTGGAACCTCAACGGGTCGATATACAACACCTGGAAATAACCCTAAACGAAAGGGCCGAAAAGTTATTTTGATCTAGGAAATCAAAGATACCTGTATATAACTAATGGACTTGGAGAAATGGGACCAAGAAACCGACTGCTGTGTAGACCTGAAATTGTTGTATAGTCGATTCGAATATAACCTATATACCTGTAACGACGAACTTGTTTCGACATCTCTATAGTGATGAGGGGATCTAGGAGTAACAACGAAAAGACCCTGAAACGAGTTCAGGGTGACGGTCTTTGTCCAAGTGAAATTTGGAAATGTCTAGGTTTAAGAGGGGGTGGCTATACTAGAACTCAAAATATAAAAACCCCGGAATATCCGGGGCTGAAATTATAAAGTCAAGTAAAGATTTTATCTCCCTCCGGTTCTAATAACCGTATTCACTTTGCTTACCGACACAGGCTTAGTTTGACTTGAGGTAGAGGGAGATTTTGTAATTGTAGTCTGAGCGTTTTTCATCTCTCCATCGCTACAATTTGAAGTACTGTTTGCACATTCTACAGCAACCTCATTACTACAATTATCAGTACAATCTGAACACTCACATTCACTTGGTTCGTTATTATTGCAAGACTCACAGCAGGTATTATTTGTACATTGACAATTACAGTTACAACTCACTTCACAATTACAGTTTATCTCCTCACAACAATTATCTTCTTCACAGTCACTTGGCTCTACTCTTTCGACAAACCGAAAATCTGCTTGGTTGTAAGTAGAATCAGGGTCTTCCAAAGTCACTTGAACATACTCCTCAGAAACAAGCACGTAAAGATCGGGGTCAATGGAATTTAGGTTAATTCTTACTTGGTAAGTCCCGGGAGTCAAATCAGAAAAAAGGTAGACACCATTACTACCTGAAGAAGTAACCATCATCGGCTCACCCTCTTCGCCATCCAAATACAGTTCTATCAAAGCACCAGCCAGACCATAATCACCGGAATCATAAACTCCGTTTTGATTGACATCTACCCACACAAAATCACCAATTTGAGCTCCTGACTGTTCAAGTTCTTGGAAACCAAAAGCAGTACTGAGAGTTCTGGTATCTATTTGAGAGAAATCAAGGTAAGTAGGGTTCTCAGTAATTCCTGAATAAACTTCTTCGTTAGGGTTTAAAGCAAAAGTAAAAAACTGATCTAAGTTTATCCCTAACTCAAAATCGCCGTTTTCATCAGTTGTTACAGTATCGTAATAGGAGTCAACTTCAGGATCAAATACTCCGTTTCCGTCAACATCTTCATAGATTTCAATATTTGTTCCGGGTAAGGGTAAATCTTCTTCTTCGTATTCTCCGGATTTATTTTCATCCAGCCAAACATATCCGTTTATCGTATAGAAATCATCTTGAGAAAGCAATTCAAAGATAAAATCTGCATCATAATTTACACCTGAGGGGTCTTCCAAAGTCACTTGAATATACTCCTCAGAAACAAGCTCGTAAAGATCGGAGTCAATAGAGTTAGGATCAATTCTTACCCAGTAATTACCTGGCAACAAATTACTAAAAAGATAAGCACCTTCAACCAAAGAATCCCGATTATCATATAAAAGATCAGTCTCAGGGTTGAAACCTTCAATTCCGTCATCAGTATACAATTCAATTAAAGCCCCTTCCAAACCATAATCCTCACCTTCATCAAAAACACCGTTTTGATTGACGTCAACCCAAACTTGATCTCCAATCTGAGTTTCCGTTTCAATCTCGTAGCCGATATTTACATTATCAGCAACCAACTGTCCAATTTCATTAAAATCAACCAATACAGGAGTTGGGGTTAACTCGGTATAAAGACTTTCATCCGGATTTACGGGAACTACCCAGAACATGTTTGTATCCTCAAGACCGGACACGTTTCTTGAATAAGTGCCATCCTCTCCTACAATTACAGGATCATCACCAAATACTCTCCTATCTCCTTCGCCATACTCTCCATCTCCATTATCTTCGTAAAAATATAACTCTGTACCGGCAAGCGGTCTATCACCGGAATCAAACTCTCCGGTATTATTGTAATCAAGCCAAACATTACCATTGATTGTATAATTTACCGGACCGGTGTCACCATGAAAAACAAAATCATTATCGTTGCTTATTTCCGAATCTCTAATTTCAACGTAAAGAGGATTGATAGAATCAAGATTATACTGATCTGTGTCCACTGTCTCAAGAATGAGATCAATGAAGTACGTCCCTCTAGGTAACTCATCAAAAACGTAATTTCCTTCAGAGTCAGTATCAACAAATATTACCGGGACATCATCAAATCCGGGATCAAATACTTGATCGTCATTACCGTCAGTAAATAGATAAATTCTTACACCTTCCAAACCCATATCTCCTTTAGCGGGATCGTATATCCCATCTTGATCGCCATCTACCCAAACTTTTCCTTGTATTTCAGAGTCAAACGGACTCCTTGGTGTAAATATAAAGTCTACTTGAAAATCCATCTGACCATTTTCATCTACAATTATATGTGATTGTTCATACCCTTCCAACAGCTCATCAGATTCAAATTCAGTAATGCTCTCAGGGTCGACTATTAAAACATAACTTCCTTCATCAAGCCGGGAAAAATTATAAGCTCCTTCAGAATCGGTATTTTTGGAATCCAAGATAAAATCGTCAATGTTTTCCGGATCATAAAAACCGTCACCGTCATCATGAAAAAGATTTAGCTTAACGCCTTCAAGCAGAATATCACCCACGGACGGATCATATTCTCCGTTATAGTCATTATCGTACCAAACAGCCCCTTCAATAGAAGCTCCATCTATCTGCTGAGGGTTTTGTTTATACAAAAATTGTACATATTCGCTTTCATCTTGTTCAAAAGTTACCTTTCTAACATTTTGATCAATTGTGTACTCGTAATCTTTGTTTGGATCAGAGTCATAAAAATTTGTAGCAGCTTCTACCCAGTAAGTATCAGG
The DNA here is from genome assembly GCA_964434775.1 of uncultured Candidatus Saccharibacteria bacterium. Lineage (GTDB taxonomy): Bacteria > Patescibacteriota > JACMRA01 > JACMRA01 > JACMRA01 > CAYSWH01. The sequence goes on along the minus strand of CAYSWH010000010.1, from coordinate 32,418 downwards.
GAGTATATGAAGAAAATGCCAATACCCAATTCTTTCTGAAATATCAGTCAAATACAAGAGGTCTGTAGCGGGATCAAAGATATCATCTCCGTTATCGACGTAAAGTTTTACTTCCATATCTTGCACACTTGATTCCTCTACTCCGTCCCAATCTCTATCGATGTCAATACTACCGTCTAAAAAATAATTTGCACTGATTCTATAATAAATATCAAATTCAGACTTAATATTGCTTGACTCTTGAGAAAAATCTATTGAAAAATCATTCAATCCGGCTTCACCGGTATACAAATTCTCATCAGGACTTACCGGATTCACCCAAATTAATTCGGACCCGGATTCTATATTAAAATCATAAGAATAGCTACCCTTATCATCACTTGTAACTGACCCAATAAATATTTCGTCTTCAATGACACCAACGTAACCGTCCCCGTCATCTTGATATAGTTCGATGATGGCATTCGGCAGAATTTTATCAATATCGTCTTTTTTAACATTCTTATTATAATCCAACATAGTTGTTCCACTAATCGTATAAGAGCCTGACAATTGCGCCTGAGCATTTTGACTTTCGCTAGAAACTAAAATGTAGGCTATGGAAGAAAATAAAAATAAGGCTGAAATCAGACCTAAGACAATTTTGACACTAAAAAAACGACCTCTGTATTTATAAGGCATTAAAATTACATATTAACTAAACAAATGTTAACTATATAACACAGTTTTTGGGCTTAGTCAAAAAAGCACTTGCAAAATAATGATTTTTCATGTTGTTTAAAAATAACCTAGCAAGAAACAATTATGGTTGAAAGTAGTTTTCTATTTAGTTTATTCGGTTTTGTAATACTTTTTGCGGCAATTTGTTTTAGCGTGGTTTTATTCATCGCATTTTTTAATATTTATACCAAAAGTTATAACCCGAAGAGTACTGTTTATATTATTATTTTTATAATTATCCTTCTTCTTATCAATGTCGGCTTATCCCTGCTTCATCTAAATGATTTTCTTAGATATTTAAGACCGTTGATTTGAAATTAGATACTTACTGCATTTTCGTCTAAATAATTAATCGACCACCTGGTTTCCAGAATCTTGGGCTTGGAAGATTGAGGTTTAGGGTATTTAATCCTAATTGTCCGCTCTTCACCAGGTAAAAAATTACTCAGCTTGGTTGTATTTATCCCCACAATATCCTGCTTGGAATCCCTCAAAATGTAAACAATATCCAACTCACTAATTTTTACAAAATCATCATTGCGGAAACTCATAGTTAGAAGAAGATCGGATGAACCTGATATCTCCTCAAAAGTAGTAACCAGATTAGTAATTTTTAGCTCCTCTTGTTCTAAAAAATCATCTTGATCTGCCTCCATGCTTTTTGTTGCTTGGTTTGGAGTTATTTTTAACTGAACTCCCCGAGGGTTTTTACTCCTGACAGATACATATTTTAATTCCCGAGGTAACAAATAACTTGACACCTCTCCTTCATCAATTACTTTACTTTCAAAGTCTAATATTTGATAATTATAAACCCAGGGCCAAAAACCATACTCGGTATTTTCACTATTACTGACCTTCACATAAAGTTCCTTCTCTCCGTTTGAAAGATTGACTACCTCCGACTCACTTACCGAATACTCTTTAACTTCGGTTGTTCTAGGTACTACAATGCTACGCCTCGGATGCCTAAAGTCATAAACAATTCCGTAAAAGTATATTCCTCCAAAATAAATAGGAACCGTTAAAATTAAACAAATTACAAAAAAGATCAGAAATTTCCTTCTCATCCGAAAAGCAAGTTTTGTACTTAAATTTTTTACCGAATCCATATTTTTACCGAACCCATATAAATTATAACCACAGTCTATCAGTTAGATAGAAAATTGACAATATCATTTCTTAAAACTATTCTAATAGTTAACTTTATTAAAAGAATGAGCGAAGAAGATAAAAACCTTTTTCAAACTGATGATCCGGGCTCAAGTCCCGAACAAACTTCGGCACCTACTGAAACAGATCCGGGTATTTTTTTGGATCTTGGGGGTTTTCCCGGTTTAAATGATATATTGAGTACAATAAACAGTTTTACTCTCGCCTGGACGATCTTTTACACAATTCTATTTGTGTCTGATTTCTTCTTTTGGTATGTTTTGTACACTGAAGGCGGGGAACTTCCCAGGGAAAGAAGAGGTGTAAAGTCCTTAATGGTTGCAGCCAGAATGTGGGTTACTTATCTTTTCTGTCTTTTTTTCTTCTGGCTTTATATTTTCTCTCAAGACACCGGCTTAGGCTTTCTTTTTGGAATTCTGGCTATAATAATATATTTAATCAAATTAATTTTAGGTGACATGATGAATATTATTGGAATCGTAAATTCCCTGGCCAGTTTTCTGAAGCCATTTTCTAATGACTATTTTCAAATCAAAGGGTTTCCTGAGAATCGAATGATTCTTACTTTAGGCAACAAGCTTGGGTTTGTTGGGCGGATAATTGACTCAATCTCGGAAATCTTTTCCGGAAGCACACCCGAAGAATGGAAGTAACAAGAAACAGTTCAAAAAGCATTGAACAAAAGTATTCTTACCCGGAATTAGGTGTATTCTGGTACGGACTTCCGGTGGATTTTAAACCTACATTGCAAAAAGCACATAAATATATTGAAAATAGTACGAAGCCCCCTTTCTTCAAAAAGGTTAGCAATACAAATCACAACAGAGTATTTGCTAATTAAAAATACTATTAATAACTTCACTTTTTAAGACACTTATAGGGATAATAGAGAATTTCCACAAATGCCTATTTCAAAAAGAAAGCTAATTACCGTATTCGGATCCTAATTCATTGTTTATTATTTAGATCAGGGAATTGAATTACTTGTCTTCTCCAGCCAAATACTGCGTTACCTCTTCGTCTTCAATATTAAAGGAACTCCAGCCGTGAATATCTCCGCTTTGAAAGATAGCAGCCCCTAAAACCTGATCTTCAGTTAGATGGTGGTTATACCAGTCAAGCCAATTTATCAAGTCTTGTGAACGCCCTTTCTGTTGCCAAGTATGCTCTCCTCCGGGTAAGACCCCGGGAGTTCTGGCTCTCCAGCCGCTGGAATGCCTATTACCATTAAAATCTACACCGGTTTCAGTAATTAAAAAGTCAATTTTACCTATTTCAGGATTAGTTTTGTTTATTGATTGTTGAATTTGTCTGTACTTAAGAGAAGTTTCTTTTTCCTTGGCAAGGTTAGTAGAATAATCAATGGTATACCCATGATAGCAGAAAGCTCCCCCGGTTTCTTTGGTTAATTCAATAGCTGGTGCAAGGATCTTAATTTTTTGAGAAATTGTAGTAATTCCATCGCCCGGATGACCTACCGGATAGTTAAACGAACAAGAATTTAGATCTGTATTATTAATTTGATTATAACTCTCCAGTCGAGAAATAAGTTCCACCCAAAAAGCATTATGCCAAACTACTTGGTTATATGAATCTAAAATAGGACTATTATCAAATTCGTTGGTCATTTCCACATAATCGAACAACCTAAGAGAATTATCGCTTTTTAAAATTTCCAGAGCCGGGACGATTGCCGAGTTAAACATTTCACCGGCAAAAGCTTCCGGTTGACCATAATTTCCCGACCTATCCGGATAAAACTTTACAGGATCTACCCAAATTCTTAGTACAGTTATGCCTTCCGGATTTTTGGCCTTAAACTCCCTAACTGCTTTGATCTGTTCGGGTTTTTCCCAAGGATTCATAACCTTAAGAACCTTCAAATTTCCGCTATTTACTAACCTTTGAGAATAACCTGAATAGTTGCCCAACAAGAAAATTCCAAGTTTTGAGTCTGAGAGGTTTTCTTGATCCGTCTCCGGTCGCTTGGGTTCAGACACCGTTACACTTACAGAGTCCGTAACTGTTTGATTTTCTTTGATACACTCTTTTCCCTCAATGACGATCTCGGTTTTACCTCGATTATTTAAAACTACATGCCACGAGTCGCCTGAAGAATTCTTCACTTCAACATTCATTTGCAGTCTATCAGAAGGATAATAAACTCTCGTCCATTCCTTAGCTTCGGTCTTACCCGCAAAATAGTACGGCTCTCCCATATGAGCATAAAGTTCATATGTTTTTCCGGATAAATGCTTGTGTTCGTCATTCGCACATTTGACTGATAAATCAGTGTAGGTTTGCCCGTTTGCAAAACTGAAAAGATTATTATTCCAAACTACTAACAAAACAATTGAAGCTGTTAAAATAAGGGTAATTACAACCAAAGTAAAATAATATTTAAATATTTCTCTATTAGTAAGTTCTCTTCTTCTTTTTGACATAATACAATTTACAGACCCAAAAAATACAGGGTTTTCTTTAAAAAAACGACGTTTAGTCTCACTCAATTAGATTAAAGCATAAGCCTATTTGTGACATCTAAAAAGTTAGCCTTTACAAATTAAGGAATTTATTGATAAACTTATTACCGTATATTTCAAATCTAATTAATTTACAAATAATATGACTAAAGTTCGTGTAGCAATTAACGGTTTTGGGAGAATCGGAAGACTAACTGCCAGACATCTTCTTACCAGATATAAGGAAGAGGTCGAGATAGTAGCAGTAAACGATCTTACTAACCCGGAAAATTTGGGCTATCTGTTTAAACATGACTCAACTTACCGAAAATTTGAATATCCGGTTACAGTAGAAAACGGCAATATTCTTGTAAACAGAAACGGAGAAAACCTGGAAATAAAAGTCCTTTCTGAAAGAGACCCGGTCAATCTCCCCTGGAAAGAAATGAATATTGATATGGTGATAGAATCTACGGGATTTTTTTTAACGAGAGAGTTAGCAGAAAAGCACTTACAAGCCGGAGCTAAAAAAGTAGTGCTATCTGCCCCGGCAAAAGACAAGACAATTCCTACTCTCGTTTTGGGAGTAAATAATGAGTTACTCCGAGAAACTGATTCAAAAGTTATTTCTAACGCCTCTTGTACTACAAATTGTATGGCTCCGGCCCTTAAAGTACTTAATGATAACCTGGACATTAAAGACCTTTTTGGAATTACCGCCCATGCATATACTGCCACCCAAGTACTCCAGGACGGGCCAAGTAAGAAAGCACAGAGAGATGGTAGAGCAGCTGCGGTTAACGCTATACCGGCAAGTACAGGTGCAGCAAAAGCCGTAGAATTAGTAATTCCTGAACTCAAAGGAAAAATGAGTCTTAGCGCTCTAAGAATTCCTGTAATTACGGGTTCAATGGTTTACTTAACAATTAATCTTAATCAAAGCACTACCCCGGAAGCAGTAAATAAACTCTTTAAAGAAGCGGCCGAAGGTTCTTTGGAAGGAGTTCTCGGCTACACTGAAGAAGACATCGTTTCCAGTGACATAGTGCAAGACCCTCACTCCTCCATTATCGATGCTCAGCTGACTGAAGTTTTGGGCAACACGCTTAAAGTTGTGACTTGGTACGACAATGAATGGGGTTATTCAAATAGATTAGCTGAAGTAGTAACTAAGTGGTAATGATTAAAATAATATAAAACGGAGGGGCGACCCTCTTTTTTTGGCTCAAAATTTGAATATTTCTCTATGTTGGATTTAACAAGAAATGATTAAAGAATATTGTTTAGTCAACTAACATCATCTAAACAAATAACCGACGCTAAAGGCTACCGATCCGGCGATACCTCCTACAAAAACAATTTCCAAAACCGATTTCAATTTGTTTTCTTTGGTTGTATAACCACGTACAAAGCCTAAGATAATCAAGGCCAAAACAGTTGCAACGATCGAATAGTTAAAGGCTAAACTCGCATCTTGAAAAACAACAAAGGGTATCAGAGGAATGGAGCCAAAAGTCACGAAAGAGATAAACGTTGCTACTGCGTTCCTAAGAGCGTTTTCACTCTCGGGATTGGGAATTTCCAGTTCGTGATTCATCATAAATTCTACCCAATACTTTTTATTATTTGAGTACAATTCAGTAATTTTCTTAGCATCTTCGTCATTAAAACCCTTCTGTTTTAAAAGATAAGTAGTTTCTTTTTTTTCAAACTCAGGATTGTTCTTGATCTCTGCTAATTCTTTATTTTTACTCTTTTTGTAAACTTCTTTTTGAGAACGAACTGAAAGAAAGTCTCCCAGACCCATAGAAGTCCCGTCTGCAAGCAAATTAGCTAAGCCAAAAAGTAGTACAGTCCACAAGGCTATACTTCCGGCATCCTGATTATTTGCTCCGGCAAATCCGGCTATAACCGCAAAAGTAGTAATAATTCCGTCATTACCACCATATACAATTTCTTTGAGATGTTCTGAAACAGTTCCCGACCGGTGCTCAGTTTTCAAATGTTGGTCAAATTCTTCTTTAAAGTCCTCAATAGCCATATTCTTGTAAATAACCAGTCTTTACTTTTAAAACAATCACAAGGAAAGACTTTCACCTTTTTGTGGCCTCGACATCATCTCGGTAAGTACAATTTTAGGGTTCTGATTCTCAAAGAGAATTTTTTTAACTCCTTCAACAATTGATAGCTCGACCTCATACCTTTGAGCTAATAAAAGAGCAGTCTTGACTGTTTCAACCCCTTCTACCGTACTATCAATTTCACTAAGTGCCTCCTGCAAAGTATATCCTTGACCTACTAATATACCCAATCTGTAATTTCTACTCAAATCGCTGGTGGCGGTCAATACCAAGTCTCCCACTCCACTCAACCCGACTACAGTATCAATTTGACCTCCGGCTTTGAGAACTATCCTCGACATTTGGATTAAACCTCTTGTAATCAGAGCTGCTTTACTATTTTTACCAAAGCCCAAACTTTCATGAATACCTGAAGCTATAGCAATTACATTCTTTAGGGAAGCCAGAAGCTCCACACCCATAACATCTCCGGAAGAATAAGGTCTAAAATATTCGGAAGAAAGAGCTTTTCCGACTTTTTCAAAAACTACCGGATCTTTGCTTGCTATTACAGAAGCAGTAGGGTCCTGTTTCATTATTTCCAAAGCAAAATTAGGACCGGCCAAGGTACCATATGAAATATCTGTTTCAAAGACGTCAAAAAAAATTTGACTTGGAACTTTCAATGAATCCCCTTCAATACCTTTGGAAAGGTTAATAACTATCGGAGTTGAATCTGAGCTGATTCCGATCTTGATTTGGGTAAGTACATCCCTAAGTGAATTTGATGAAAGAGCCACAAATATCAGTTCGGACTCTAGAATCGAATCATCAAATATTTCTTTTGCCTGAATATTATCCGGGAGGATTAAATTAGGATACACAGCTAAGTTTCTCTTTTCTTGATTAACTCCATTGACTTTATCCTTGTCCCTATCAAAAAGAGTTATCTGATTTTCTTGATTATGACTTGCCAGTAAGGCAATAGCAGTTCCAAAATTTCCGGCTCCGATAATACTGATTTTCATAATCTCAGGTTAACTTTCTTAAGATTAGTATTTCTACTATTTATGTCAAAAATCTTTCAACTCACCAAACAAAATAGCTAAACCGAAGTATTCTTCTGAATAATTCTAATGACTAAAAACTATTATGTTTAAAAGTATTAAGCTTAATAAAATTACTATATGAATCATTCTAAATGAAGCCAAAAAAACGGCCAATAATGACCGCAGATTTGTGTAGCCCAGTTAAACTAATTATTTAACCGGAATTAGGCAGAAGCTGCTTGGATAACCTTACTCTTGAATGTTAAACCGTCTTGAGCTCCCATAAACTTTTGCACTTCTTCATAATTACCCTTGCCGTCGGATTTAATTAATATAAAGGTAGGCAGGCCGGTTACATTAAACTTTTGAGCTAACTCGTTTTCTTCATCAGTGTTTACCTTCCTAAAATTTACGTGCTTAAGTTCTTCATCCCCGGCTAATCCGTCGAATATTGGTGACATGTATCGACAAGGAGGACACCAAGGAGCCCAAAAATCAATAAAATAGTACCCTTCGTTGTTTATAACTTCGTTAAAATCATTGCTTGTTAATTCTTTTGCTTGAGACATAGATATAATTATTGTTATTAATTAATAATAGTATATAAAAAAATGGCTTTGCTTGTCAACTAAAGCAGAATCTAAGTATGCATGATAAAAAAATTTATGTCAAGAATAGAATATTTACAGGTATACCCCTACCCCCTAACAGGTATATAATTAATCAATTCTTTTAAGAATAAAAACAAATTAGACCAATAAACATCACCTTTCAAAAAATAGTTAATATTGATGAAGTGTGCACAAACATCCAATTGACCAGCTTATTTTTTTAAATCAAAATAAAATTGGTAAATAACCAAACACAGAGATAAAAAAATTAATAAAATGAACCATCTCTACACCAGTACAGCAGAAGAGGTCTTTAGAGCACTCAATACATCAGAAAAAGGCCTTAGTAAGAAAGAGGCGTTAAAAAGACTAAATAAAAGCGGTCCAAACAAACTGGAGAAAGCAGGGCGAAAGAATCTTGTTCTAGTATTTCTCAAACAATTTCAAAACTATCTAGTCTACATTCTTTTTGCCGCTGCCGGAATATCATTTGTATTTGACCACCAAATTGACGCAATAATTATTCTAACAGTAATTGTTCTCAACAGTTTAATTGGGTTTCTTCAAGAATATAAGGCTGAAAAATCGATGCAGTCTCTGCATAAAATGATTGTCACCTATAGCAAAGTATACCGAAACGGACAATTAGTAAAGGTAAAAGCCGAAAACTTGGTTTCAGGAGACCTGGTTTTATTGGAAGAAGGAGATAAAATACCGGCGGATTGTCGCTTGATTGAAGTAAAAAATTTTAGTTGCGTCGAATCATCCCTCACCGGAGAATCCACTCCCGTAATTAAGAAAACTGAAAAACTGAAAAAGAACCTGCCTCTGGGAGACAGGAAAAATATGGCCTGGCTGGGAACATATGCTTCCTCAGGAAGAGCCAAAGCTGTGGTAACTGCAACAGGAAAACAAACCCAATTCGGCAAAATTGCTTCCAAATTGCAAAAGATTAAGCCAAGCAAAACACATTTTGAGGAGAAAAGCGAGATTTTGGCTAAACAACTAGGATATTTATCAGTTCTATCTTCGCTTATCATTTTTGTTGTAGGCTATTTTATCAGACAAGAACCGTTAATAGATATCTTCCTCTTTACCATCGCTTCTTTGGTTTCTGCAGTGCCGGAAGGGTTGCCGGCGGTTTTGGCAATCACCCTGGCAGTCGGAGCTTCCCGTATGGCTCAAAGAAAAGCGATTATTCGCACTTTACCTTCAACTGAAACTTTGGGAGTTGTTACTACGATATGTACAGATAAAACAGGCACTCTCACCCAAAATACCATGACAGCTGAAAGAATTTGGATGGTTGATGATAGGGAATTTACTGTAAGTGGAATAGGCTGGTCTTCTCAGGGAAAATTTTCTTTTCAGGAAAAAGAAGTAAAAGATCCATTGGAAGATTCTGGGATAAAAACTTTGATAAATATTTGCTTGTTAGGTACAGAGGCCAGAGTAACTCCAAAAGCAGACAACAAAAACAATAATTATGAAATCCTAGGCGATCCAACAGAAGCCGGTCTTGTGGTGCTTGGTGAAAAGTCCGGAACCTGTAAAGAAGATTTATTGAAGGAGTATAAAATTATCGATTCACTTCCTTTTAATTCGGTTAATAAGTTTAGAGCAGCCTTGGTTGAAAACAAAGAAAAGAAAAGGTTTCTGTATGCAATCGGAGCTCCGGAAATAATCTTGGAAAATTCGCTAAATTTCTTAAACCAAGGTAAAATATCCGAAAAAGACAGAGAAAAGGTTGTAGATGTCATTACAAATTATAGCTCTCAGGCCATAAGAACTTTAGCAATTGCCGTAAAAGAAGTATCGTCAAACTTTCATTCTGTTTCTGCTAAAGATATCCAAGGGTTGGAAATGGTAGGGCTGGTTGGGTTGAGAGACCCTGTTAGAAATGATGTAGCCGAGGCTATTTCCAAATGTAAAAATGCCGGAATAAAAGTAGTAATGATCACCGGAGATCACAAAGCCACTGCCAAGGCCATTGCCCGAGAAATTGGTTTGGGGAAGGAGAAAGAGCCGGCTTTCGACCAAAAAGAGCTGGAAAGAATGACTAAGAAAGAGTTTATACAAACTGTTTTATCGCATAGTATTTTTGCCAGACTCTCTCCGAATATGAAATATAAAATTATTAAAACTCTGCAAAACGAAGGAGAAACAATTGCCGTAACCGGCGACGGAGTCAACGATGCTCCGGCAATCAAACAGGCCAATATTGGTATTTCTATGGGACAGATCGGCACGGACGTAGCCAGAGAAGCCTCTGATATCGTTTTAGCTGACGATAATTTCGCAACTATTGTGAAAGCAATTGAGGAAGGACGAACCGTTTTCGATAACGTTAAGAAGTCTACCTACTTTTTGTTAAGTACCAATATCGCAGAAACCAGTACTCTGTTAGTTTCTCTATTCTTAGGATTGCCCTTACCTCTAACCGCCTCTCAAATCCTTTGGCTTAACTTGGTAACTGACGGTATCCCTGCCATCTCTCTAGCTTTTGATCGACCGGAAAAAGATGTTTTAAAGAAAAAACCAAAGAAGAAAAACGAGGATATCCTTAATAAAAAAGTATTGCCCTTCATTTTACTGATGAGTATAATAATGGTCCCCATAACCCTAGGAAGCTACTGGATATTTTCTCAACAAAGTGATGCTAAAGCCACTACCGCCGCCTTTATTGCCATGTCACTTTGTCAACTATTTAACGTACCCAATCTAAGACCACTTTACCAATCGGCTTTCAATCAAAACTTGTTTAGCAACAAATTTCTAAACTGGAGCTGGCTAGCCACCTTTCTTCTAACAGTATTCAGTCCGTTTATACCATTTCTAAACTACGCCCTGGGCTTTACCTACCTAAATTTCTTTGAAATATTCTTTTTGGTAATAATATCTTCCAGTGTCTTCTGGATCATGGAACTTTACAAGTTTCTCCGAAAGACTTACAAATGAAGCTCTCAAAAAATTAAAATAGTAAATTTATTTTATCAAAAAAACTTTTTTTAGCAACAATAAAGACTGTAAAATGATACTCAGTAGTTAATTAATCATTCTCAATTTATATGTAAATAAGAAGTCAATATGCTTAAAACCAGTATAATTACTCTGGGTGTAAAGAACCTAACAAGCTCAAAGACCTTCTATCAAAGTCTGTTTCAATGGAATATCAAAGAAGAAACAGCTCATATCATTTTCTTTGACCCTCAAAGCACCGGCGGAACTACTATAGCCTTGTATCCTTGGGAAGAACTAGCCAAAGATGCCTTAACTGATCACAAAGGTTCAGGCTTTAGAGGGGTAACTTTAGCTCATAATACGCTTTCAGAAGATGAGGTCGTAAAAATCACTGAAAAAGCACAAAGGCTTGGAGCTAAGTTAATCAAGGAACCTCAAAAAGTGTTTTGGGGAGGGTTTCACTCATACATCTCAGATTTAGACGGTCATCTTTGGGAAATATGTTGGAATCCTTTTTGGAACAAGAATTAATTTTAAGAAATAACATATGGTATACACAGTTACTGTTTAAACCTACAAGAATAATTATTAACATCCCTCTAAATGACAAAATATCAAATACAAACCGCCGATGTAAATGATAAAGAGACGATTAAAAAAAATTGCTAAGAAAAATGGTTGCCATAGGCTTTGCCTCACCACCACTAACGACAATGTTGAAGGCTTGAGTTTCTACCAAAAACCAAATCGTGGTTTTGTTATCAAGGGTATCAGAAAAAAAATCATCAAAGAATATAAGATAAAGCCTCAAATTCCTTTAATCGGAGCAAGCGGCATTCCCGTTCGTGATGAAATTGAGTTAGAGTCCATTCTATTGTAACTTTTGCAAATACTCAGTTAAGAAACAATTAAACTGCCAAATCCTTATTGCTTTAAATAGTCAAAATAAAAAAAATGCAACAAAATAGGCGACTGCGACTTAATTACAAAGCCTTATTCTTGACAAACCGGAAAATTACACCTAAAAATATGCTTACTAGATGAAAAATCATATTCACTAAATTTAAAGCCGAGGTGGTGGAATGGTAGACACGAAGGACTTAAAATCCTTTGTCTGCAAAGACGTGAGGGTTCGAGTCCCTCCTTCGGCACCAAATCAATTGTAATATTTACTCCTTTTTCCGGGAGTTTTTTTTAAAACTAATTCAAAAACAGCAAAATCAAATTTATCACCGTCTAACACAAAGGATCCTTCTTATTTGACAGTTTATATTCTGAAAGGCTTAATCTAAAATTAGACAAAGAATTAATTAATCCCAAATAAATTGATATGACTAATCAAAATCTTCAGGAAATAGTTAAATTAATAAGATACTACATTCTAGTTTCTACGACTGCCGCAGGATCAGGACACCCTACTTCTTCTCTTTCTGCCGCTGAACTAACCGGAGTGCTTTTATTCGGAGGATTCTTTAAGGCGGATTTGGATAACCCTCAAAATACTAACAATGATCGATTGATCTTTTCCAAGGGTCATGCCTCACCCTTATTTTATTCTTTGTACGCAGCAGCCGGTAAAGTAAGCAAGGAAGAGCTTTTATCTCTTAGAGATTTTGATTCAACCTTGGAAGGACACCCGACAATGAGGTTTCCTTACACCGAAGTAGCAAGCGGTTCCCTGGGACAAGGTTTAGGCGTAGGCTTAGGCATGGCTCTTAACGGTAAATTCTTAGATGAACTCTCATACCGAACATATGTCTTGATGGGAGATAGTGAAATTACCGAAGGTTCTGTCTGGGAAGCCATGGAATTAGCTTCGCATTATAATTTAGACAACCTGATCGGAATCATAGATGTTAATAGGCTCGGGCAAAGAGGTGAGACCATTTACGGTCATGATTTGGAAAAAATTGCCAAAAAAGCTGAAGCCTTTGGTTGGGAAACAATAGTAATTGACGGTCATAACACTGAAGAAGTAACCCAAGCCTACAAACGAATTGAAGAAAACAAAACCAACAAACCAAAGATGATTGTAGCCAAGACTATCAAGGGAAAAGGAGTCAGTTTTTTAGAAGATAGTCCCAAATGGCACGGTAAAGCGATTGACGAAGAACAATTGCAGGAAGCACTAAAAGAAATTGGTAAAGTTAATCAGTCACTTGTAGCAGAAGTTGCCAAGCCGAAAAGCCTTTCTATCCAAAAAAAAGCAAGTATTAAACCTGTGGAAGTAAAAGAATACGAACTAGGAGAAAAAGTAGCTACCAGAAAGGCATATGGCCAAAGTCTTGTTGAGGCCTACCAAAGTAATCCGGACATAGTCGTTCTGGATGCTGAAACCAGCAACTCAACATATGCCGAAGTATTTAAAAAAGAGTATCCGAATAAATTTTTTGAAATGTTTATTGCCGAACAGAATATGATTAGCACTGCTCTAGGACTTGCTAAAAGAGGAAAAGTTCCTTTTGCCTCATCCTTTGCTGCTTTCCTAACAAGGGCCTTTGACCAAATTAGGATGGCTCAATATTCTCAAGGCAATTTCAAAATTGCCGGTTCTCACTCCGGAGTATCTATAGGCGAAGACGGTTCTTCACAAATGGCTCTGGAGGATTTGGCAATGACCAGGGCGGTTCAAGGAATGCACGTTTTTTACCCAAGTGATGCTGTCTCCACTAAAAAATTAGTTAAAATCGCTGCCGACACAAAAGGACTATTTTACATCCGAACTACTAGAGCCGACACACCTGTTATTTATGAAAATAATGAGGAGTTTAGACCTGGAGGTAGTAAAGTAATAAAGTCATCTGACAAAGATCAAATTACGTTAATCGGAGCCGGAATTACTCTATTTGAAATTCTTAGTGCCTACGAAATGCTCAAAGAGGAAGGAATTCTTGTTCGGGTCATTGATCTATACTCTATCAAACCAATTGACACTGACACAATAGAACAGGCGACTAGAGAAACTCAAGCTCTAATCACCGTAGAAGATCATTATAAGGAAGGTGGAATTTACGGTGCGGTTAGTGAAACTGTAGCAAGATCGCAAACAAAGGTTTACGGTTTGTTCGTTGACAAGATGCCTCGGAGCGGTAAGCCCAAAGAACTTCTTGAATACATGGGTATAGATTCCAAAAGTATAACAGAAAAAGTAAAGTTGGTTCTCAAAAAATAGCTGTTACAAAGCAAATTTTAGACCTTCCGCTAAATCTCTATTATTTATCTAAAGAGAAATAGTGCCGGGGATAGCCTGCCAGTCTTCCCAGGTTATATGCTCACCATCCAATACTACCGACCTTCTAATATAGATTTTTTTATCTAAACCGATGTGAGTCTGATATAATCGATCATTCCAAGAAGTCATGTACATACCTCCGAAAACTGACATATTCTCATTGGCACTATCAGCCCAACCGGTCCATTCATTTCCGTTGGTCGAAGATCTGGTATAGACCCTGGCAGTGTAACCTGCATGAGATTGATACAATCGATCATTAGTAGCAGCCATCGGAATAGTACCCCGAACACTCTCATTGGGATCAAAATATCTCCAGTGAGTCCAGTTTTTTCCATCGGCTGAACTTCTAACGTATACTTTTTTATCTCCACCTAAATGGTTCATGTATACCCTACCCTTAAAGCTTGTTATAGAAATAGGTGCATCGGTATACTCATATGGATCGGTGCTGGTAATCCAGCCGGTCCAATTTATGGCATCAGAAGAGTATCTTGTATAGATACGGTTATTGTGACCTATATGGGATTGAAACATTAATCCGTCCAAGGTACCAAAGGAAACGGCATGGTGAGTATATTCATGAGGATCTTCGCTGGTAATCCAACCGGTCCAATTAACACCGTCCGGAGATGATCTTGTATAAATACGATTATTGTTTCCGACATGTGATTGAAATATTTTACCTCCGTACGATTCCATGGCCAAAGAATGTTTGGTAAATTCATGTGGATCATCACTAGTAATCCAATTTGTCCAGGTATAACCGTCCACGGATTTTCTACTATATATTCTATTGTTGCTACCAACATGCACTTGATACATCTCATCATTAAAAACCTCCAAAGCACTATTTAGATTCTTTTTACTATACTCACCGGAATCAAAAAGGGCGGTGTATTTTTTTCCGACTTCCGGTATACAACCGATCTTCCATTCGCTCTTAAACGGCTCCGTGTTCATATAACACTCTTCAAAAGCAATCGGCTTACTTTGAGCCCAGGCACTAGTTGAAGAGTAATTTTGAAGGGCAAAATGAAGATGCGGGCCTGTAGACCAACCCGTATTGCCGCTTTCCCCGATTTTTTGACCTCTTCTTACAAATGACCCGG
This sequence comes from uncultured Candidatus Saccharibacteria bacterium, assembly GCA_964434775.1. Taxonomy (GTDB): domain Bacteria; phylum Patescibacteriota; class JACMRA01; order JACMRA01; family JACMRA01; genus CAYSWH01. The sequence continues at coordinate 17,038 of CAYSWH010000010.1, read as the reverse complement.
GGTATAAATTATCCGGAATACTGTAGGGTTTTAAATGGTAGTATAAAGAAGTCGTGTCATCACCGTGTTTGATTGTAATAATATTACCAAGACACCCTCCGCTGGGACAATTTTGCGTATATGATTCAGTCATTCTATCGACTACTCCGTCTTTGATTGCTAAAAGTTCAGTTCCCACAGGCATAATAAAGTCTATACTATATGCGAAAAACGAGTCGGGATAGTGAGAAAAATTACTATTGTATGCCTGGGATACATAGTGTCCGGTAGCCGGCTTATAAGGCAAATTATAACCACTTCTCTCAGGAGCAAAGTTATTTGCCGGTTGTGCAGAGGGAAGTGCCGGTTTTGAATCAGCTTTTTCTTTAGTCGAACCTAAAACTTTATCATTTTCACCTTGATCCTTTTCTAGGTCTTGAGTTGTCTCATCTGCCGATTTTTCATTATAAATCTCCGCACTATCGATTGCTTCTTGACCGTCAACAGATTCACAAATTCCTTCAAAAAAGCAATCAGGAGTCATTTTATATTTGTCAGTATTCTGGCTGGAAGAGAACTCGTCTGAAGCCGACACTGAAACACTGCCAGTTGTAAATAATTGTATATTACTTACCAAAAATATACTTAAAATCACTGTGGTCGCATAAAAAAAATATTTTTTCATAAAATAAGATGAGAATAAACGACTTTATAAACTATTTAATTTAAATCTAATATAATTGTAAATATATTTTACCAAATTGACAAAATTATTTGTGTATCCTATTAATTTATCCTGAACGAAGCTTAAGAATATCATTTTAAATGAAAAATAATAAAAATAAACACGATACGAAGCAAACTGGCCGAGTTTTTCCACGATTAAGTATGCTAAGTTACTTTTTATTAATCTTGCTTTCAACTAGCATCATTATTTTGGTAACACTTTCACTTCTGCAAATGAGAGAGTTCTTACTTCTTCAGTTGGCATCATTTATTAACTAATATAAACTTATTAAAGTGATAGAAGAAACTACTACCATCCTTCAAGCTGCAAGAGTTTTAACTTATTCTTCGCTTGCTTTTTTGATGGCATTGTGGTTAGCCCCTTCTTTCATTAATTTATTGGTTTGGTTAAAATTTTGGAAGAAAAGAAGCAGAACAGTAGACAGCTCAGGTGGAGAGCTTGTGGTTACTAAAAAATTTTATGAAGAGAATGAAGAAAAGAGAAAAATTCCCAGGGCCGGCGGCCTACTTATTTGGGTTACAGCAATAGTCTTTGCTGTCTTTTTTTGGCTAGTTTTTAAAATTGAAGTAAATGAAACTACCCAGTTTTTAAACTTTGTTTCCAGAGCAGAAACTTTTATTCCTATCGGAACTCTTTTCTTTGCTTCCATGTTTGGTTTTGTCGATGATGCCTTAGCTACAATGGAAAACGGAGGTAACTATTTTGCAGGAGGCCTCAAACTTAGTCAAAGACTGCTTTTGGTTACTGTGCTGAGCATTGCAATTGGGCTTTGGTTCTTCTTTAAGTTGAATATTACCAGGTTTACAGTCCCCGGAGGGATAATAGACTTAACGAATATACAAATTCCATATTTATTCACTTTTAGTGCACCTTGGTTGATTATTCCGATTACCGTAGTTGTTTTGTTAGCTATGTGGGGTGGAAGTGTTATAGACGGCTTTGACGGCCTTGCTGCAGGTGTATTTATCCCTCTATATCTATGTTTCGCAGCACTTTCATTCACTGATGGATTTTATAATATTGCTACTTTTTTGATGGTTGTGACCGGAGCAATGACAGCCTATTTGTGGTACAATATCCCCCCTGCAAAGTTCTACATGGGTGATACAGGCAGCATAGGCCTGTTGCTAACTATTGGAGTTGTAGCCTTCTTGATTGATAAAATATACGTATTATCTATAGCAGGCTTTATTTTATTTCTTACGGAATTCTCAAATATTGTGCAGATCTTTTCCAAAAAAGTTTTTAAAAGAAAATTTTTCTTGGCAGCCCCTTTGCATCACCACTTTGAAGCCAAAGGCTGGCTAAGACACCAAGTTACTATGCGATACTGGTTGATTTCAATTATTACATCTATACTTGGCCTGGCTATGGGTCTATTAATCGGATAAATATATTGAATTGTATGGTTTTTGTCAGTAACCCAGAAAAAAAGAAGATGCTCGATGAAGATATCTGGGGCAACGGTGCCTTTCCCAATAAACTAGGGAAAGACGAGGATATAATTATAGTTGTAAGAAAGGATATTTCTTTAATTATTTTAAAATCCTTGGCACTTTTTTCCGTCTTTGTTATGCTTTTTATTTTCGGGAATATTTTAAATAGTACCGTGGCCGACCCCTTATTTATTAGCGGCTTCAATACTTTACTTTATTCGGTAAATCTTTTTTTAATTTTAATGTTTACAATTTTCTTTCATAATTATTATCTCTCAATACAGATTGTAACCACGGAAAGAATTATCGATGTCGATCAGACAGGACTATTTGTGAGAGAAATTGATGAACTCCACCTGGGAAATATTCAAAATATAAGTTATAAGCAAACTAGTATCCTGGCCTTCATCTTTGGTTTTGGTGACATTATTGTGGAAACTGCTTCCGGAGCGGATACAGTTGCCCGAACAGATAACATGAACGGTTTTGTCTTCGATAAAGTGCCCAAGCCTAAGGAAATCGTAGCCGTTATCAATGATCTGTACGTTAAATACAGAGAAGACGTGCAGGAAGACATTGCCAAAATCAACGCCAAATACATTCATGAAGGTTATAAGAATAATAGAAATAGCAGGCAACCAGTAAATTATAACAGACACCAAGAACAAAGGCCAAAGTAAAATAAAAGAATACTCCAATTTCTACCAGATTCAGAGTGTCTGACTTGACATTTTTCTGCATTTTAGACAACTTCAGTATAAGAACATGAGGCTTACGGGACGTAGTTCATCGGTAGAATACGCGCATGGGGTGCGTGTGGTAGCAGGTTCAATTCCTGTCGTCCCGACCATTAAAAAAAATAAAAATAGTTAAATCAATCTACTCTATTAGATCCTTTTAATTTAAATTTACAATAGACCTTTAGCTTCTATCCATCATTAGGTTTATAACTTGCTTTATAAGTCATATATATAAGTCAACGATCAACTTCTCCCGATGTTTTTTAAATCAAAACTATTAATCTCTTTTAGATCAAAATAGTTAGGTTCTCACTTGGCACTTAGGATCTATCCTATACCTTTCTGCTCAGTTACGTTTTATTTGCTAAAGTGTAAGGTAATATTAGTAAGATAACTATCTTATCTGGACATCCTTGTATTTTTATGCTATAAATATGCTTAAAAGCAATCATTTCCAAGTCTCAAGCCTACTTTCTATGTCTATTGTTGATTACATTTTTTGGTTTTTGGTTGGAGTTAACTTTCTGGTTTTCCTTTCTATGATGACTGTAATTATTTCTGCTTTGGGTTGTGATTTCACTTATGATAACGGAGAATGGGAAAGAAATAAAGAAGTAAATTAGATTAATTCGCAATCTCAAAAACTATATTCTCGGTTTTTTCCATCTTATAACATAATAAGCTCAAAAAAATTCATTTTTTGTATAAGATCCAACAGAAGGTTACTACAGAACCATCTCAAACGAATCATTCTTCGGTTGGTTGAGAGTTTTCTTCAGTAGAATTCTCAGGTTCAACCTCTTCAGGGTTTAATTCCGGATCTTGAGCCGGATCTATAGGAATATCTCCTCCTTCAATCATTTCAATTGGTTCTCCATCTGGCCCAAGTTCAATATCTTCAGGAACATCAGGTGTTGCCGAACTCCCTTTTTCCAGACTATCCAGTTGAATTACTTCACGTTTGTCTCTACTTAATATCCCACTGAATAAAACGTCTTCATAGTCCTCCAAAGGCTCAGGGAGTTTTTGCCTGTCTTCTTCTTTGATTTTAAACCAAATACACCTGTCGTACCCTACTTCTTGGTTACAAGTTTCGTAAGGTGCAATCTGATTATCCAAATAGGTCATAGACATATTTCGATAGGCATTCTGATTTATTTGCTTATTTTTTTCCTCATCAGTTAAATCTCTTTCAAACTCTTTTCCGTCCAATCGACAAATATGCTCAAACTCTCCAAATACATTACCTCCCTGACTTTTACAGGTTGAGTAATCCGTTGCTCCAAGGCTAAAAGTATTTCTCAAAAATGAAGTCGGTTTGTACTCGCTTGGAGCCGCAAACTGTAAAATAGCTAAAATAACTATTAATACAACCGGAACTATTAATGCATAACCAAAAAATTTTTTATTAACCGGTATTTTTTTCGTTTCAGACATCGGTAAAATTATAAAATTATTTCCGTGAAAAGAGTATAGGTTAAATTCTTAAGAAGGTCAAAATTCTACTCCCACTTAAATATTTTTAGTGTAATAAGGTAAATTACCGCTCCCCACAAAAACAAAGCTAAAACTTCCGTTTGAATTTCTTGAATACCACCGCCTTCAAAGGCTATCTTTCGCATTGCATCATTTAAAAAAGTCATGGGTAATAGCCTGGCAAAAGTTTGAAGAAAATCAGGAAAGTACTCAATGGAAAAAAACGCACCGCTAAGCAAGAACTGAGGCATGGTAATTAAATTGGCAACCGGAGAGGCGGCATCTTCTGTAGTCGCAATTGACGGCACAAATAGCCCAAAAGCCAAAAAAACCAATAATCCGAGCATGGATAGAAGTAACATTTGAAGAAATGTCCAACCGCCGCTCACCAAAGTAAAATCAAAGAAGAAGTAGCCGACTGAAATAATAACTATCGCCTGGATCGTGGCCATCACTAAACTACTTATCACCTTAGCTCCCAGAATTACCCATCTTGGAGTCGGAGTGGCCGCCATTCTTTTCAGTACAAGGGTTTTACGCAAGCCTATAATGGAAAAAGAGATTGTAAAAACACCTGTTGAAAGTAAGGCAAAGCTCAACTGACCTGGCAGAATAAAATCAATTTGAGTATATTTTCTCCCTTCTACAGTATCAACTTCAAACTCAACCAGTTTAGTTGCCTCGGGATTTGGAGGGTTGTTGATTGAGGCTACAACATTTGATAAAATACCTTGAATAGAAGCACCATCTTGAGGGGCGGCACTGGACGTTATCAGGTCCAGTGAATAAGTTGGAGGAGTTTCTTGGGTAGATTCGGTTACCTGCTCAATTTTGATTATTGCACCCAGCTGTCCGTTTTTCAGCTCCTCTCTCAGTTCCTCATCTGTCTTTTCCTTATCCAAGTTTAAAGCATTTATGCCCGAAACTGCTTCGTAGACCGGACCCGATTGGATAGAATCTTCCAAAACCCCCACTCTATACTGCCTCTCTCCTTGAGAAATTAAACCAAAAACGGCAATAAACATCAACGGAAATACAAACCCGAAGAATAATCCCACAGGATTTCTAAGTGAACCTAAAAAAACATAACCGCTAACTTTAAATAATGTAATTATACTATTTGGCTTAGACATTTTAGTTTAATTTTTATTGCTTATTAATTAAATTATCTATTCTCTCAGAGCTTTACCGGTTAAATTCAAAAAAACGTCCTCCAGATTAGCATCCTTAGAATGTTTTGGTTTAGAGAAGCCCTTGGCTAACAAATTATCAATTAGATTGTTTGGTGTATCTAAACGCAAGATCTCTCCTTGATCTACAATAGCTATTCTATCACATAACTCTTCCGCTTCATCCATATAATGAGTTGTTAGAACAACCGTTGTTCCATGATTTCTGACTTCTTTTATTAGATCCCATAAGCTACGTCTGGCCTGGGGATCCAAGCCGGTGGTAGGTTCATCCAGAAAAACTATCTTGGGTTTATTAATTAATGTCGTGCAAATAGAGAAGCGCTGTTTTTGACCCCCTGAAAGTTTATCAAACTTACTTTTAGCTTTATCAGTCAAATCAACCATATCCAAAATTTCCAAGGGTTTAACCTTTACACCGTACATACAGGCAAACATCTTGATAGTTTCTACTAAATTCAAGTCAGGGTAAAAACCGGAAGATTGAAGCTGAATTCCGATTATTTGACGAATACTTTTTGCCTCGGTGTCAACATCATACCCGTCTACAATTATTTCTCCGGAGGTTTTTTTACGTAGAGTCTCAATTATTTCCAAAGTTGTGGTTTTTCCGGCTCCGTTTGGTCCCAACAATCCAAAGATTTCCCCTTCGTAAACATCAAAGCTAACTTCTTTTACCGCTATAAAATCATTATATATCTTGCAAAGACCTTTAACTGAAATAATTGGTTCGGCTTTTGTTTCAAAGTTCATAGTTATTTACAATTTTTGTTTATCATTGTTAACATATTCATTTTAATTAAAATTTATAAGATTTGGATTGTCAATAAATATCTGATAGTTTACGCCTTACTAAGATATTCAGAGATTATCTCCCCCTACATCTGTTTCAAAATACTTTTGGAAAAAAGCAGCTATATTTCGAATATCACACTCCAAAATATGAGGAGAGCTAGGGTTGGTTTTCAAGCCAACAACTTGCGGAAAGTCGATTTGTAAAATTGATCCTCACGACATAAAATATTATAAGCAGACAAACCTCCATGAATCATACCTTGATCCAAAAGTAAATTAATGATGTATAAAATATTCTCCCAAAACAATTCGGCAGTCTCTTTATCAAAATCAGTATCAATTAATAGTTTAGCAGGAATTTCCGCCGACCCAACATATTCCATCAGCAAAGTTTGATTAGTGTAATCCATATGTTTTGGAATATTAGCCCGTCCCGAAATAGTTTTTTCATAGTATTATACTCCAAGAAAACTCTATACATCTGAACAAATTCCCTGACAGCCTTATTTTTGGCTTTTACCGCCCGGTGGAACCGTGAAGGTATCTTTGTTCTTTCCGGATACTGATTGTATCGATTAAATGAAACACCGAAGTTATCGTAATATACTTTTAGAGCCAAGGTACTTCCATCACCTTCAAAAACAGTCCAAACCTCCGCCTCTTTACCTGTTTTAATTACAGAACCAGGCGTTAAGTACCTACCTTTCTTCTGGTAGTCCAGTAAAAATTTTTGAGTTAATGACCAATCTTAAGGGCATAAAAATTATTTTTAGTACTTTTTTAGTACTAATATAACAATCTTTTTCAAAATGCATTATTATAAATAATTTAAAAACCCGATATAATTTACAGAGTTCTTTATCGGAAGAGAATAAAGACATGTTAGAAGTTTACATTTTATCCGGAAATTGTAAAAAATAATTAATTCTTTGAATACATCCAAGAAATCAAACACAAACAAATGTCAATCATCAGTTATTGTAATTATTAATAATTTTTGAATGATAAAAGGCTTGTACTAACCTAATCTGATCAAAGATAAAACTGATAAAAAATCATCTAAAGTACTCCAGCAACTGTGGATCTCTGGCCAAACCTTCACCAATTAAAACTCCATCGAACCCTGCTTGGTATAATTTGTCCAAGTCTCCGACCGAAAAAATTCCACTTTCCGAGAGTTTGAAGTATTTATTTGGAATAATCTTGACCAGCTCTAAAGAATTTTGCAAGGTAGTTTGAAAAGTATTCAGATTTCGGTTATTTATTCCAAGGATTATCTGACTTTCTTGAATTCCTTGGTTTTTCTCAATTTTCTCCAAAATACTCAAAACCAGACTTAGCTCTTTCGCAGTATGGGTTTCAATCAGAGGCTGCAAACCTAAACGCAAAGCCAAGCTTAAATATTTCTCAAGTTTAAGACCCAAGACGTTGACTAACAATAAAATTATATCAGCTTTTATCAGTCTGGTCTGATAGATTTGGTAAATATCAGCGATAAAATCTTTTCTAAGAATAGGTAAATCAGTGCTTGTTTCAACAAGTTTTAAAATATCCAAACTTCCACCAAAAAACTTTTCGTCTGTTAAAACAGAAATTGCTGAAGCCCCTTTTCCGGTAAATTCCTTCGCCAGGTGAACCGGATCAAACTCCTGTCTAATGATTCCTCTGCTTGGACTTTTCCTTTTTATTTCCGCAATTAATTGAAGTTTACCCGGTTTTTTGAATAGTTTTCTCGGTGGGTGGTTCAAGGCCTCCAGAGTTGCTTTTATGTCTTGCAAAGGGTTGATCTTTTTTTGTTTTTCCACTTCCACTTTCTTATGTTCAATAATTTCCTGTAAAATAGACATAAGCAATTAACTATTAACTTTTAAACCCAGTTCACCCAAAAAAGTCTCCATATGGTTTTCCGGATCAAGGTTATTTTCATGTACGTTCTTGAGAATCCTGACAATTTGACTCCCGATAATGGCAATTATTCCTTGAGAATTTAAAAAGTTTACCTGACTTCTTTCACTTATTCCAAAACCGAGAGCGATTTTTTGTCTTGGAAAAGTTTCCTTTAGATTGTTTAAATATTTTTGCACTTCTTGGTCTTCCAGATCACTTTTTTGTCCGGTCTTTCCGGTTCGGGCTGTAGCGTAAATTACTTGCTCTTCTTCTAAATTGTCGGCAATCCTTCTCAACCTTAGATTACTGGAAATCGGCGAAACTAAAGGTATAAACTGTAACCTCTCTTCCTTACACCTTTTGGCAAATTTTATTTGCTCCGGAGAGCCTACGGTTAAGTCAGGAATTATAAAACCACTTAAGTCGCTACTTTTAATTTTTTTTATTAACCTGTCTAGACCATAGTTAATAACCGGCGTAGAATAAGACATTAGCAAAATCTGAGTAGTCGAGTCAGTAAATTCCAGCTTGATCTTAGAAACATTATTTAAAATTTGATCTATAGTTTGCCTATGTTCCAGGGCCTTCTGATTGGCTTCATAAATAACGGGCCCGTCAGCCAACGGATAGTTAAAAGGAATCTGCACCTCCAAATAATCAACATTGAACTTTAACATTGCTCTTAAAGCCTTTTGATACACTTCAGGATTGGGGTAGTTGGCTATCAAATGAGTCATTATCCGTACATTCATAAAACGTAAATTACATCCAAAAAATTCTTATTATCAACCGTAAAATTTTGTAAACTTACTGAGAAGATTATTCATATCCTCTATTGAATGAGCAGGGAAGTTGGCAATACGGAATTGCCTATGCTTTTCCTCGCCGTATCCACCGCCAATTACAATATTTTCAGGCTTAAATTTGTCCAAAACCTCTTTTGGATGATCGTATTTTATAACTATCACCGTCTTGGAACGATCCTCAGAATTTGAAATATATGGTTGAAATAGAGAATGGTTGTCAAAATAATTATACAATAGGTTTGCCTTGTGAATAGTTTCTTCTCTAATTTTTTCTATCCCGTAAGCCAACATATTTTCCAGAACCCTAGTTAAAAGATAAACCCCCATAACGTTAGGAGTTTCTAATGTTTGAAAGTTCTTTGCTTTCTCATCAATCAAACAGAAAGCATTGTAACTGCCTACACTTATACCCTTTTCTCTTAATTGATAGGATTTTTGAACACACCTCTCGTTTACCGCCGCAATACCCAGCCCCGCAGGAAGTCCGAAACCTTTTTGAACGGAAAAAATGACCGCGTCAACCATTTTATAATTCAAATTATAATAAGGATAGGAAGAAACTGCATCCACAGCAATCAATTTATCAGGGTGTTGATTCTTAATTTGATATATTCTTTCCGGAGATATCTCTACTCCGGTGCTGGTTTCACAAGAAGTAAAAGTAATCAATTCAGACTCTTCCGGAACCTTTAAATTATCAAAATCAAAACTCTCCCCCAATCCCACTCTAATTTGCCTTGAATCTTTGTGTAAATCCCTGGATATTTCCTGAAACCTCCTGGAAAAAGATCCGTTAACCAAATGAAAGCTGGTTTTTTCCACACAATTTTCTACGACCCTCTCCATAAACTGAGTAGCACTTCCACCTACAAAAATAGTAAAGTTATCCGGTATTTGAAAGATTTCTCTGAGATTATCAACCAGCTTCTTGTGAATTTCTACATACTGAGGACTACGGTGAGAAATACTACCAATTTGAAGATCTATAGCTTCTATGATATATTTATCTACATTTGGATATAATTCGGAAGGACCCGGAGTAAAAAATTTTTTCTTGAACATCAAATATTTATTTTATTTTAAATGAATAAAGTATAGAATCAAAATATTACTACTAAAGTCGACTAAAATCTTTCCTATTAATTATATCATATAGTATATTTTCTAAATCACTATTTGTAAAGTCTTCTTTCCCTGACAGAATCTCTTCGTATAACTTGTTTCCATACTTCACGATTTTAACTATATTAATCTGCTCGTCCCTGTATTTATCAAAGGCATCCAATGATTTCTCAACCAGTTTTTGCTCTGAAATATGACAATAGTCAGATATTTTTGTTACAAAATTCTCCATAACTTCCAGTAAATCTTCGTATTCAAAGTCTAACCCAACCTTATCATCTCCACTTAAAAGGCCTTCCAAGTATAGGCTTTCTACAATTTTAGGCTCTTCTCTGCCTTGGAATAGAATAATGTAATTTGTGTCTAAATATCTTGTTTCTTGTTGGAAAATATTTTCTTGGAATACTTTCAAAATCTCGGGCTTTTGAGTACAGATTATTACAGTCAAACATGTGTGATGCATTCGTTTAAACCGGTAAAGGAAACTGCCTAAGCTTAAACCCGCTTCCTCCTTCGTTTGTTCAAAATAGTCATCAAATTTAGCTTCAATCAACTGTAAACACTTTGACTCAATCAGCTTACCGTCTTTATAACATTTTTTAAAATCACCCTCTTCAAACCAGAGCCAGTCACTAATCATAGAATTATTTTTTTGAAGAGTTTTTAGAATAGTATAGCCCCCGTTTTTTTCTTTTTCCGAAATGTAAACCACCTTTGCTTTGCAGATACGCTTATTCAAATACTCATAGATCTCCTTAAGATAAGGATAAATCTGATTTTCGGTGATAAATGTCCCGTTTAAGCTATAAAACAAAGGACGCAAGTCGCTTAAAGTCTTGACCTCAGCCAAAGAAAAGTAGGGCTCCCTTAGTTTAACCTCCTCCACTTGCATATCCAGCACATATTTAACCATTCGATAGATTATGGCGGTCAGAACAACCAAATAGAAAGTGCTAAAAAACGCAGTTTCTTTTCCGGAATCAAAGTTTGCAAAATAGATCGTATCAAGAACAACTATTAGAATAAAAAATTGTAAAAACAGGATAGCCGAAGAAATAATCTCAAGTACATTTTTTTTAATCAAAAGAACGGACTCAAGGTAATTTAAAAAAATTAAAAAAAGTATCTGAATCAATAAGGCTGAATAAGTAAAGGCAGAAAATAGATACAAATCTGAAATGAATATTTCTTGAAGCGACAATTCAGGGCTAACCACCGGCAGAAAAGTAGGATAAAGCAGATAGGCAAAGTAAAAAAATATTGGCGAACCTTCTTCAATAAATCTATTTCCGGAGAATACCCAGTTAACCAACCAACTAGTTAAAAGTATTACCAGGGGGATGGAAAAATAAACAAACAAAGGATAAAATCTTTTAAACAAATTCTTTTCTAATAAAAAATAGTATTTATAAATTATATAAAAATATTTCAGAACCTGATAAACCGTTAGTATAGCTGCTAAAATTACGGAGAAATATGTAAGATTAAGGTTTAAGTGGTCTTGAGGGTAAAAAAGTAGAACAAAAGCGGTAGAAATACTATAAAAGAATGTAAATGCAAATATTAGGGGAATTTTTGATAGCCTGTTGCTAAAAATCAATGAAAGAGGTTTGTACCATTTCGGATCTTTCAGATTAATCAACTTTTTGAAAAAGCTCCATATAGCCAAAGTCACGAATAAAAAAATAAGAATCTCCAGTGAAATCCAAAATATATAAACCAAGGTAACCCAACTCGACTGATTTGCAGCTAAAAAGCCTAAATCGTAAAAAATAATTAAGAAATTTTCAAAAAAACCCAGAAATCCGAAAAAACCTATTCCGGTCAAACTTATTAAAGAAAATAAGAAGTAAAACAATTTATTTTGACTTATCAAATAAACGATTTGATATATAACCGCAAAAAAATCTTGCCCCGAAGAACTGGACGATTCGTTCTTTAATATCTCTCTAGCGGCTGATAGTTGCCGAGCTTTTTGTTTATGCATAGAGAAATTATTGCTTGGATTATGAATGATAAGATAGTTGTTGACAAGTTAAGAAAAATGTGTTAAATCAAACGCACCTTAATAAGTTTAACAATATTTTTATGCTCAACAACTCACTCATTCAACTAAATCTAAAAAAGCTGATCATAGCAGCAATTGCTTTAATGATTTCAATTTTTATGTTTGGGGCACTATTTTTTTCCGGACCTCAACAACTGGCCGCCACCGGGGCTGAAAAACAGACAAATATGACTTGGTGGAGCTGGTATCCCCGCTGGATCTGGAGGTAGTTAAAAGCACACATTACAATTATTGCCGCCGTTTCAGGCGGTTATTTATTAATAAAAACAAGAGAAATATTAATCAAACTAGAAAACCTAATTAAAATTTGAGGGGAAGACCAATAATCTTCTCAAAGTACTCTGGTAGTAACGGTGTTTTCTACACCTTCTATTTCCTGCACCAACTCCGAGCTAATATTGGTGTTAGTATCAGTAATTACGTAGCCGATAGCTTCATTTGTTTTAAGATACTGACCTTCAATATTTATTCCATGAGAAGCCAAAATGCTATTAATTTTAGCTAAAATACCGGGAGTATTCTTGTGGATATGGATAAAACGGTTGAGTCCTGAAATCGGAGGAAGGTTAATTCGAGGGAAATTAACACTCATAGTAGTGTCTCCGTTTTTTATATAATTTATTATTTGCATAGGAACAAAATCAGCAATGTTTTGTTGAGCTTCCTGAGTGCTTCCGCCAATGTGAGGAGTCAAAATAACATTTGGATATTTTTGTAAAACCGATTCAAACTTATCACGATTGGATTTTGGCTCGCTAGGAAAAACGTCCACCGCAGCTCCGGCAAGTTTACCGTTCTCCAGACTGGCAGCTAGACTATCGACTTCAACCACATTTCCTCTAGCTAAATTAATAAAATAGGAACCGTCTTTCATCAAAGAAAATTTTTGGGAATCAAAAAAACTGTGATTATCTTCTCGACCGTCAATATGCAAGGATACTATATCCATTTGAGCAAGCATTTTTTCCAGAGATTCACATTTGGTGGCATTTCCAAGAGAGGGTCTTTCAATCAAGTCATAATAATACACGTCTATCCCTAAAGACTCGGCAATTACTGATAGTTGAGAACCGATGTTGCCATACCCGATGATTCCCAGTTTTTTTCCTCTAACTTCATAACTATGGTGAGATGTCTTATTCCAAACCCCTTCCTTGGCTAAATTATGATTTTCTACTAACCTTCTATTTAAAGCAATAATCAGGCAAACAGCTAATTCAACTACACTTCTACCATTACTGTAGGGAGCGTTAAAAACCGCTACTCCCTGCTTTTGACAGGAATCCAAATCAATCTGATTAGTTCCGATGCAGAAGGCTCCTATCGCCAAGAGAGAAGGACAATTATTTATGATTTTACTTGAAACCGAAGTTTTGGATCTAATTCCTAAAATATTGATACCTCTTTCGTTCACAATTTTAATAAGCTCTTCCTCACTCAGGCTTTTTTCTTCCATATCCACCAATACACCTTGTTTCCGTAAATTTTCTTCGGCTTTTTCATGAATATTTTCCAAAAGTAAAGTTTTATATCCCGACATAATCTTGTTGAAATACTCAAATATTATTTTGAGTCATTTAATGAATCATGAGTATCTTCTTCAGTAAGTTTGATTAATTTATTTTCAATACCTTGAAGCTCTTTTTCGATTTCTTGCTTTAGCTTATAGGCTTCCTCCAAAAGTTTCACGCTTTCTGATAAAGAAACCTTTTTTTCTTGTAAGCTTTTCTGAATTTCTTGCAATCTTAAAAGTTTTTTTTCTAGAGTCATACCCGTCTTTTACAAGACTGCCTTTGGTAAGCTCTTTTGTCAATAGAAGATAGTCGACCTAAAAAAGATTCTTTTGAGTCCCCGAATATATCTTGGACTTAATGCATTTTAAGAAAGTAAAGTCTGCTGAAAATCAGCTTTTGCCATCCTTTATTTCTATAATATATAATTGCATACCTGAATCTATATTTTGTCTTTATTTGACCGCGATTTATAGTCCGGATAGTCTCCGGAAACTGGATTTGGCTGATGATTATTATTATCCCGGGAATCTTTGAATCGAAAACCTTGATTTGAAGTTTTTGGACTAGACTTTTCTTCTTGTAAGAATTCTTTTTTCAGTCTATCGTTGTAGGCTCCTTCGTATTTTGAATAATCAGCGGAATTGTTTTGATTGGCAGGTCTCATTTTTTGCTTTATATTCCCTACTGCATTTACAATCCGCTTCCTACTCAAAAAAGCCAAAATTATAAAGAATAGAATCAGACTGGCGATAAGCACTAAAATAAAAATATTATTGGCATTCAGCTCCAAGGTTGAACCAAAAGAAGTGTCGCCTCCTTGTGATTGAGTAATATCATCTGATTCGACCAAAACATAAAATCTGATTACTTCTGATTCACTACTCTCCCCAAGATCATCAAAGGCCTTTATTTTAATGTTGTAGGTGCCTTCAACCAAATTTTCCCAAGAAAACTTATAAGGAGATTCCGTTGACTCTCCTATTTTTTCATTCTCATGAAAGAACTCCACTTTCTTTATAGAACCATCAATATCACCAACATCGGCAACTATTTCAACGTTAGCCGGCTCTTCAAACTTTTCGTTAAATTCCGGCTCTTCCACTGCTACAATCGGAAATACATTAACAGCTAATTTGAGATTGGCCGGACTGGTAAAGGCTTCATTATTCTCAGGAGAGATAAGTGAAATTTTGGGGATATTATTGGAACCGCTGGTTTCGAAAACTTCACTATTCGGCTCTTCCTCGCCCTCTTCTTGAGTAAGCTCCAGACCTTCGCCTTCAACAATTACATTTACAAATTCTGAAAGTGTGGAATTGCCTTGATTATCATATCCTTTGGCAACTAGACTATAGTTACCCGGCGTGACTCCTGTCCAATCGAATTCAAAGGGGATAGAGTCAGATTGACCAATTATAGTATCTCCGGCGTAAAACTCAACTCTGGAAATAGGATTCTTTTTACCTGACTCCCCTGAAGTATTTACTTTAATTTTCACCGGATCCGAGGATGTTTCATTACCCTCATCGTCAAAAACCTTGGCTATCAAAGTATACTCTCCGACAAGGACCCCCTTCCAATTAAAATTATAAGGACTTTCAAGGGTTTCTCCAATCTTATTATCACCATCAAAAAATTCTACTCTGTCCACACTTCCATCAGGATCAACGGTAGTAGTTATTATTTCAATTGTGGCCGGTGCTTTGAAGACTTCTTCGGGTTCCGGAGAAATAATTCTAACTGAGGGTGATTGATCAACCACTTCTGTCACCACCCTTACATTTATAGGACTTGAAAAGGAAGAACCGCCTTGATCATCATACGCCTTGACTCTAATAGTGTATTCCCCTACAGGCACCTCAAGCCATTCAAATATATATGGCTCCTCAGTTGATTCACCTATCAACTCCTCTCCGTTATAAAACTCTACTTTAGTGGGAGCGGTTCCGGAAGTGACAACTGTAGAAGCAATCTGAATATTGGCCGGAGCTTGAAATTCTTGGTTGTCAACAGGAGAAATGATATTAGCCACAGGTGCCGGAAATAACGACTGACCATCCGAAGCCGGTTCTTTTACTTCTACATAAACTGCACCTGAAACTGCACCGTCCCCTTTGTCATCAAATGCCCTAGCTACCAAAACATAACTACCTTTCGGTACTCCGTTCCAACGAAAATTATAAGGAGTTTGCTTATCCTCGGAAAGCTTGTTTCCATTTACATAAAACTCTACTCTATCGATAAAGCCGTCGGGATCAACTGCCGTAACATTATAATCAATCGAGGCCGGGGCCTCAAACTCTTGATCATTTTGAGGAGAGTCAATCACTACATTCGGAGATCTGTTGGTCTGGGTTGGAGGAGCGTTAACTATAATACTAACCGTTTTTATATAGGAAACACTACCCTGATGATCTATCGCTTTAACCTTGAATGTGTAATTTCCCTCTCCCAAATCTACATAATCATGCTGATAAGTGTCAGTGGCAACTAACGTTCCAAGCACTTCCGGCTGATCGTTCATCCACATCCTTACCTCCTTTAAATTATTGTCAGGATCTACAGCCTTGGCTACAAACTGAACACTTACCGGAGCAGTATAATATCCGGCGGAAGGAGAAAGAATCTGTTGGACTACCGGTCTTTCATTGGGTTTAGGATTGACTTTGACACCTGTTACTTCAGCCGAAGCTAATTCCGAATCACTCGAATCAAAGGCTTTAGCCTTGACAGTATAAGTTCCTTCGCCTACTCCTTGCCAATTAAAGGCCCATCCGTTACTCCCGTTATTATCTTCACCGAGATTATTACCACCTTCGTAAAACTTAACTTTACTGACGTCTCCGTTGGTATCATTATTTATTGAAACCTCTACGGGTATATCTGCGGGAGCAGTAAATTCAGAGTTTTCTGACGGAGTATCAATCACTACTTCAAGGTTTGTTTCTGCCCGAGCAGTGTCTTTGCCTGAAGAGATATTCTCCAAAATGCTTTGCATTGAGAGTCCTAGGAAAACCCCGATTACAAGAAAAAAAGTCGCGACAATTAAAAATTTTTTGTTTGCATTACTAATAAGGACAGAAAAACCTTTCTTTTGTGGTGAACCCATAATATTTGTTTTTGTTTGTTCAAATCAACAACCCGTGTTAACCGGCTTACTTTTTTAGTATATAATAAAAATCAAAAATTGTATAATTAGGTTTTACCGACCGCACTATTTTACCGAAAATCACACATTTTTTAAGGATTATAACGTCATTAACGAGAAAATATCCAA
>CAYSWH010000009.1:0-46634 GCA_964434775.1 uncultured Candidatus Saccharibacteria bacterium | reverse complement strand
TCTTGAATTGTAAAAAGGTTTAAGCAAAATAATCAATTCAATCTCTGCCTTCTCGGTCTTGATTTAATTATAAATTGATTGTCTAAAGGGTTCGGTTAGTTCTGAAAATTGTCAATTTATTTAGTTTTGACAACAGTGTGTATTTACAATAAAATTAAACTAAAACAAAAACAAATCAAGAGTATGAGTACAGATTTACACAAAGAGATACTAAGCTTGGAAGTAGAAAAACTACATCGATCCAAGTCAGACCGTCTTTTAATCGGAGTTTGCGGCGGTATTGCCGATTATTTTGAGATCGATAGTACCATGGTTCGGGTGCTGTTTGTTTTTTTAGCTTTTGTAGGGGGTATAGGTGTTGCTCTCTATGTGCTTTTAGCGGTCTTAGTTCCTTCCAAGTTGGAAGCAGCAAGAATAGAAGGTAAGATTAAGGGAGAAAAAATAATCTCTAATCCGAAAATTAAAAGAAGTATCCTTGATGAAAAACGAAATACTCGCTTGGTAGCCGGAGGGATTTTGATTATGGTTGGTTTTGTACTTCTAATTCAGCAAGTCTACGGAATACAGTGGGTCTGGAATTTTATTTGGCCTACCGTCTTTGTGGTATCCGGTCTGATCTTTATTATGAAAAGTAAGGATATTATTTAAACTAAAAAAATCAAAAATAAAAATTTATGGCTAAAACAAAAACCGAGAAATCAAAAAATATCAAAAAAAGCGAACAGAAAGAGTCGGAAAAACCTGAAAAAAAGGAGTCAAAAACTTTTGCGAAGAAAGAACTTGAGAAGTCTGTGAAAAAGATAAACGCCAAGAAGAGCAAAGATTCCAAGTCAAAAATTCAGGAAAATTCATCTTTGAAAAATAAAGAAAAGGAACAGGAACACGATCTTTTGAAAATGCTTTTGGAGGACATTAATTCTCACCACTATGGGAATATCCTCTTTGGTTTAACTGTGGTTTTTGTGGGCTTCTATCTTTTAGGGAGGAACTTCGGTTTTATTCCTGCAGGTCTTGACGTAGAGATAATAAGACTTTGGCCTGTCTTGATTATTTTTGTCGGCATATCTATTTTGATTCCGAAGAAGTAACTTTTGTGTGTCTCTTATAATCGATTCGAATATAACCTATACACGCTTGTTACGGTATCTCTTTGAATAGATCCTGAAATAATAATTGTCATTCCGAACTTGTTTCGGAATCCAGTGTTGAATGGGATCCTGAAATAAATTCAGGATGACGTCGACTTTTCAGGATGACAAGGTTATAAATTCAGGATGACCACTTGGCAAGTGACGGAGTAAAATTTGGAAATGCCTAGGTTTAAGAGGGGATGGTCATAAATATTCCCAAAAAGTTTTACAGGGTTTTTGTCTATAATCGAGTTTTATTGAGTGAGTTCATCCCACCGTTCCTTCCAGACTTACTTCCAATAGTTTTTGAGCTTCGACGGCAAATTCCATGGGCAGTTTTTTGACTACTTCCTTGGTAAAACCGTTGATAATTAGATTGGCAGCCGCTTCACCGTCGATCCCTCTTTGCTTACAGTAAAACATCATTTCTTCGTCTATTTTGGAAGCACTGGCCTCATGTTCAATGTTGGAACTTTGGTTCCTACTTTCGATTGTCGGGTAGGTAGAAGTTTGGCAGTCGGAACTTAAAACCAAGGCATCACAGGCCGTGTAGTTGCGGGAATTTTCTGCTTGTCTAGCAATTTTTACCAGACCTCTGTAATTGTTGGTACTTTCCCCGGCCACTACTGATTTGGAAATGATCCTGGAACGGGTATTTTTGCCGATATGAGTCATCTTGGAGCCGGTGTCGGCCTGTTGTTTGTGATTGGTAACGGCGATGGAGTAAAACTCTCCGATAGAATTGTCTCCTTTGAGAATGCAGCTGGGATATTTCCAGGTAATAGCTGAGCCGGTTTCTACTTGAGACCAACTGATTTTGGAATTTTTTCCCTCGCACTTGCCTCTTTTGGTGACAAAATTATAAATACCTCCTTTACCCTCTTCATTTCCGGGATACCAGTTTTGTACGGTGGAATATCGGATTTCAGCATTTTCCAGTGCAATTAGTTCTACGACGGCGGCGTGTAGTTGATTTTCATCTCGGATCGGGGCGGTGCAGCCCTCCAGATAGCTGACGTAACTATCTTTCTCGGCAATAATCAATGTTCTCTCAAATTGACCTGTTTCCTTGGCGTTAATCCGAAAGTAAGTGGACAATTCCATCGGACAACGTACTCCTTCAGGTACATAGACAAAGGAGCCGTCACTGTAAACTGCAGAATTAAGAGCGGCAAAATAATTGTCGGTGTGGGGCACGACAGTACCTAAATATTTACCAAGTAATTCAGGATATTTTTGAGCAGCTTCAGAAATAGAACAAAAGATTACTCCCATTTCCGCCAGTTTGTCTTGAAAAGTAGTAGCCACCGAAACACTATCAAAGACTGCATCTACTGCCACGTTAGCCAATTTTTTTTGCTCATCCAAGGGAATACCTAACTTGTCAAAAGTCTTCTTGATTTCCGGATCCAAATCCTCTAAACTTTCCAGTTGAGGCTTATTCTTTGGTTCGGCGTAGTAGGAAATTGCTTGGTAATCAATCGGCGGATATTGCATCCCTGCCCAAGTAGGTACCGGCTTTTTTTCCCATGTACTTAGAGCCTTCAACCTCTTTCTCAAAAGCCATTCAGGCTCATTTTTCTTCTTGGAGATAAAGCGCACAGTCTCTTCAGACAAGCCTTTCTTGGCAAGCTCCTGCTCCACCGGCGAAACAAACCCAAACTTGTATTCCTCACTCAGCTTCTCGACAACCTCTTTGTTTTGGGACATACTTATTTATAGTGTTATCAAAATATAGATAACAGCAATTGTAAAGTTTATAAAAAAAATAATTTGTGTATGAATGAAAATTTACCAACAAGAGAGGACGGCAGTGAAGGAGCAGAGAAAATGGAAAAAATTGGGAAATTGATGAAACGTTTAGATAATCCGGTATCGGATAATCATTCTGTTCTTAAAAAAGCAAAAGAACTTTCACCAGATATTCTTCAGTGGAAAGGTGCTACGGAAAGAAAACTTCGTGAAGCGTTAGATGAATTATTTGATGAGGAAGCAGTTGATGAGCTTGCAGGTAGAATGGCTACGTACCCTACTCCGGCAAATATTGGTTCCTTAGAAGCTGACTTTCGACTTACCCAACATGAAGGCACCACTACTCCAGAAACAAACCTAATTCATAACTTAGTGCTGGGTAGCAGAACAATTTGCTGAATTTCCGACAGAAGAATACCTTGAAAGTTTCAAAATAATTTATGGTTACGCCGGTGAAATGTACAAAAAGCTTTCTGCGAGATTAACGGATGATCACACACTTCGTAATCAAGTTAATGAAGCAATACAAGGTGCTGAGCTGGCTAATCTTAGTTTGTCTGATCTTGCACAAAGAGAACTTGATCTGAATAATCCTGTACATGTTTCAGCTGCACAGGCAGTGCTTAGAAGAGAGTTGTTTGAAGCTCCGGGTGCAATGGATAATTTTGAAGGTTATATTCGTGGATTGGAACTCCCGGATTCGTTAAGTGAGGACGAATCTGAATTTGGACTAACGGTTCGGGGTATTGTTGAAGATTATTTTGGTAGTCAGGTTTCCGAAATAATCAATGCAAATGATGTGTCTGTACAAGTATTAAATTTAGCGTTTAAAAATGAATACACTTCTTTTGCTGATAAATGGACTAGTAGTAGTCGTGAAGATATGAGTGAAGGTGAAGGGGAAAGTTAGGTATTGGTTTAATTTTTCTATTTCTGGTGATCTCCGCACGACTCGAACGCACAACCTTCTCCTTAGGACGGAGCAGCTCTATCCAATTGAGCTAGGAGACCACTAGTTTGATTAGTTTCAACTTATTCAGGGTTTGTCAAGGAGTGAGAGATTTGGTTGAATTGAATGAAGTCAAGACTTCGGGGTAGAATTTAAGAATTGCAATTGACAAAAGACGGTTTTGGGCAAAGAACTATTAGAACCTATAGAAAAATAGAAACAAGAAAGAATGCAGTCTGCTCAAGTAATGAAAGCCAGGAAGACGCAAAAAGATCTTTTTAATAATCTAAAGCTGGAAACTCTCAACTACGATTGGACTTTAGCAGCAGTAGTGCTGGTAATTACTATTGCCGGTTTGGCTTTTTTGGCAAGTGCCTTGGCAGTAAGTCCCGATAATCGTTTTCTGATAGAATTTTCAGGGCAAATAGTACTGGGAATTTGGCCGGGGGCAATTTTGGCTTTTATCCTTGCTAGAACGGATTACCATCTTTGGTTTAAGATGCGGACGCTCTTGTTGATTGCGACCTTTGTTTTACTATCTTTTGTGGTTGTACCGGTAATTATGGCTCGAGTGACTGGTCAAGGCGTAGGATCGGTTATGGAATTTTTTGATACTTTACCTGTAGCGCCAAGACTTCTAAACGGAGCTATTCGTTGGATTAGACTTGGAAACTTTTTTACTTTTCAACCGGTAGAATTGGCTAAATTGAGCTTGGCAGTTTACTTTGCCAGTTATCTGAACGATTTACGCAAGAAAGAACAGGAGATTGATTGGGGGAAGTTACTCAAACCCTTTTTGATCTTGGCCGGAGTAGCCGGTCTGATAATTTTACAGCCTGATTTAGGGAGTGTCATTTTAATATTTATAATTATTGGCAGTATCTTATGGGTGGGTAAAGTTCCGTTCAAAATACTTAGCGTCTTAGCCTTAGTGGGTATGCTTTTTGCCACTTATTTTGCTGTGGCTGACGCTGAATATAGAGTTGACAGGCTTCGAGGTAGTCTTTTTGGCACTTTTTTACAAGAAGAAGGTGAAGAAAATATTCCCTTCTGCCAGAGAGAGGAGAATTATGACACCACTTCTTGTTACCAAATCAACCGAATTTCAGAAGCAGTAGGAAACGGAGGTTTGTTTGGTCGGGGCTACGGCAACAGTGAAGTAAAGTTTGATCGGAATATTCCGGAAGTTTCCAGTGATGCCATTATTGCGGTGATCGGTGAAGAAATCGGCTTTGTCTTTACGGTTATGTTTTTGAGTTTATATTTGATCTTACTCTTTAGAGGTCTCAAAATCTCCAAAGAAGCCCCTGATACCGGCGGGAAAGTGTTGGCCGTGGGTATTTCTGTCTGGTTGGTTTCTCAGGCCTTTTTGAATGTAACGGGAATGACGGGTATTACTCCCTCCAAAGGTATTCCTCTGCCTTTTGTTTCCGAAGGAGGAACGGCCATGATTGTGAATTTGAGTGCCGTTGGGATTTTGCTTAATATTTCAGCTCAAAGTGTTCTGAAAAATTCTAGAAACGGGAAGAAGACCGGGTAAGTTTAGTTGAGTTAAACATGAATAACTAATTCAATTTAAGTTTACTTTTATCTTTCAGGTATGATTTATAGTCCATCCGAATATAAACTATACAGACTTGTCACGGTAAACTTGTTTCGGCATCTCTTTGAATAGATCCTGAAAAAAATTCAGGATAACGTCGACTTTTCAGGATGATAGGTTGCAAATTCAGGGTTACCAGTTGGCAAGTGACAGAGTAAATTTTGAAATGTCTAGGTTAAGAGGGGTGGGTATATTAGTTAAAAAACTTGCATAGAGGGGTTACATGAATTTGCGGAAATGCTAGGTCATTAGTTTATTCTACGGATAATGAACAAAAATCCTGTTTCGCAAAAGGTCATTTGTCTAAAAATAATTATTAGGTGTAAATAAATTATATAGTTTTATTATTTGATTAACCTCAAAGGTATGGGCAAGAAGGTTTTTGTAATGATGAGCGGAGGTGTGGATTCCTCGGTGGCTGCGGCAGTTTTGAAAGAGCAGGGCTACGAAGTAATCGGGGTTTTTATGAAGTGCTGGTCTTTGGATCGTTTAGAATCTTTGGGTGTGGATAAATCTCTTTACGGTTGCTTTTGGGAGGAGGATAGTAAAGATGCTCGGCAGGTAGCGGCCAAATTGGATATTTCTTTTTATGTATGGGACTTTGAGGAAGAGTACAAGCAAGGAGTGGTGGATTATATGATAGAGGAATATGCCAGGGGTTTAACTCCTAATCCTGATGTAATGTGCAACTCTCTCATTAAATTCGGAGTTTTTTATAAACGGGCCAGGAAACTGGGGGCGGATTTTGTAGCTACGGGTCACTATGCTCGGATTTTACAAAGGCACGGCCAATCGGTTTTGGCTAGAGGTAAAGATGTAATGAAAGATCAGAGTTACTTTTTGTGGCGGATCGATAGGGAATGTCTGGATCACCTTCTTCTGCCGGTTGGGGATTTTGCCACTAAAGCTGAAGTCAGAAAAAAGGCTGAAGAACTGGACTTGGTAACTGCCAAAAAACCGGATTCTCAAGGTCTATGCTTTATCGGGGAGACTCCCCTGAGGGAGCTACTGTTGCAGGTTTTGGGTAAAAAAGAAGGGGGGATTATTTGCCGCCGGGAAATTGCTCAAGAATCTACAGCCTACCGGAATAAGAAATTAGAACCTTTTGGACCTAACCCTGAATATGCGATTCTCGGGAAACATTCGGGAGCTCATACCTATACCATTGGGCAAAGGGAAAAATTGGGTTTGGCCGGAGGACCCTGGTATGTGTCCAAGATAAATATTCCTCAAAACACCGTGGAGGTAGTCCATGAAACCAAAAAGGAGTTGATTAAGAGTCAAAAATTATTAGCCGTTAATCCTAACTGGTTGGTTGCTGCTGAATCTTATATTCACTCAAAAAATCTACTTGCTGCTACTGCTCAAATTAGATACCGTCAACAACCCCAAGAATGTGAAATTAAAATCATAAACGATCAAAAACTGGAAATCACTTTTCTGAAACCGGTTAAGGCAGTTGCTCCCGGTCAAAGTATAGTTTTTTACCATGGAGAGGTTTTACTAGGCGGGGCTGTAATTGAGAGTAGTTTATAAGTTGTGTTATAATCTTGAGTTTGGAAATAATATATTTACTAGTTTTTTCTGTTTCTGCAAACTTATACTTTTGTTCGAATATTTGGATCTAAATAACATATATCAGTATCAGGAAAATTCTCCTTAAAAGAATCAATACTACTTACGAATGTTATATAAATAGTTTCCACTTTTTGCTTTTCTCGAGACATGGTTATACTAATTCTTGGAAGAGTGCCGGTGTTCGGAATATTAAACCAAAAGGTATTTATAAACTTTCTTCTTGATAAATCGGATAGTTTTTTACTTAAATCATTTTTTATCCAGGAATTTTCTGTTTCATCGCTTAGTAATCCTTCCGGAATCTTCAGAAGAACCATACAATAGTCAAAAATATCAGCGGCTATTTGTTCAAAATCCTTCGGACCCTCTTTTAACTTAGCTACGCACATATGAATATTAATCTCCCTGTCTCCGATTGTTATGGGAGGATACTCTCTTGGCTCTTCTTGACCTGAAGGTTTGGGCGGAATGTCCATGTTCATAGTAGTGCTTAGAGTTGATTGATAAAATAAGAATCAAAAATGACTTCCTAAAAACTAATCGAAATTTTTTAGCTATAAAAAATCTACTCCTCTTCAAATTCAAACATTTCTTCGGCGTGTTTATCCCAGTGCTGATGCCCCCCTTCGGGTGCGGGGATGGTCTCTGAGTAGATCGGCACTCCGGAATTTTGTATATTTTCGGGGAGTTTTTTATAGACTTTGTAAAAAATTTCACCTTCTTCGATAGGGGATAGATCTTTTTGATTATGTTGGTTTTTTTTTGCTTCTTTTTTTTCAATCGGTTTAATTTCTTCCTCAAAATATGATTCGTTGTCAGGTGTCTCGCTTTGGTAAACTTCTGAATTTTCAGAATCGGCATAACTTACCTCTTCAGATTCTTTGTCTTGTCTTATTTTGGTGTTAATTACAAACTCTTGATCAAAGTTTTCTTGGAGTTGAACCTTTAACCAGGAGTTGAGTTTTTGGGATTTGAGAGTGGTTTGAAAAATACTACATGAGACACTCAAAGTTATTTCCGCCGGTTTTTGCTTGTCGATTTCCACACGTAAGTCTTGGATAAACATTTTTAGAGCCGGAGGACAGTCAGTTTTGCCGGGTAGGGAACTGAGGAAGGACAGTAAATCTTTGTCTGAGGTAATTTGCCCGGGATTAATCGAAGCATTTTTTGAATAATTCATATTATTTTGGGGTTCGGTTTTTGCATTTTCACGAGGCTTTTCCGTTGGTACTTTTTCGTTACTCTCTTGATTCTCTGCGGTGTAATTTTTTTGCGGTTCTTCTTGAGGTTCAGATTCTTTTTGTGAATTATCGCCAGTTTCTTTGATGTCTTGAGTTTCCGTTGTTTCTACATTTTTGGCAGTTTCTTGAAAAGATTCTTCCGTCTTTTCATGCAGGTCTGTTTTACTTTTGGTTTCACTTTCTTCTCCTTTTTGGGAAGGCTGATAGTCGATTTTTGTCTCCCGAAAGCCGGTTAAGTCGCTAGTTTGCTTTTTTTTTACCGGAGAATCTTGGGTTTTTTCCTTGATTTTTACTTGAATTATGGCTAAAGCGGAAATTACACTACTGAGTGGGAGGTTGAGACTAAGCACTGAGGAAACAGGTTCAATCAGAGGGCCAACTTCTTCCTTGCCGGCAAAACTTTGTTCCAGCAAGTAATCCAGAAATTGCACTAAAAATGTTTCTCCGTCCACACCCTTGGATTCTAGCTGAGTAACCAGATCGGCTTGTACGGTGGCAAAATCCGTTTTGAGTAGTTCTTTGGTTAAGTTTTCCAGCAAGTCTTCCGGTAAAAGACCGAGAAGTCTAGCCACGGTATCCAAATTATAATTATCCAGTTCATAGCTGGCCACGGTTTCCAGCAGGTTGATGGCATCCCGTTGTCCACCCTCTGCTCTTTTGGCGATTAATTGCAATGAATCGTCATCGATAGAAACCTTCTCTTCATCGGCTATTTGTCTGAGTCTGGTAAAAATATCTTGTACGGTGTGGTTGGTGAGGTTGAGTTTGGTAAGTCTGGACAGGACGGTAGGGATAAGTTTTTCCGGGTTGGTGGTAGCCAGCATGAAGACCAGGTAGGTGGGGGGTTCTTCCAAGATTTTAAGCAGAGCATTCATGGCTGCCTTGGATAACATATGTACTTCGTCGATAATATAGATTTTATACTTACCGCTAATCGGGGGGTTTTTGGCAGATTCCGTAAGTTGACGGATATCTTCTATGGAAGTATTGGAAGCCGCATCCATTTCAATAATATCAATTTTAGCCTCCGGATTTTCTTTCAAATCATTCAACTGACCGGCAAAAATTCTGGCGATGGTGGTCTTTCCCACTCCTTTAGGTCCGCTAAAGAGGTAGGCGTGTTTAATCCGATTTTTTTTGAGAGCGTTTTGCAGTACGGACTTGACCAAGTCTTGGCCGCTTACTTCAGCAAAGGACTGAGGTCTATATTTATTGTACCAGGCCATAAATTTGAGTAATCACTTTTTACCAATAGACTCAAACTTATCAGCTTTTGCAGGCTTGTCAAGGAAGGTTTGTGGTTGGGTGTTCCGGCAGCGGAACTTCGGTTTGCAGTATGCTATGAGAATAATTCAAAATTAAGAATGCAAAATGAAAAATTATCAATATTCAAGACTTTACTTAAATACCTCAGGTTTGAGTTTTAAGCCGACGAGATCGATGTATTCCTCGTCCATATCAAGGATAGTCACCTCCAGTTTGGTTCCGGGTATTCCGATTTTCTCACCTTGATTTGGAAATCTATGTAATATCTCCAGAACAAGCCATGAAATGCTTTTATTTTCCGGGTATTCATCACCAAAGTTTACCTTCAGGGTTTCGCTGATTTCGGCCAGACTCGTAGTGCCGTCGGCGTGAGCTTCGATTTTGCCTATTTTCCTAATTTTTATTTCTTTGATGTCCGTCTCGTCTTCGATTTCTCCAAAAATTTCTTCTACAATATCTTCCAAAGTAACTACGCCACTGGTTTCTCCATATTCATCGAGAACGATAGCCAGATGAACCCTCTTTTTCTGAAATTCAAAAAACAGATCATCAATTATTTTGGTCTCCGGAACTTTGAAGGCTTTTTTGGTGGTAAATTCACTTACCGGCTTGTCCAGGTTTTCCTTGTTAAGCATTAGAGCAGTTATTTCCGGCATTGTAACAACGCTATCTATATCACTGACATGTTCGTAATAAATCGGAATTCTGCTAAGGCGGTTTTTGGTAGCCACTCTTACCACTTCTCTTAATTTGGTACTTGCTTTTACAGAAACAATATCACCTCTGGGAATCATTATATCACTTACCTCTTTGTCATTTAGCTGGAGTAATTTTCTCATCATTTGATGTTCTTTGGTTTGCAGGGCTCCGTCCTTCTCACCGATAGAAAGCAGAGCTTTAATTTCGGCCTCGGAGGTTTGATTCCTATTTTTTCCAAGCTTGTCCATCAAGACCATGATTTTATTTACCGGTAGCACAATCGGATACATGATGTAATACAAGGTATAAATGATGTGAGCAGTAAATCTACATAGCTCGGTAGAGAATAATATAGCAATTTTCTTGGGGATAATTTCACCCAGAATAAGAATTAAAATTGTACCAATAAAAACCGCATATGAGAAACCTACTCCTTCACCAAAAGCCTTGGTAACCAAGACCGTGATATAGGCACTAAGATATATATTTACGGTGTTGCTTAAAACCAAGGTCAGGGTAATTACCATATCCAGCTTGGCGTACAGTTTTGGGATAATGTTGGAACCAAATTTTCCGTCTTCCTTTATGGCTTCAACTTTGGCCGGGGAGAGAGTAGTATAGGCAGTTTCAGCTCCGGAGAATAGGCCTGAGAGAAAAAGTAACAGAGAAATATTAAATATAATTATAAGCAGTTCGGTATCTATGGGCATTATTAGTAAGGTTAATCTGATGAGCTAGTTAAAGTAATTTTTTATATCTTATCCATTAAAAAAGACCTGCAAAAGGCAGGCTGGAAATAATCCGACGGGATACAAAATATTGCATTGATATTTGTATTTTCAAAACTCGCTGAGGAGGTTGATCATCGCTTTCTTCAAACTTCATGGTGTTGTATTTCCCAAGTAGTAATAATTAAACTTTAGAATAAAACCTTGATACATTTTGTAAGTTTGGTCAAGGGTAGGGAATTTAATATAATGTAAAATGAAGAATGCAAAATGCAAAATTAGAAAAAATTTGCTTTTTCAAAACAAACCGAAGCTTACGGTGTAGAGGAACCCTTGTGTTTCAGTTTAACGGACAAAAATATCCATAAATTCCTAAAAATTCGGAGTGAAATTAATATTTTTTACGCCTTATCCTCCGCAAATGCTTTGTTCTAAAGGTTCCAGGTTATCAAACCTCTTTTTGATCTTACTTTCCTCCGGTTCTTGGTTTTGTATAAATATAACCACGTTACCGATTAGGTGATTGAGTTCCTTGAGCTCTTCCTGGGTATATTCTTCATTTTCTTCATCCTGACCATGGTCGTGAGCGGTTACGGGTAGACTTAACAAGGATATTAGGTTTTTTTCAAGTTTGTGAGAGTGTTTTTGATAAGGTAAATCAGCTTCAAAAAAGTCTTCCAGAGTTTTGTCCAAAAACTCTTCCGGTTCAACTTTGATATAAGAATTTTCATCTCCTTTGTAAACAAACAAGTCTTTTTCTCTTTTGATTATTTCTTCCTGTAAGTCTCCAAAATGTCTACCGTTGATGTTGACTCTTTTTTGATATACTGCATCTTCAAATTGATAGCCGAGGTGATCGTCGTTACCGCCGATTAAATTCAAGCCATAATATTTAAGAACTTGACCGCCGGTTATCCCACCCCAGTGAATATGTACTATCTGGTCTTTGTTGTCGTGAAAGTGGACGGGAGTTTCCGTAAGCCCGGAGTTACAAACATTACCCCCCGGAGTAGGCTCTTGAAAGCGGTCTTCTCCAAAATTTACCTTTTCTCCGTCAATAATTAGCTGCATCCTAAAATGATGGTGAGTGAAGGTCGGTTGGCGAATGCTTGGAGCAGTAAATACGTAGAGACTACCGTAGAGACCGATGGCTGAGAAGATTAAGACTGTGGCTGTTAAAAGTCCAATTTTTACTTTGATATTCATAAAAAAACGGCTTTGTATGGTTTTTGTTTATTATCTTAACATCTTTTGCATAATTCGTCCAGGGCAAACTTTTGTTTTTGGATTCCGAAACAAGTTCACAATGACCGCATAGAGGAACCCTTGCGGTTCAATTAACAGAGAGATAGAAGTTTTACTCTCCTCCAACTTTCAAATACATTTGGATTTTATCTACATATTTATCGATGTGCCAAACGCCACCGGGTAATCTGCCGGATTGGACGAAGCCCAGCTTACGGTACAAGTCTTGCCCGATTTGATTAGGTTCAAAAACATCAAGGATTATGAGCCTCAGTCCCGGAATTCTCTCTTTGGCTTCTATTATTGCCGTTTGAGATAGGGCTTTGCCGATTCCTCGCCTGCGGTAGTCTTTTTTTAGAGAGACACCAAATTTGCCGACGTGTTTACCACGATTTATGTCCGTCAGGTTTTGCTCTACGGCTGAAGTACCTATGATCCTTCCTTTGGCTTCAGCAACCAAATATACCGCCTGCTGCTTTTCGGATTTTTCCAGCACTCCCTTGAGAAACTCGATCTCCTGATCCCGGGTTATCTCCTCTCCACAAAAATTGATAAAAGTCTGTTCCTTGGAAAGTTCGTTGATATATTCCAGCAAATCATCAAGATCCGTCCACTCCGGGTGACGCAAGATGACCTCCTCCCCTTGCTTGTCAGTAAAGACTTTGACTACCTCTCCCGGAATAAAAGCGGGCATATTTTTACAAATTACTACCAAGTTATTAAAATATACTTTGAGAAAAATGTAAACCAAATCTTCTGGAGCCTTTACAAACCAGCCTTACAAGGAACTTGACAAAACCTTGATTTTGTGGTACTGTTAATTACAATGGGGGAGGGGTTTGAATAGTAGGAGAAGCTCCTAGAGCATCTCTGAACATCAAATCCCAAACTCATATACCAATTCTAATCTGAGACGCCGGAAAGGCGTTTTTTTGATGGTTAGTTGTTTGACAAGTTTTGGAATTTTGGAAAGGAATCTACTCAAAAACGAGTTCTTAGCCTATCTCCATGACCACATTTCCTACGGCTTTTCATCGTGCATTGGTTGACGGATATATTGAAAAGAGAGATTGAGAGATTAGTTTAATAATTTTTTATGTCAGGTAAACCAACGGTAGACGAGTATATCGCCAAACAGCCTTCTCCGCAAAGGGAAGTTTGCATGCAGTTAAGAAGTATTCTCTTGGATACTTTTCCCGATATTAAAGAACAGATGAAGCTGGGGGTGCCTTGGTATGAAGGCTTATTTTACATTGTTTCACTCAAGGATCACGTTAATTTGGGCTTTGCCTTGGATCACTTACCATCGGAAGAAGCCGCAAAACTAAAGGGTGGGGGTAAGACTATGAAATGCCTGGAGTTCAAAAAGGTTTCAGAGATAAACAAACAAGAGATTATCAGACTTCTAAAAATTGTTAGTAAATGATCGAGGAAAGAGTAGATTTGGAGGTGGTAAATCTCTTACAGGAACTTGAAGTGACCGTTGCAGAATTGCTGTGCTTTTTTGAAGAAGGTAAGGACTTTGATTTCCGGGTTTATCCTGAATGGACAGCTAAGGATATCTTGGGCCATTTACTTTTTTGGCAGGAGAGTTTTGCGAGAAATTTGGACAACCTTGTTACCGGTAAGTCACCAAGTCCTTTGAAGGGTAGGTTGGGAGATTTGAATCAGCAAGGAGTGGAAGAATTCAGGCAGGTTTCTTTGAATCAATTAATTGCTCGGTTTCGCAGTGCTCAAGAGTCAATAAGTAAAACCATTACAAAGCCGGATATTGGGTATATTCCTTATCGCAAAGGTTCCAGAGATTATTTACCAAAAGAGCATTTGCAGGTTGTAAATGACCATATACGCAAACATTTGCGAGATTTACAGAAGGCAGGGAATCGGACCGGTTATAATATGGGTGTGGTCTGAATTAGGGATTTTGAGAACACGGTCATTTCGAACTTGTTTCGGATTCTTGCAAGAATAGACCCTGAAACGGGTTCAGGGTGACAGGTTTTTTCTTTTAGACTCAAGGGCGTTTGTGTTCAGGTGACAAATAAATTTTGCCTTTCAAATTTTGACAGATCCCAAGACAAATTTCTTTTGCAAGTTTTGATGGTTCAGGTTTTGAGCGGTTCTAACTTTTTCGATCAAGGCAGAGATTTGATAGGTTTGGTTTTTTCGATAGATAGCTTCAAGGTAATAACCGATTTGCCAAAGCCAAAAATCCAGTTCTTCTCTTTCTACGGTCTTGAGATCAGGCAGTTGAAAACTATCCGGGTGTGTAACCAAGGTTTTGACGGTAGCCCCGATTTCCGGCAGCTTTTTTTTGACCTTGTCCAGTAGATTTTGCTCCAAGTTTTGCAGAACAAAGGATTCCGGCAGGAGATAAAAACCACATCGGGAAACAATTGTCGGCAGGATATTATTTTTACTTTTGGCGTAGAGAACAATTTGCAAATTGGCCGGTGGTTCTTCCAAGATTCTAAGCATCCCTTCTTGTAGAGGTAAGGAATATTCACTCAAATCTCCCAAAAATAGTAAGGTTTGTTCGTGATAAGTTTGGTAAAGTTCCATCAACTTGGCACTGAATTCTTCTTTTCCTTGAAAATCCGTCCGGATAATTTGTCTGGCGTTGAGATAATGCTCCCAATTCTTCTCAACCTCTTCGGTTACCTCTTTTTGTTTCCCAAAAAAGCTCTGAAAATCCGTCTTTGTCTCAAAGTAATTGTAGGCAATAAGCTTGGACAGGCTATCCTTATCCACAAAAGTTCCGGTCAAGAAAATATGGGAGCTAAGCATAATTATTTTTTATTTGTATTTTCAAAAACCTGGGTTGTCAAACCGGAACCGGATCCGAAACTCTAACGAAAATTACTCGTACCTCAAGATTTCCATTGGTTTTACTTGAAGAGTTTTCCTGGAACTAAGGAATGTGGCCAAAAATACGATTAATAAAGTTAAGATTATGGTGATTAAACTATATATCGGTTTGTATATCAACTCAGCTTCCGGCTCCCAGTGGTTAATAGCTCTTACACCCGCATAATCAACAATAATTGCCAGAAACGAAATTACTAAGCCCATCAGTAGATATTCTAACCAAACAATGTTTCTAACTTGAGAATTACTGTACCCAATGGCCTTGAGAATGCCAAACTCTTTTTTTCTTTGGACCATGACCAACAAAATGGAATTTAGCATTAATATAAGTCCGGCTAGCAGTGATAGAGAAGCTACAGATAAGGCAAAAGTAACTATGTTACGATAATTTTCCAGGGTAGCTTGTTCAATACTTATTAAATCGTAAATAATAATGGATTGATCAATTTGAGAAAGGGATTCTACAGTGGGGGTAATGTCCTCCGGTTTAGTCTCCAGCCAATAAACCCTTTGAGAGTCAGCTTCGGGGATTGATTGAAGATATTCTTTTTCGGGTAAAACTAAATCCGGGTTAGGTGTCTGTAAAAATCTATTTACTAACTGTTGTTCAAAGAAACCGGTGACTACTTTGGTAGTGGTTTGGGAGTTTATTTGCAGTTCCATTTCCTGACCTTTTTCCCAGGAGAATCCCGGATTTGGGGCCTTTCTACCAAAGTACGGATTTGGCGGCGGGTCCAATTCTACTTCATTTTGGAGGAATCCTGCTAAAATAAGTTGGGAATCAGCAGACAATTCCACAGACTCTCTAAAAGGAGGTTTTTGACTTGAGTCCAGCCCCTCTAAGATCAAATTTTGCGAAATCTCGTTTCTTTCTACTTGGACTTTAGCTCTGGGGTAATTCACCGAGTGTTTTATTTTCTCGGAGTTTTGTATTTGTTTATCAAACTCATCCAAGTGTTTTTGCGGGACATAAGCCAAAACATTCCAACCCGATTTATCCCCTTTTTGGTTGTTTAGTTGGTCATTGGCATTATCAAAAATAATGACGGCAAATCCCAAGACCGTGACTCCGGCAAATATGGCTACAACGGCAATGATACTCTGACTGAAATTCTGTTTAAGATTTACCCAAGATAATTTATATATCCCCGGCAAGGGAAGAGGAATTTTGGTGAGAAGAAAGAATACAATCCAGAAAACCGTCCCGGCTCCGGTAGTACCCAAAAAAGCCAGTAAAAGAGAACCTAAACCTACCTCCCATGATTCCGTAAGAAAAGTAGAAATCAAAAAAAAGACAAATAGTATCGGAATTAATAAACCCAGCTTAACCAAACCGTTTTTAAATCTATTAGTTTCCTGAAAATCTCTAAAGACAACTGCCGGTTTTACCTTAGAATTTTGCCAGACTATAACAGTGGTAAAGGCTACGGTTGTCAATAGACTCGTAATTACTGCAATTAAGGCCGTGAATGGCTGGAATTCAAAGCTTAATTGGAAAGTTCCGCCTGTTTTTTGAATGCTTTGAATAAAGTAGTAGCTTATGATAACGCCCAAGATTAATCCCAAGCCAGAACCTATAATGGCTAACAAAAATACCTCACCCAAAAAGAAAAGGAGAATGTGGCCGGTTTTGTAACCTAAAGTTTTGAGAGTGGCTACTTCTTTTCTACGCCTGTTTAGAATTATTTGAATAGAGGTAGCAATTCCCAGGCCGCCGATAAATAAACCCAAGACACTGGAGCCGTTGAGACCGATGTTAAAAATTTTTTGGGCATTATCACCCACCTGCTGTACCTGTGAGGCTTTTTGCAAAACCATGGCTCCCGGTATGTTGGAAAGTTGATTCTCCAGAACGCTTTCTTTGCCCTTTAAGAGTATGCTTAGAGAAGCTCCCTGGCCGTTCAGATCAAATCCGGAAAGAAAAGTTTGGTAGCTGACAAACCAAGAGGAGGATGATTTGGCGGCGGAATCCAGAATTATACCGGTAATAATCAATCTTTGGGTAGAAAAATTATCGTCGCTGATAATCGTGATGCTATCTCCTATGGAGAGATCATTGGCTTGAGCAAAGTTGGCTGGAATAACTACACTTCCTTCCTCCTTAATCATTGAACTTAGGTCTTGATTAGGTTTAAATTTGTAATTACCGTATAGAGGGAATTTCTGTGGATCCACGGCCTGAATAGTATGAATACCGGAAAAGGTTTTCTGTTTGGATTCCAGGCGATAGTTCGGATAGTTTTTTGACAAAATAGGAGTGTAACTTTCTAACCCTTGGAGGTTTTCAAAATCAATACCAAAAGCTCCTGTCAGTGAAGCAGGATCGGGTTCAATTGTCGGTTCCAAGGGGCTAGTTTTGAGAACTTCCACATCGCCTCCTAAAATTATTTGCGGATCTGCTTGGAAAACCGACTTAATTTCATTAGAAAGAGAAATCAAAGAATAGACAGACAACACTCCAAAAGAAACACACAACATGGAGGATACTCCGACTATTCCCAAATTTTGCAGAGAATTAATAGTTTTTTGAAAATAAAACTTTATCATACAAGCAAGCAAGTTATTTTAGCTTTTTATCTAATTTACTTCTTCAAACAGATATCCGTCTCTAATTTGAATAATTCTATCTGCTTTACCGGCTACTTTTTCGTCATGGGTAGCAATTAGTACTGTTAGTCCGAATTCCCTCCTTATTTCTTGGATTAATTGCAGAATATTTTGGCCACTGGTGCTATCTAAATTTCCTGTAGGCTCATCGGCGACCAATATTTTGGTCCTACCAACCAATGCCCTGGCTATTCCTACTCTTTGTTTTTGCCCTCCGGATAATTGGTGCGGTTTATGGTTAAGTTTGTCTCCAAGACCTACTTTCTCCAGCATTTCTTTAGCCCTACCGGGAATATTTTGTTTATTTTTAGAAATATACAGAGGTGCTTCGACATTTTGCATAGCTGTAAGGCCGGGTAAAAGATTGAAGGATTGAAAGACAATGCCGATGTCTCGATTTCGGATTTGAGCCAGTTCTTTTTCTTTCATTTGACTTACCTCTGTGTTGTTGATGTATATCTGCCCTTCGCTTGGACTATCAATACCGGCTAAAATAGCTAATAATGTTGATTTGCCGCTACCGGAAGGACCCATGAGGGCCACCAATTGATTTTCTTCTATCTCCAAGTTGATGTTTTTTAAAATAGCTTGCTGTTCTTTTCCCTGATTAAAGGTTTTGTACAAATTTTTGGTTTTGAGCATATGCTATTAATTTAGAATGACGCAGTTGGCAATAAAAGTTTTAGTGGCTTGTTTTGTCAAATTGCTAAGAAACGATTTATTAAGTATACTCAATATAAAAATCTCTCTCTAAAGAATGTTTTCCAAGCAACTAAATAGAATCAACAATATTTACCGCCTTAAAGAAATTTTGAGAGTTCTTATTAAGTACGGTCTTGCAGACTTTATCAACGAGGCATTGGTTAAAAACTTGGATATTAAGGGTAGGCTGTTTTTAAGCAAGGAAAAAAGAGATAAGCAAGTTATCAACAATAAGAAAAAACCCATGCCGGTGCGGGTCAGATTGGCTTTGGAAGAACTGGGGCCAACTTTTGTAAAACTTGGACAAATGCTGAGTACTAGAGTGGATATTGTTCCTCCGGAATACATACTTGAATTGTCCAAACTGCAAAGTGAAGTGAAGCCGTTTTCGTACCTTGATGCTAAGGAAATAGTAGAAACTGAATTGGGAGATTCTCTGGAAAAAATATTTAAAGACTTTAAAAAAAAACCGGCAGCCTCTGCGTCCTTGAGCCAGATACACAAGGCTAAACTTTTTTCCGGAGAGAAAGTCGCTGTGAAGGTACAAAGGCCGGGAATTGAAAAGATGATTCGTAGTGATTTACAAATCTTGCACGAGATTGCCAGGCTTATTGAGATCAGTTATTCCGAAGCTTATTTGTATCAGCCGGTAGAAATAGTCAACGAATTTGAAGCCTCCATTCTCAAAGAGGTTGATTTTATTCATGAAAGCCACAATCTAAGGATATTTAGCAATAATTTTTCTCATTACCCCAAAGTCAAAATTCCGGCTACTTACCCTGATTTAACCACCAAGAAAGTTTTGGTGGAAGAATTTATTGAAGGTGAAAGCATTGTCTTAGCCAGCGAAGAATTGGAAACGGAGGAGAGGCAAGAAGTAGCTAGAATGTGTGCCAAGACATTTTTGGAACAGGTCTTTACACATAGTTTTTTTCACGCCGATCCTCACCCGGGAAATATTTGGTATCATGAAGGGAAGGTGATTTTTTTGGATTTGGGAATGATCGGTAGAATCAGTGATCAGGACCGGAATTTTTTGTTGAATGTAATTCAAGCGGTAATTGCCAAGGACACAACCAAAATCATGCGTACTTTGGAGCGAATGCATATTATCAACGAGCAGATGGACAAGCG
This sequence comes from uncultured Candidatus Saccharibacteria bacterium, assembly GCA_964434775.1. Taxonomy (GTDB): domain Bacteria; phylum Patescibacteriota; class JACMRA01; order JACMRA01; family JACMRA01; genus CAYSWH01. The sequence goes on along the minus strand of CAYSWH010000009.1, from coordinate 27,132 downwards.
CTTTATTTCTCTGGAAATTACTGAAATGATTGAGATATACTATAACTTACCCTTGAACGAAATTAGAATTGAAGACGTTATGAATCGTCTCTTGGATATCATGCGATCCAACAAAATTAGATTGCCAACTAACTTGGTAATGTTGATGAAGGCTTTGATAACCATGGAGGGTATTGTTCGCAAAGTGGACCCGGCAATTAACCTTGTGGAAGAGGCCAAACCCTTTGTTAAAAAGGCCTTTTTGAGAAAATACGAGCCGGAGAAAATCGGTAAACTACTTTTTGACTCAAGTGAAGAAGCCTTGCAAGTGATGCAGGCCCTGCCGGATATTATTTATTCGGGAAACGAGTTTTTTAAGAAGGGAGACATTAATTTGGTTATTAAGCACGAGAAAACAGATAAAGTCGTCCATTCCTTTAGAAGAATTGCAAATCTGATGTCTTTTAGTCTGATTATATCGGCCTTAATTTTAGGCTCTTCCGTAATAATGTTTTTGGATAAACCACCACAACTTTGGGGTTATTCTTTTCTGGGATTTTTGGGGTACTTTTTGACCGTGGTGATGAGTTTGATCTTTGCCTACACTTTGTTTAAAAAATGAGTGGAGAATAGTTTTTGAGTAAAATTTCATTTTTGGGACGCTTGCAACTTTAAATATTTTCGCATTCAGTACCTAATCGGCAAAGAAAGACTCTTTTAGAGTGTCGGAAGTCAATATATTTGTAGACTCCTGCTGCCTCATTTTCTTTAATTACCGACCGTTCGTCAAAAACCAGATCTAGTCTATTTTCTTGAGTTTCTCTGGAGATAGAGGAGTAGTCGAAAAGAAGTCTGGTTCCATTTTTGGTAGTAATAATTACATCTGAATCAAAGAGGCTGGGAAGGCTGGTTTTGATCCATTGGATATTTTTTTCTTGAAGGTTTTGCCAGAGCCAAATGATAAACCAAAATCTATTAAGTTGTTCTTTGTTGTTTTCAAAGGAAAATTCACTAAAAGAAGCATCGGCCCTATTAAATTCCACTCTGGACTCTACATTAACTACTCTTTCCCGCAGATTGGCATCATCACGGCTGACTACTTTGCCGTTTTGACCGATTCGCCAGTATTCCTGATCATTTAAACCTAAGGTAATTAGAATTGGCTTTGTGCTGACTTGGAGAGTGGCTCTATTTGGCCATTTTCTTTCCGTAACTTCTATCTGAGTCACTTGAGGATTATTGCTTTTGGCAGCGGCTGTTAAATTTTTACTGTTCAGAAACCAAAATTGATTATTGGGAATAAATCCCAAAAAAGGATCTTTCTTGATTCCTTCCACTAATTTTTCGGATTCATCTATTCCTAGATATGAGCAGTCATCAACAGCTGAAATAGTGGCCTGGGGATTGATGCAGTCCGAATTAAAAGTGATTTTAAAGTCTTTAACCAGAAAATGCGTATCTAAGAAAGTGAGGTAGATTAAGAATATGACAATACTTATTGAGATAGTTACCGAAACAATTTGATTGAATTTTTCCGGGATTTTCCACTTGTAAATTAAAAACTTTGTTTGTCTTACCAAGCCGTTCTTACTAAAGCTCTGAACTTTTTTGACAATTCTATCAGGGTTTTTGAATCCGAAGGAAAAACGATTGGGGGTAGTGATTTTCTTTTTGAAAGGCGAAGGAATTTTGGGAGAGATCTTTTTTTGATTTTCTTTGCTGCTTTTTTTAGGACCGAAAGTTCTGACTTTTGCTTCGGATTTGGTTTGGCGGCTGCGGTAAACATTATAAGAGGCTCCGGTTTCTTTGACTTGGTCTTTATTTTCTCTGAGAGTCTGTTCCATCTTAGCCTTAGATTTGTTTTTAAAAAGGGATTCAAAAAATCCGGCCCATATGGAAGACTTTTTCTTGGTAGGCTTTTTCTTTTTATTATAATCGTACTTATAGACTTTTCTTTTAGTCATTCTAGCAGATACTTAACCGCCGGCTATTATCATATCCGATTTTTTCTTGTAAACCATAACTTAGAATCACTTTCCAGTCTTGTCAAAAGGACTGTACATTTGATTTTTTTAGGGCTTTGAGTGAGAAAATACTAATAAATCAAAGACTTTTCAAATAATTCTTGATCAGAGTTTAATTAGCTTTAAGTTGACAATTCCGGTTCAAGGTCGAGTCGGAAAGAATGGTGCTTTGACTACTATTATAATTATGTCAGCACCTTACCTTCTTTTCCGGTTTTTTGATCCTGTAGTACATATAGCAGTCTATTTTTATTGAAGAAAGATGTCTTGAAAGGGCAGCGACATCTTATTATGTTTCCTCACATTTTGAAAAATGCAGCAGACATTAGTATCTACTCCGAAAAGTCTAATTGGTAGGACGGAATCCCCATTTTTAAACCATATTCCTTCACCGGCTTGTAATTCGGCTTTGATTTTTGCAAATCTACTGCAAAGATTTTTTTGGGAAAAATGATGTAATGAATTTTTTGATTATGAAAGTCGGCATACCAAGTTGTTCTCTCGCTTTCCAAGGCCAGGCTGATTTTTTGATTATAAATGTCGATCTCTTCTTCGGGAATTTCTACGCGGTGTAAAGTCAATTTACCTAGCCAGGGAGTTTGATGATCTCTGGTGACTTTTTCTACTACGGTTTGTAATATTTTTACCTCTTGGAGTAAGCTTCTGTCCAGCAAACTCTCTTCGATAATTATACCGGTGAAGTTGGCCATGTTGTTTTGTGTTAGCAGTAGACATTTTTTCAAATAAATTTCATATTGTCAATACAATTGTAAATAATTGATAATATAAGGGAGTATCATATGTGTAATTTCATTTTTTATAATGTTTAGTTAATTATAACTGAGGTGGTAGGTCTTACTTGGTTTGACTAACAATTACAGTTTTTAAAAAAAGTAGTAGTTGCAGGTCCTTCGTTTGTCCGTGAGGGGTTGTTGTGATTCCTGCTATTTCTCTTGGAGAGATCGGAAATATTTTTAATGTCTTCTGTTTTTTAGATTGTCGAATGCAAGTTACTCGTCTTTAGAAAGAATTATTCCGCTGAAACACTCAATTCAAGAACTTTTAGCTAAGTTTTTCTTCCAAAATACCAGACTAAGCATTAAGATAAAAAAACCGGCAAAGAGAAAAGTCGACTGTATCGAAAAAAGATCGCCGATTTTACCTAGAACCAAGCCCGCTACCGCTACATACAAACCGGAGATGGAGCTGATGAGTGAAAGTGCCGTGGATCTTTGTCTATCTTCGATTTCCCTGTTAAGATAGTCAGAAAAAATAGGCCTAGAAAGGTTGTGACTCCCGGCTAGAAGGAGGTAGGAAATTAGAGCTAGTTCCAAGTTGTAGATTAATCCTAAAAGTAAGTAAAGCAATGCCGGGACAAATATAGAAATCGACAAAGCCGGATTAAGACCCAAATATTTTTCCAAAAGGTAGGTTTTTCTTTGTAGTATAAAGGAAATACTAAATCCCAGAGCGATTAGATACCCTAAGTACTCTTCAGACAAACCTCGGTCGGTAAAATAGGGTTGGGCCCATATAAATAAATAATCACCAAAACTTGTTGAGAAGATAAACAAGAAGGCCAGGGTGCGTAATTTTGAGTTATGCAAAAACAAGTTGACGGCGGTTTTTAGGATTTGTAGAGAGTTTGCTTTGGAGTCAACTTCCTGATTTTCTTCTTCCACCAAAAAGAAACTTGCGAAAAATGCAATGGTGACACTCAGGGCAGTCAAGAGAATTAGCGGTAAAAAATAATTTTCCGGCCAAAGGAATTTGATGAGCAAACTAGCTCCAAACGAACCGCCAACCATACCCAGTGCTTGCAAGGAATTAATTTCTCCCAAGATTTTTTGAGCCAGTTCCTGTTTATCTTCTCTTTTTAGGGTTTCGTAAATCAAGGCTTCCAAGCTGCCGGAGCCGAAAGCAAAGCCTATTCCTCCTATGACAGCAGCCAAAACAAAATAAGAGTAACCATCTGAAAAAGCAAAGATAAATTCTCCCAGAGCCTGTAAGCCCAAAGCTATTTGCACGGCTCTTTTTTTACCTAGAAGGTCGGCCAGCAGACCTGTTGGAATTTCGGCTAAAAACATAGTTACCACGATTATTCCCCAAAAAGCATTGATTTGCATCAGGTCAAAACCTTTTTCCAGTAGGTATAGAGTATAGTAAGCTCCGTAAAAATAGAGTGAACCACCAAGAGAAATGGTCTTGAAGAGAAAGAGATTGCGATTATAAATAGATTGAAAAAACATATAATTGGGGTTAAGAAAGTAAAATAGACACCAAAAAACACCCCTTTTGGGGGCGAATTGAGCGGCTCAAAGAGGATCTCTACTAATTATTTAGCATTGAGACAAACCTTGAGCTGGTGGATTCCGGGCATATTGACGAATTAACTTCGTAATGATTTTATCAGAAAAATATATACCGGAAAAAGTCATTTTGGTCAAGGTTTAGGTCTTTTTTAAAGTGTTCGATCTTTGTCTTAACCACCTTAAAACCCGGCTTTGTTCTTTATTGTTTTGTAGCCAGTTTTCTCCGGGCTTTGATATCGCCAAAAAGACTCTTACAAAATTTTTAACTGGTAGAAATTCTTGATTCGCCGATCTGGAATTACCTTGAGAGCAAGCTCCGGGGGAAACCCAAATTTTTTCTCCCGGATAAAAATCGTAATGTATATAGATATTGACATAGCCCGTTTGTATCGTACGAACCTCCAAATCAATATAGAATCCGCCACCTTTTCGTTCTTGGCATTTTGTATGCCATTGGCTGTAGGCACAACTTAGTGACTTAGCAGTCCAATCCAGTTGATCTTTGGCTCCTCTACTCCGAGATTCTTGAAAAAATTCAAAGTTACATCTATGAAAGCTTTTTCATTTGATCTTGCTTGCAATTCTTGGATGCACAGAGCTAGAGCTTGCCTGCAAGCCTTTCTTTCTTGACTTTTTGGAACCTCCAAGCCTAAATCAGGAAATTTTTTTTCTGCAATTCTTTGATTTTTTAGACCTTCCACCAGATAAGTAAACTTTTTTTGTATGATTTTGTCGAAATTAAGTTTAGCTTACTTTTGAAGTAATAGAATTAAACATGATTTATTGGTCAAAAATACTGTTTCAATTATTCAGCAAAAAAAAACGAAAAATGAAGAATTCCTTTGAAGAAAACAATTTTGCCTTCAATTATTGCTTGTGAGTTTACTACTTGCCATTTGTGTGTTACATATTAATTAGAAATCTTTGACCTCAATTTATGCTTGCCAAAATCCCTTATTCCGGACCATCCGTTGCATTAGAAAACCTCTTTCAAAAACTATCTTGCAAGAAAGGTCAGGAAACCATGGAGAAAATCTTGGTCTACATTGCTCTGGTCACTTTTATCGGTCACGTCATCTTGATTTTTCTGACTTATACTTTACCTATCTTACCCTTTGAGAGCTTTCTTTCTCCGAGCTATCTGTCGGCCATCAGCACACCACTCAGCTTGATTCTGTTTTATGAGGTTTACTTGCTGGTTATTTCTTTATCGCAGTCAATTTTTTTTTCTATCCTCAAGCAGATGGAGATAGTTACTTTGGTCATCATTCGAGCAGTTTTTAAGGCCTTGGAAACCGGTAGCGGCACTCTAAGTATCTTTGAGAATTGGTCAACAACAAGCGAAATCGGCCTTCTTTTTGGAGGTAGTCTTATTGCTTTTTTGATGGTGGCAATTTTTAAAATTCTAGTCCTTCGTCAATCAAATAGAAACAACCAAGAAACCGACCACAAGCTCTTTCTCTGGTTCAAAAACCTTTTATCCCTAGCAACGTTGGTTGTTTTGGCCTTTTTGGTGGCAATCGACTTTCTCTTGTGGTTACTGGAAATCAGCGGAATTTACACTCTCAACTTTGACTATTTGGTAACCCTCTTTTTGCTGATGATCTTTTTGGACATAATTGTCTTCTTGGTTTCCCTTCTCTTTACCGAAGACTTTGGAATTATCTACATTGACTCCGTCTTTGCCCTGGTAGCCATCTTCCTAAGATTCTCCATCTTCATGGAACCCTTCTCCAAAGTAACCACCGTCACCTTCACCATGATCTTTAGCATCGTTGTTTTACTAATCTACACCTACCTCTGGAAACCCGGCGATAAGAAAACTTAGTAACTAACAATCATCTTGGCAAAAAACCAAAAACCCTTTGCACTGGAGCTATATGCTCGACTCCATTACAATCAAAAACTTCAAGGCGATTCAGGGGGAAAGTGTCCTCACCCTCAAAAGCCTCGCCCAAGTCAACTACCTCGTCGGCCCCAACGGCTGCGGAAAAAGTAGCGTATTGGAGGGGATATATCTTTACCATTGTTGTTTAAACGAAAAAAACTCGAAGGAAGAGTCGCAAGTAAAAAATATTCAGAATGTTTATAATTATTTTGAGGGAAGAGAAAGACTGTCTGGGTTTATCCACAAAAATAGCAAAATAGAACTGGGTGAAAAATTAGCTGAAAAAATTGGGTTGGTTTTTGAAAAAGATAAAAATAAACGACTTATAAAATTTTTCTTTAATAGTGATCCCGAATCGTTATTTAACAGTTTTGTAGTTTATCTTACATCGGAAGTATTGATACCTGAGGGTGATGAATACATTGGTGGTAAAAAAACTAGAAGTGGATATCGAAGTCCGCAGGGAATCAATTTTGAAAAAGTACCTTTGATTTTTTCTCACCTAAACCCAATAGAACCTAAAGCACTCAAAAATATTATAGAGTATTTATTTTCAGTCTCGTACAAGGAAACCAGAGAGGTGGATGCTATCAAAAGTCATATTGATGATTTGCAAGTAAGACTAGTGGAAAGTGCCGGTGGATTTGTTTGGGCAACAAAATTTGCTGAATATATCAGTAGAAGACTTGTTGATAAGTCAGATAGAAAACTAATCTTTCTTTTAGAAGAGCCGGAAATTGGTTTGCACCCAAATGCTCAAAAAAAGTTTGTTGGGTGGCTAAGCGATTTTATAAAAAAAGTTTTTGAAGAGCTAGAAAAAAATGGAAGATTAACGATACCTATTTTTGACGTTCAATTCTTCATCTCCACGCACTCGCCGTTTATTGTAAATGCGGCGTTGGAGCTGGAGGGGCAGAAGGTCTATCAGCTAAGTGATGGCACTTGCCCAAACCCTCTTGGTATTTCCAAGGAAGACGTTTCAACTAAAAAAGTCTGGGATATTTACGATGGCCTTGGAGCCAAACCTAGCGACCTTCTGTTTGCTAACTGCTTGATTTGGGCGGAAGGTCCAAGCGATGCGATTTATATTAGTTTTTGGCTTTCCAAATTTACAAACGGAGAACTAAAAAAAGGAAGAGATTATGAAATTGCCATGTACGGCGGAGCTAGTGCTAATAATTTTGATGTCAACGTAAATGGATTCAATAGAAAGAATAAGGAAGAAAGAGGTAAAATTTTTAGTTTAGTAAAAAACCATCCTAAATTTTTTGTGGTTTTGGATAATGACGGAGGAGAACTACGCAAAATCGAAGTTACAGAACAGAAACTTAAAAAAGGAACTAAAATTCCTAAGAATAAAGTATTTGAAGGGGTTCAAACTGGAGACTCGAGTTTTGAAGATTTTAAATTTAGGGTTATCAGCTCTTCAGATAACTATTTTTATTGCGATAATCCTGAACTTGATACTGTAGAAAAATTCTTACCTAAAGAGGTTAGTTTTGAAAAAGGAAAGAAAGGAAATAAAACAGGAAAGCTAAAGTGGAAAAATTCAAAGAATTCGCCTAAGAAAAAAACTGATTTTGCAGAAGATTATATAAAAAATTACAAGAAGAAAGATTTTGAAGACTGTCTGAATAACGAAGGCCAAGAAATGATCAAAAAAATCCACGACTTCATCGTTTTCTAACCCAAACCAAGCTCTGGGTGGTGGCTGTTGACAGTTAGCCAATAAAAAGCAACTGTAAAAAGTGATTTATCAAATAAAAAATGTCTAAATATACTTTTATAGATTTGTTTGCAGGTATAGGAGGGTTTAGATATGCTTTGGAAAATTTTGATTTGGATTGTGTCTTTTCTAGTGAGTGGGACAGGCACGCACAGGCAACTTATCAAGCAAATTTTGGCGATACTCCAAACGGGGATATAACCAAGATTGAGGCTAAGGATATACCAACCCACGATATTTTATGCGGCGGTTTTCCTTGTCAGGCTTTTAGTATTTCAGGAAAAAGAAAAGGATTTGAAGACACACGAGGAACGCTTTTTTTTGATGTAGCAAGAATTGCTAAGTATCATCAGCCCAAAGTTTTATTTTTAGAAAATGTAAAAAATTTTGCGAGGCACGATAACGGAAAAACCCTTGAAACAGTAATAAAAACCCTTGATGAAATTGGCTATAATTCTTTTTACAAAGTTCTCAACGCTAGTAATTTTGGAGTGCCAACAGCTAGGCAAAGAATTTACATCGTAGCTCTTAGAAAAGACCTAAATATTACAAATTTTGACTTCCCTAAAAAAGCAGGCAACCCAATCAGTCTTTTAGATATTTTAGAGAAAGACAATCAAGAAACAAAGGCTTGTGAAATCATCAGAGATGATATTTATTTAAAACCAGTAATTGTTGAAAAAGATATTTTTGGAAACTATCCACAAAAACCAATCAGAGTTGGCACAATCAACGGAGGAGGACAGGGGGAAAGGATTTATAGCCCATTAGGGCATAGTGTTACTTTGTCGGCATATGGGGGTGGTGCAGGTGCAAAAACAGGTGCTTATTTTATAAATGGAAAGGTTAGAAAACTAACGCCTAGAGAGTGTGCAAGAGTTATGGGATTTCCTGAAAGCTTTAAAATACCAGGAAACAAAACACAAGCCTATAAACAATTTGGTAATAGTGTGGCTATTCCGGTTTTAAAAGCTATTTTTAAAGAGATACTAAATAAACTAGAAAACGATCAAAATAATCAAACAATATGGCAAAAGGAAGAAAACACACAGCAGATTTTGGATCATCAATTAATTAAAAACAGTTAAATTATAATTATTCGTATGCTTGATAAAAAATATTCCATATTATCTTTATTTACTGGTTGTGGAGGTTTAGACCTTGGTTTATTAGGAGGGTTTAATTTTTTAGATAAAGAATACAGAAAACATAATTTTGAAATTGTTTGGGCAAATGATATTGATGCCAATGCTTGCTTAACTTTTAGTAAAAATTTTCATCATGGAATTGTTTGTGGAGATATAAGAGATATTATAAAAAACAATCAAATGGGAATGTTTGATAGTCCAATTCCTGAAGAAATTGATATTGTTCTTGGTGGTTTTCCTTGTCAAGATTTTAGCCATGCAGGAAAAAGAAAGGGGTTTGAGGCAGAAAGAGGAACTTTATATCAAAACATGGCAGAAATTATAAAAAAAACTCAACCTAAAATGTTTTTAGCTGAAAATGTTAAAGGTTTATTAACAATGAATGACGGAGAGGCTATTAAGCAAATAGTTAAAGATTTTGGAGAGCTTGGCTATAATGTTTCTTACAAACTATTTTTAACAGCAGATTTTGAAGTTCCTCAAAAAAGAGAAAGAGTAGTAATAGTAGGTACAAGAAAAGATATACTTCCAGAGTTTGTATTCCCAGTAGCGGTATTAAATGAAAAAAATTGGATTACTTTAGAGAAGGCTCTTGGCGATTTAGAAAATATAAACGAAGGAGATTTTGCAAACCATTATTGGTCAAAAGCTAAAAAAAATAAAGGACAAGGAAATAGCACTGTTTCTAAAGATCAGCCAGGCCCAACTATGAGAGCTGAACATCATGGAAATATCGAATTTCACTGGAATGAAAAAAGAAGGCTTTCAGCAAGAGAGGCAGCAAGAATTCAATCTTTTCCTGATAATTTTATATTTTATCCTTCAACTTCAAGTGCTTACAAACAAATCGGAAATGCCGTTCCTCCTGTTTTTGCTTGGCATCTAGGCGAATCTATTGAAAAATTTTTACAAAGTAACTTAAAATAAATATGTCTAAAAAAATAGATGAACTTTTTGAAGAGGAAAAGTTAATTAAAAAAATTAAAGAGAAATTACCTTACCTTTTTCAACTTGCTGAAATAGATAACTCTCGTGATGGTAAATTAGGGATGGAAATTGGATCAGCGAGAGAAAGAATCGTGATAGCTCTAATTATTTATAAATTTGGGGAAGAAAACACTAAAACAAATGTTGCAATAACTAAAAGTGAAACTGATGTAATAGTTTTTGATGAGCCTATTTCTATCAAAACAGTTACAAACAAAAAAGTTGTTGGTGTAAAACTTATTTGGACAGTAGATGCTCAAAAGGCAATTGAATTTATAAATAATTACTCACCTGAATGTGATATTTTGCTTGTTCATATTAACTGGGGAGGTAGAGGAGCAATGTATCTTTTGTCTAAAGAAGCTCAAAAAGAAGTGTTAAAACAACATGGAAAAGAGTTTTATTTTAAATTACCAAAAGCAGGAACAAACCCAAGAGGTGTAGAAATAAGCAATAAAGCTATAAATAAACTAGTTGAACATCCAACTACAAAGAAAATAGAAATTGACTGGAATAGAGATGAATCTATTCAATACAATTCTTATGATAGGTGGGTAGATGAATGGGAGAAAAATTAAGCTGGACACTAAAATCTATCAACGAAGCCATGAATCTTTTTGGAAGTGGTGAAGTAGAAATCACTAAACAAGGAAACCTAAAAATTGGTAAAATTGGAATGCAAAGAAAAGGTGGAGACGGAGGACGAAAAAGTAGCCAAATGCTACAGTTTAAAATCAATCCAGTTGAATTATTAAAAAGTAAAAATTAAATTATATGTCTAAAAAATGCAAACAACTTGCTCAGGAAATCCACGACTTCATCGTTTCCTAAACCAAAAACGAGTTCAGGTTGACTGGTGTTTGTGTGGTTGATTCTACTCTTTACAAAACTGTCACTGCTTGGAATAGTGTTTTTAAAAAAGGAGTATGAGCATAGTGTGCAAGGTAGAAATAGAACCAATGGTTAGGGAGGATGTGAATGCGGTTTGGGGGATGTTACAGGCCTCTTTTCGTTTGGAATACCAGCCGGATATCAAGTATCGTCTGTGGAAGTTATTCCCCTATTCTTTCAACGGATTTGAGGCCAATTACGATGATTTGGTCATGGACGAAGACAGTCAAGAAGAAATGGAAAGGAAGTGTTGGGGTCTCAAGCCTGACAAGATCGAGCAATTAATCGCTGATCTCAAGACCTTTCGGGATTTTAGAGAAAAAGAATTTACTTTTTATATTGCCTGGGTAGATAAAGAACCAAAGAATCTTAAAGAAATGACCTTTGCCGAATTTGAAAAAGTCCTCCGCAGTCTCGAGGTGGAAACCGGAGTCAAGTATTTGGTGAAATAAAAAAACTTATCACTTTTTCTTTTTCCTCTGCTTTGGTTTACTTTTAACTCTAGTAGACTTTTCTTTTATAAGTGCCTGTCTTCTATCTTTAGCTTGAATAACCAATTTTCGGATATCGGGCGCACTACTTTGATCATTGCTTGATACAGCTGACCTTCTTTCTTTCTCTCTTTTTTTTGAGAATCTCCATGATTTGGGTGTCCTTTAACAAAGCTTGAGCAGTTTCTTCAATCATATTGTAGTGATCGATTTCAATTCCGGTACTACTTCCTGCACTTACATAACCTGTTACTATTATGAATGTTTCCTCCAAGCTATAACCTAGGTTAATAATTGATACACGAACCAGCTGACTGATTGTTAAGTTTGGGCTTTCTTTTTGAAGCTTAGCACCATTAATAAAGACTTGAAAGTCTTCTCCCGGTTTATAACTAGCCTTTTTATTCTTAGGCTTAGGATCTTCACTCATATATCTAATTTTTCTTAATTATATTTGAATGTCAAAGCTTAGTTGATAGATGTACTCATATGGTAGTACCCGCTTTGCTAGTAACAAAAATGTAACCTGATTATGAACAATTATATTTAAGATGTGCACTCTTTTCCTTTATAGGTCAACATCCGTAACAAAATTAAGTTTGACCAAAGTTACGTTCTAAGTTATAATTAAAATCAAACAAAAAAATAACAAAAAAATATGAACGGAAAAAAAGTTTTAAGTATTGTCTATAAGATTATTGGAGTTTTGCAAATCCTTTTTGGTTTACTCTCTCTTTTTACAATTGCCCTATTACTATTTACAGGTGGTTTGATCGGTTATGCGGAAATGCTTGCAGGTCCTGCCGGAAGATACCTAGGTCAGGCTGAAACCATAGACGGAGGCACAACAATTATTCTTCTTATTATCGGAGCAGCCTTTACATTTCTTTTAGCTGTAGTGCAATTTGGTGCCGGTTATGCTCTTTTGGCTTCCAAGAAATGGGCTTACCTCACTCTTTTTGCTTTGACTGTAGTCGGCTTAATTTCAGGTGGTACCGGCTTAATTTCAGGAAATTCCGATTTTATGGCCACTGCCGTTGCCGAGTTAGTCTGGTCCGTAATTTATGCGGTACTAGGAATTTTAGCCTACAAGAGTCCCGATATTTTTAACAAATAAATAAATCTCTGATTTTTCCGGAGCCGGCATTTAAGCCGGTTTTTTCTGCGGTTAGTTAATTTACTAAGGTCTTTCAAAGTCTTCTGAAATTTGAATTTTTTTTGACTCGTTATCCTAATTGGGATAGAATTAAGGTGAACAAAAAGAAAAATGCATCAAATTGTTGTTTTTATACTCAGAACTTTAGGAATTATTTTGGCTATGGCCGGATTTGTAAATCTGCTTCAAGCTCTTTATTTGGTATACAACAGGGAAGTATTCGGTTTTAGTCAATTACTAGTTGATTCCTTTTCTGAAAATATTGGTGGAGGTAACAACTGGTTATTTGCGTTTGTTGGTGTAACCCTTTCTTTGGTCTTGGGTTGCAGTCAATTGGTAGCCGGAGTCTCACTCTTTACTATGAAAAATTGGTCTGACATTGCATTGTCTGCGATGGCAATTATTAGTTTAGTTAATATTATTATTGAACTGCTATTGGGTGGTATTGGTGGTTATCAAGCTGGTATTGTCAACATTGGTATATCGATATTTTTTTTAATTATTAGCTATCTACTGTACAGAAGTGAGGATTTTTTTAAAGATTATTGATTAAACTATATCTTTATTAACGGTTTTTTATTTTCGCGAATTTCCATTTTTATATCTGTGAGAGTTTTAATTAGCAAGAAAAAGGCTAGTAAAACCATGGAAGAGATTCCCCCTAAGAAAGAAAAGAGCGTTCCCAGAAAGCCACTAATAATTATAGTTAGGTGGATTGGAAGAACTCGTATAAATGGATCAGTAAGTCCTACACCTCTTTGTTTATCCTGATTATAGTTACTAAAAAAAGAAACAAGTGAGCTTACAAAAAATAGCAAAACGCTGATAATAATTGTTCCCGGATCAAGACTTATATCTGCATTACCTAAAAAGGATGATTCTCGAGTTGTGTTCAGAGACACGAAAGAAGAAATCCTTTCAAATAATACCCCATGGACTATAAAGAACACATAAACAAAGTGAAACATTAAGTATGTTGTAAGGAAAGAAATCGCCTGGAATATTTTATGGTCTTGCTGTCCTATTTGATTGAGTTTTTGAAGGATTCGCGAGTTATCAAATTTTTTATACTTGTTTTTATTAAGAACCGGATGTATGAGCATTTTTACAAAATGGAAGAGTCCGATAATTATAGTTTGTCCTAAATATATAATTAGAATTGTTAAGAAACTTATGTTTTCTATGAAAATCCAGGCAATTGTGAATAAATTAGCAACCACCAAGGACCAAATAGCCGGGTCTGTTAAAGGATTATATAGTTTATTCATTTTATATAGCAAATATTTCTTAGCAAGATTTCTTATCCGGTTCTCGCATTTCAGTCAATTTTTCGTTACAACCAAACACGTTCTAATCTAGATATTCTTTTACAATCAAAATACCTTGACACTTCGTATCGCCTGTTTTTTTTCAAAAATAAGAGTTTCGGGCTACCTGGTTTTAACGAGGGTTAGCTCTATTATGTTTGTTCCACGGCATCTTACTTAAGATAAAGGTCATCGGGCAATAACCACTAATTGCACTAAATAACAAGCCGGCAGCCGGCAAAAAGGAAAAATAGAACCAATTGCTATTTAAGAATGTTCCAAGAGTAATTGAAAGCAATATTATTGTTGAAGCTAAAGCAAAGGCTTGTCTGAACAAATTAGGTACTTTGCCGGGATTTTTTGGGTGCATATCTTTTTATACAATTATAGTTTTTGAATAATAAGCGGTTTATTGATTAATCGGGAAAATATTGCGGTGTGCTGTAAAGGTTTATCCTTAGTTTTAACAATTTTCAGAATAGATTTTATTAATCGTCGTTGTTTTGGGGTTTTTGCATGAAAGTATAGTAGGATACAGGAAAAACTGTCAGGGTCAGGATGGTGGAAGCGGTCATGCCCAGGACAATCGACCATCCCAGGCCGGCCCAAACAGGGTCGGTAACCAGGGTTAGAGAACCGAATATTGTAGTTAAAGCGGTTAGAGTGATTGGTCGTAATCTGGTTGCAGCAGCCTCAATAACTGAGCTTTTTAGGTTATTTCCTTGAGTCTCCAGCTGTTTGATGTACTCTACCATAATAATGGCATTATTTACTACTATTCCGGCCAAGGCAATTACTCCGATCATGGAGGTAGCATTGAAGTACATTCCGTTAATTAGTCCCAGGATTGCATATCCGGGAAGCACGCCTATTAAGGCTAGCGGAACGGTACCTAGGATGAGTAACGGAACTTTGAAAGACTTGAACTGTGCAACCAGAATGGCGTAGATTAAGAAGACGGCTACCAGCATTGCCAAGCCCAAATCCCGAAAGACTTCCAGAGTTAACTCCCACTCTCCGTCCCATTTAACGACATAACGAAAGCCGGTGTCCTTGTCCTCGTACTCTGCCTCAAACATGTTGATTTTGATTAGTTCGGAATTATCCGTCCAAGGGAGTTTGTATTCATACATTTTAATTAGCACGTCGACAGCAGCGTAGGTGACACTCCTTCCTTCCATCTCACCTTTTACTGAATAGGTAAGATCTTTGTTTTGACTAAAAAGTACGTTGTCCCTGGTTACTCTTTCAATTTCCACAACTTCTTTGAGAGCAATTTGGCGATCAGCTTTAACTTTTACCGTCTCCCCGTCTAATTGTTCTTTAATCGTAGGAACATAGTTAATTTGCATATTTCTGAGCCTTTCCAAATCTTTTTCCAGCTCCTCTTCCATGGTTAAGAAAATCCTTTCTCTTTCTTTGTCTACCGTGTCTCTATACAAAGTAACCGGCCTGCCTTCTAAAGCAATGTCAAGATTATCTATGATATCTTTGGTCATTAGACCTCGATTAGAAGCTTCTTCCAACTTTACCTGCAATGAAACTGTTTCTACCGGTTCTCTAAGGTCAGAATCAACATCTACAATTCCTTCAGTTTGCTCAAATATATCTTCAAAGTCTTTTGTTATTTGTTTTATTTTCTCTCTTTCTTCTTGGTTAATATTTTCTCTATCAATACCTTTTATTTTAACCATGGCCGTCGATCTGACCGGCGGTCCGGGAGCATCTTCGACTACAGTTAAACGAAGGTCTTCATATTCCGAAGTTTCTCTGAGTAAAACTTTTCGTAGGTTTTCTGCAATTTCTTCGGAGCTTTGACTACGAGCGGATGAATCTGTTAGGTTTACTTTAATAGTTGCTTGGTTGTCTGCCACTCTTCCTTCAACTCCTCTAAACATTCCGTTAAAATCGGCAATCGGTCCGCCGGCAACAAAACTTTGCAAATTGTCCACCTCGTTTTGTGTAAGGATTATGTCCTCAATCTCTTTGGTGTTTTCCAGGTTGTTTCCCAGAGTGGTTTTATCCGAATAGTCTAAGTACACATAAAATTTCTCTTTATTATCTTTGGGTAACATTCTAAATTTTACTGCTTGAAAAGTAGGTAGAGTTAAGACGATAAGGGTAACTATTACTGCTCCGACTAAAACCAATCTTCTTAAGGATTTGTTGGTAAAAATGGTATTTAATAATTCTCGATATTTTTTAAAGAATTTACTATCTTCAGTTTTTTCCTGATTATCATTCTTCGGTTTCAAAAAGACTGAACTCAGGTAAGGATTTAGTGTATAAGCAATTGCTAAACTGGCAATCAAAGCCACCGGCACAAAGAAAGGAATCGGTCCCATATAAGGCCCCATCATGCCGGTAACAAACATCATTGGCAGGAAGGCTACAACGGTAGTTAAAGTGGCCAAGAATAAACCTACACCCACTTCGTCTACGGCCTTAGCCACTGCCAGCTTTCTTGAAGATTTTCTTTGATTAAGATGTCTTACGGCATTTTCTACAATTACCGTAGCATTATCAATGAGAAGTCCTAGACTCAATATAAGTGCAAATAAGGTGATTCTGTTAATTGTCTGTCCGGTAATTAGAGCTACCCCAAAAACCGAAGAAATGCTTAGAGGGATGGCTAAAGCTGCTACCAGAGCCGGTCTCCACCCCAGGAAAAACAGCAAAATAACGGCAACGATTACTACTGCCAGAAGCAGGTTGAAAACCAGTTCGTTGATTTCTTCTCTAGCTATTTCACCGTCATTTCTTACTTCCACTATCTGAACATTCTCAGGTACTTCCAAAGTTTTTATCTTCTCTTTGATACTATCCGTAACTACGGTAATATTAGCACCGTCCTCCTTTGCTAAAGACAAATATACAACCTGCTTTTCCGTATTCGCTTGATCTTTGAATCGGATATAGGAGTCTTTCTCTTCGGCAACATATTCCACTTTTCCCAAATCTCCCAATTTTATCGGTACACCATTTGTTTTACTTATGACCATGCCTTTAGCTTCTTCCGGATTTTCAAAAAGTCCGTTAACCTCCACAACTTTTCTTTGGCCGTTTTCTTCAAATTCATCACTAACAAAAATTCGGTAACTATGCTGCCGGACTTTGCCAAGAACAATTCGAGGATCTAGTTGATATTCAGCCAACTTCTCTTCATCTAATGTAATTCTTAGCTCTCTTCTATCACCCCCGTGAATTTCCACATTCGTTACTTGGTCGGTTTTTTTTAGAATTTCCTGATAGTCAATGGCCAATTCTCGGAGTGTCAGCAGGTCTTTTTCTTCGCTTGTGAGAGCTAGGGTGTACACGGCAATATCGTCCGGGTCTCTTTCGCTAATGGTAATTCTTTCTACCTTATTGACCACATCGGGTACTTTATTTCTTACTTCATCGACTCTCTGTCTTATTTTTATATTTGATTCTTCTTCATTCTCACCTACAAAAAAGTTGACTGTAATGTCGGCACTTCCACCTTCTTGAGTTTGACTAATTACATCCTCAACTCCGTTAATATCCAATAACTCATCTTCGAATATCTTGGTAATTCTATCATAAAACTCTTCACTTTCGGCACTGGGAGCAATGAGCTTCACCTGAAAGGAAGGGGCAGTTATTTCCGGGTCGTATTGTTTGGGAGTAAAAACAAAACTAACAACACCCCACACAACTATTGAAATAATTAGAAGGATGCTTAGTTTAGAATTGTGAATAAAATAATGGGCAATTTTTCCAAACAATCCCAAATTTACCGTTTCTTGTTTTTCCTTAGTCATAGCCAAATTGTTATAATCATACCATACCTCTAGGTAAGGTATATAAATTATCCATATCTGTCAATTCTATTTATTTCAGGATCCACACTTAATGAGATTTTCAGAGAAATGCAAAATTGAGAATGCAAAATGCAAAGTTTATTTGTCACTTGAACAAACCCTCGTCATCCTGAAAACCAAAACCGGCTCGTCATCCTGAATTTGCTATCCCGTCATCCTGAATTTATTTCAGGATCTGTTCGAAGGGATTCCGAAACAAGTTCGCCGTGACAGGTGTTGGTTATATTAGGATCGACTATAAAACCAAACCCTTCCATTTGATAAAAGAGGACAAAAATTTTATTTCTCGGTAAAAGTCATTTTTTGTTTTTCTTCCCTCGCAGACCTGCCTGGTAGGATTTTTCCACCCATTTAGGTAATTCTTCTTTATTTTCCAGAATTTCCAGAGGTACCTCGTAGTAGTTCATCCTCATTTCTTTTCCTTTTCCTTGGTAAACAAACTGAGGGTAATTATTCTTCTTGTAATCCTCCAAATTTTCATTATCTACTTTAAAATAGACCCTTCCTTCATCTTGATCAACAATAGCAAAGAATACTCTGTCTTTGTAAAGCCCGTATCCGCCAAACATTGATTTGGCTGTAATTCCGGAAATTTGCATAAAGACATCTTCCAAAAGATATATTACAAATGACGGCAGTTCTTTCATAAACAGATAAAATATTGGAAATTATTCACCTCCTTGACATTCAGACTTTTCGTAGCTCCAAACACCTCTATTGTCAACACACTCCTTGATGTCGTCCCCATCTTGGAGAAGATTATAAATTGCCAAACCTAAAAAGATTGGAAGGATAAAAAAAGTAAAAATAAATGCGCTAATAAGGCTTGCAAGCAAGAATTTTTTCATGAATTAGAGGATAATTGTTGGAAGCATTTTTTGCAAGTTTGAAGCTGTTGTTTGTCTAGTTTGACATCTCTATCAAAGTCCCTAAAAATCAAGCTTGAAAAAGAAATAAAGGTTTATGTCGCGAAAAATACCGGTAACTATGGCATCACAGCACCCCGATCATGCCGGAGTTCCTTTTTGGAATCAAGAAGAATCAATTACTACCCAAGATGAAATAAACGAACTCTTTCTCAATTACTCTGAACTGGGAATTGACGAGTATATGTGGGATTGGGAAGGAAAATTGGTAGACGAAGCCGTCATTGAAAAGCTTTTCGCCAAGCATTTGGATTATTTCCGATCAAATCAACTGGGACAAGGTAAATTTTTAACTTTTCGATTGCCTAATCCGATGGTAGAGACAGAAATGCGTTTAGGGAGGGCTTTTATGGGATTGCTTAGTGCAGCTTCCCTGACTACCAAAATCGGCCTGAAAACTCCTCCGCTTTTTGAAGTAATTTTGCCGATGTGTGAAACCGCCAAATCAATGATAGATATTCAAGAAGCTTTTCGAGAATTGGCCGGACTAAAACACTGGCTATTTAACACCCAGAGAAGTAACTTGGAGCATATTGAAATTATTCCTTTGGTGGAACAGATTGATAATATTTCCAGGTCGGATGAAATTTTGGCTGAATTTGTAAAGACTCACGAAGATAAGTTCGGTTATAAGCCAAGTTATTTAAGGCCGATGATTGCCAGGTCTGATCCCTCTCTTAACTCGGGCCATATTCCCACAGTTCTTTCCGTAAAAGTGGCCTTATCCAAATATGCCAAATTTGAAGAAGCTCAAGGAGTAAGTGTTTATCCGATTATAGGTTGTGGTTCTTTGCTGTTTAGAGGTGGTCTAAATCCATATTCAGTAAAAGATTTTTGTGAAGAGTATGAGGGGGTAAAGACAGTTACTATTCAAAGCGGCTTTCGATATGACTATCCTCTACCGGAAGTAAAAAAGGCCATCGAGGAGCTACATCAAATCTTGCCGTTTGGCGAAGCTAAGGAGATATCCAAAACCGAGGAAAAGGTAATTATTTACATCAGCGATATTTTGGAGGGTTACTACCGACCAACAGTTGAAAAAATTGCTCCCACAATAAATTTGATAGCCAAGAATTTTCCTAAAAGAAGAGAAAGAGTTCAGCATGTGGGTCTTTTTGGTTACTCCAGAGGGGTAGGGAAGGTTAAACTGCCCAGGGCAATCGGCTTTACCGGATCTCTCTACTCCATCGGAATTCCACCGGAGATAATTGGTAGTGGTAGGGGAATCAAAGAATTGATGAAAATAGGTAAAATTGATGATTTGAAAAAGTTTTATCTAAACTTGGAAAAAGACTATAATCAAGTGTTGAGGTTTGTTAATCGAGATAATTTACTTAAATTAACTAAAAAAGATGATTCCTGGAAAGAAGTGTTGGCAGACTTGGAAGGAATTGAAGACTTACTTGGATTGCAGGCCGGTCCGGTTACC
This sequence comes from uncultured Candidatus Saccharibacteria bacterium, assembly GCA_964434775.1. Taxonomy (GTDB): domain Bacteria; phylum Patescibacteriota; class JACMRA01; order JACMRA01; family JACMRA01; genus CAYSWH01. The sequence continues at coordinate 7,026 of CAYSWH010000009.1, read as the reverse complement.
GAAGAAGAAAAAGAACATCAAGAGATTACGGGCAAAATTCTAGATAAACTTGAATCAGATACACCCGAAATAAGCTCCCTTATTTCCAAGTCAGGGAAACTTAGGAGAAGTTTGGGATAGGCTTCCACTTAAGTTTAGTCATTATCAATATTACTACGAAGACCGTTAATACCTATTTCATCAGGAGAATTGCCAAGTTGTCACCCTGAATTTTCTACCCCGTCATCCTGAATTTATTTCAGGATCTATTCGAAGGGATTCCGAAACAAGTTCGGAATGACAATTATTATTTCAGGGTCTATTCGAAGAGATGCCGAAACGAGTTCGGCATGACAATTGTGTATAGGGTTTTGTATGGGATTGACTAGATATCTTGAAATCGTTCAAAAAAATTACAGAATATGCAGATTAGTTGTCAACTAATTGTTCGGCTAAATTATGTTAAAAAAATTGTTGCATTATCTCTGTTTCCAAAGTCCAAATCCCCAAGAATAATCGTCGATCTGCCAATGATGTGAGTTAATACTGTCTCTTATTTGGTCCGCTTCTTTGTAGTTTTTTTCCTTTTTTGCACTTACTCTTTGATTAGCCAAGTCTAGTATTTCAGCCGGAATTTTTGGTAGAAGATTTAGCCGGAGAAACTTTTCTTCCCAGTAGGTCATTAGATTTAAGTTCTTTTGATTGAGGGTTTTCTTGGTTTGAATTTCATTGACTATGTCTTGCAAAAAATCTTGGTATCTTTCCAGAAATTTGGGAGTGTTCAAGTCCTCTTGCAAGGGTTTTAACTGAATTAGCCGTTGCTTTTCTAGTATTTCCGAATTAGGATCAATCTTATTTTCTTGAGAAAAAAACCTGATTTGAGCAGTCATTTTCCTGAGGTTGTATAATCTGTTTTGAGCTTGGGTAAGTTTATCCCAAGTAAAATTCATTTGCTCCCGATAATGATGTTCGAAAAGCATTAATCTATATGCAAGAGGGTCATAGCCTTGTTCTTCGATAGAATCGAAACCGGTTTGAGATTTTTTTCCTGTGACCAAGAAGACGTTTCCCAGACTCTTGCTCATCTTCTGACTATCCACCAAGACAAATTTATTATGTGTCCAATATTTTGACAGATGGAAACCAAGTGCTTCTGATTGTAAAATCTCGTTCTTATGGTGGATGTCAATATGATCCTCTCCACCGGTATGGATGTCAATTACCGCCGGTTTCTTACTAAATGTTTCAAAATAAATGCCATCAGTAAACTCTTCCGAAAAAAGCTTTTGTTTATTAGTTGAGTCATGATTATTACACTTTTTATCTCCCAAAGTGCCTGCTATCATACAAACACATTCCGAGTGCCAACCGGGGCTGCCCCATTTATGGAGAATACTTCTTAGCTGTTCAGCCTTTTCCCTGTTTTCGACCTCTTCAAATTTACCAACTATTCTCTCAATAAATATTTTTATCTCCTCAAAGTCGGAGAACTTCCATTTTTGTAAATTATTTTCTGAGACAAATTTCCACAAAGCAAAATCATCCGGGTGTTTTTTGTCGGTTTTTACAATATCTCGTCCGGTGAAGTTTGTACTTTTGGTATCCGGGGAGGTTTCGGCTTTGGCAGGCACTTTTTGGTTTCCAATTGTGTCATAATAAATTCCGTCCTCCGTCAAATAGGCGCTGCCTTCTTGAACCAGCAATAGAAGAGACAAAAGCATTTGTTCTTTAATATAATCTGTGGCTTTGGGGTTGTAAAACCCTTTGGGAATTTGAAAATTTAGAGATTGACATTGCTCTTCGAAATTGTGGGTATAATGATCAATAATCTCTTGAACCGACTTACTTTCTCTTTTGGCACCCTTTTCAATTTTATCCTCGCCGTCATCTCCGTCGCTTACCAAATGGCCGACATCGGTAATATTTAGAGTCCATTCCACTTGATATCCGGCTATTTTAGCTAAACTTGTAATAGTATCCGGCAACCAGACGGCTCGCATATTTCCAATTGATTGATAGTTATAGACTGTGGGTCCGCAAGAATATATTTTTATTATTCCGGGTTTAACGGTATTATTATTGGAGATTTGGTATTTTTCCCGAGTATAGGAGTCATATAATTCAAAAGGTAAGGGTTTTGAGGTTTCGTTTGGAGAAGACTTCATAAATCTATGATTTGAAAAAAATGTAATTGATAGAATTTAATAGTGCCTTAATAGGTGAAAAATCTTTGCTTGTCAATCATGGAAATAGGCTTTTTGTTGACTTTTTTAAGACAAAATGTTTAGTTAGTCAATAATATTATTTTTTAGTTTGAAAAATTATGTACTACATTTCTACACCGATACCTTACACCAATTCCAAGCCGCATTTGGGGCATTTACTGGAAGCTGTTTTTAATGATACTATTGCCAGATTTTACCGAACAAAACTAGGTCAACAAGAAGTTAAGCTTTGTATGGGACTGGATCAACACGGTCTAAAAATTTATCAAAAAGCACAAGAAGCCGGTCAAGAACCCGGGATATTTGCTAAGGAACAAGGTCAAACTTTCAAAAATCTCTGGTCTGAGTTTCTGATTAGTTATGACACTTTTGTAGAAACTACGAGCCTTAGACACAAAATCGTGTCTCAAATGGTCTGGAAAAAATTACAGCAAAAAGGTTTTATCTACAAGAAAAAGTATACCGGTCTATACTCTGTCGGTGCGGAAGATTTTATAAGTTCTAGTCAATTAACCCCGGAAGGTCTTTGTCCCACGGATCTCAAGAAACCAATTACCATGTCCGAGGAAAATTACTTTTTTAAACTATCACATTTCAGTGAGCAAATTTTGGAATTCTTAAGAACTTCAGAAATTAAACCTGAGTACATCTCCAGAGAACAAATAAATTTTGTGGAGGGTGGGCTTAATGATATCTCGATCTCAAGGGAAAAGTCCAGGCTACCTTGGGGTATTGCTGTGCCGGGAGACAATGATCAGGTAATGTATGTATGGTTTGAGGCCTTAATTAACTACATTACAGGCATGGTAGATTCTGAATTAGTCAAAGAATGGAAAGAGGCTCATTCAGATTCAAAGACTCAAGTAGAGGAGAAAATTTGGAATCAAATCAAAAGCTCTTCACCGATTGATCTGATGTACCTTAGTAAAGAAATCGCCAAGTTCCATCTAGTCATTTGGATAGGCATGCTTCTTGGAGTGCAGTTGCCTTTACCAAAAAGAGCTCTGGCCCACGGATTAATTAATGATTCGGAGGGTAAGAAATTTAGTAAAAGCCTCGGTAACGGTGTTTACCCGGAGGATTTGGTTGAAAAGATAGGAGTAGACGGTACCAGGTTCATTTTACTTCACGATATTAATGTGGACGGAGATACTAATTTTGATTGGAAAACCATTGAAGACTCCTATAATTCTCATTTGGCAAACAACATTGGAAATTTGCTAATGAGGGTCACCAATTTGGCAGAAAAATATCTAAAATCCGGTTTGGAAGATAGAGGGGAAGTGGAAGAAAGAATATTCTCAGTTCTGAAGGATTTTGATATAGAGCTGAAACCCGTAGATTGGGGAGAAGTTTCTGCAAACATGGAAAAACTGGATACCAGAAATGCTCTAGAGGTTATTTTGCGGGCCGGTGATCTTGGTAACTCTCTTTTGGAAGAGACTAAACCATGGATGTTGATAAAAGAAGGTCGGAAAGAAGACGCCCTTATGATTATCCAATACTTGGTCTATTTGCTTCAAGATATCGGTCAATATCTGCAAATAATGCTCCCGGAATCCGGAAGGAAAATACTAGAAACAGTAAAACAAGTGAAGATAGCCAAAGCCTCTGTCCTTTTTGCCAAAGCAGAGCTTGATTACGAGAAACAGACATGATTTTATTTGACAATCATTTTACAATCAAAGACAGTGAGAGCTAAACTTTGAAAGAAGTTTTTTAAACCTAAATAAAGATAAGTTATGATTTCAGTACCGGAAGAAGTCGAGAGGGTGATTAGGCAGTCTCCATTTTTGGAAGAAGCCTTGGCAGACGGAATTTTGAATTTATCAGCCTTGGCCAGAAAAATTAAGCCGGAAATTGAACAGAAACTATATAAAAATGTTACTGAGGGTTCAATTGTGATGGCTCTCAAAAGACTTTCTCTCAAAAAAGACCTCAAAAAAGAATTTGACCTTAAGAAAAGTGTTGGTAATTTAATTGTTCGCTCAAACCTGGTAGAGCTGACATACAAAAACTCCCACCAATTAATTGAAGGTCTCAAAAAAGTTATGGATAAGATTAAAAAAATTGAAAACGACATTTTCTTCAATTTTAGTCGGGGAACCTTTGAAACTACTATTGTCTGCAGCAACAATATTGCTTCCTTTATAAAAAAAATACTTTCCGGGGAGCAATTGGTTTCAGCTTTTGAAAAAATTTCCTCGATCAGTATTAATTTAAACTACCAAACTGTGGATACGCCCGGGGTTTACTATACAATTCTCAAAATTCTTTCTTGGAACGGGATTAATATTACTGAGGTAGTCTCCACTTATCGAGAATTTACTATTTTGGTAGAAGAAAAAGATATTGACAAAGCCTTCACCGCCCTGAAAAGGAGTTTGTGAGATTTTACTATCGTTTATTCTTTTCTTCACATTCAACTACGAGTTTTCCTTTCTCGTCCTTGCCTATCACTTCTAAGTCGATGGGAAACATATTTTTATTCTCTCCAATACAGCATACCATACTCCATTTCGTCGTATTGCGTTGACTCTTCTTTCCGGAAAAATTTTACGATAGTGTTCTTCTATAGCATTTCTTATAGCGTTTTGTGTAATCCTCCTTTCCTTTTTAGTATTATTTATATCTACAAATACTTCACTCATTTTAATTTTTTATTTAACCACTACCTCGTCTATTGACTCGATGATATCACCTTTTTGAATTTTAGTCTTGGTTTCCAGGGAGATTCCAAATTGTTGGTTAACGTTTATTTCCTTAGATTTGACTTTGTTTCTTTGTAGTTCAGCAATTTCTGCCCTTCCTATTTCTTCCTCGCCGCGCCAGATACGAATGTTTTTGTTATCATAGATTTTTCCTTCTTTAACTTCTCCTCCGACTATTTGAATGTTGGGCTTTTCACTTTTAAATGTGGCTAATATTTCGGCCTTACCCAGGCTGGTGATTTGGATTTCATGCTCAATATGTTTTAAAAGTTCTTCCTCTACCCAATTGAGTATTTCGTAGATAATATCACTTTGAACAATATTAATCTCTTGATTTTTTAATATTGAACTTGCTTTGGAGTCCAGGTCCGCGTGAAAGCCCAGAATTGTAGAATTTGTAGTTTTGGCAAATTCCAAATCGCCTTCTGTAATGTTACCAACTGATTCTCCGACAATGTTAACCGCCACCTTTTCTTGAGGAATTTTTAAAATACTTTCCTTAAGAGCCTCTAAAGAACCCAATACATCCGCCTTCAGTAAAATATTTATAGTCTTTTCGTCCTTTGCGATCTGCTTTGGCTGATAAGTAAAACGATGATGTTTCTTTTTGGCCTTTTCAACATTGACGGCATTTTGAGCATCTTTTTTACTCTCATAAACTATTATTTGCTCACCTATATCTGCAGTGTCGTTTAGGCCCAGGAGAATTACCGGCTCAGCTAGGTTGGCTCCATCCAGATTTTTTCCTTCACCGTTTTGAAGTCTTTTTATTTTGGCCACGTCCAAGCCGCAACGTACATAATCTCCAACTTTTAATTTATCCTTGGTAACCAGAGCAGTTGTTAAAATTCCTAACTTGGGATCTTTGTGGCTTTCTACCACGACAGCCTGTCCCGGGCAATCAACCGTTCCTTTAAGTTCGGCAACTTCTGAAAAGAGTAAAATTGTATCCAAGAGTTTATCTATATTATCACCGTTTTTTGCCGAAATAGGAATAAACGGGGTCTCTCCTCCCCATTCTTCCGGTACTAAGCCAAACTTGGTAATTTCATTTTTAGCCTTTTCTATATCGGCTTCGGGTAAGTCAATTTTGTTAATTGCAACAATAATAGGTGTCTTAGATAGCTTTGCTCTCTCAATAACTTCCACGGTTTGAGGTTTCGGTCCTTCGGTAGCGGAAACCATTAGAATGATAAAATCGGCTAGCTGAGTCCCTCTAGCTCTCATGGCCGTAAAAGCTTCGTGTCCGGGGGTGTCTACAAAAGTAATTTTTTGAGCGCCGTGTTCTATCTGATATCCTGAGATGTGCTGAGTAATTGCACCCGCTTCTCCTTGAGCAATATTGGATTTTCTAATCGTGTCTAAAAGAGTGGTTTTTCCGTGGTCGACGTGTCCCATGACTGTAACTACCGGAGGCCTATTTATAATTTTACCTTCATTAGCTTCAAAAGTAGTTATTTTATTTAACTCTTCATCTTTTTGTTTGTCATCAACTTCACCGGATTTTTCAGGATAAATTTTTATTCCAAGTTCTTCGGCAATGAGTGATGCAGTATCAAAGTCGATTTTTTCATTTAATGTGACCATTACACCATTCATTATTAATGTCTTCACTACAATGCCGGGTTGTTTGCCGATAACCTCAGAAAGTTCTCCCACAGTGATGCTGGAAGGAACATATATTCGGTCATCATCTTTTAATTTTTCTGCTTTTTCAGGCTTTATGACCTTTGTTATTTCTATAGCGGCTTCATACGATACTCTTGTATTTCTTCCGTAAAACCCGGGAATACTTTTTTTCTTGCCTGTTTCCCTAAGTTCGTTTATAGAAACTCCTAAAATCTTTGCGAGGGTGGAAATATTCATAGTCTTTCAGTCTTTTTCAATTATTATTGAAATACTTTTATTCTAATTTTTAAGGTTTGTAATTACTATTTAAATAGCATACTAAGAGTTTACAAACTTACAGTTTAATTAGAGTATTTTTATTGATAATCTATCAAAGATTCAGTATCTTTACCTATTTTTTGTCAAGTTTGGTAATTTGTCAGCATAACTATGTTTAAGTAATAATTATATGAAACGTTTGAGTAACAAAGTGAATAAATTGG
>CAYSWH010000008.1:0-51981 GCA_964434775.1 uncultured Candidatus Saccharibacteria bacterium | reverse complement strand
CCGGATCCGGACCATACTTGGAAAATCTAAAGAAAAAGGTTCAAAATCTGAAGCTCCATAGGCAAATAATTTTCTTTGGCAGGTATAAGCAAGATGATTTAACTAACCTTTGTAGCTTGGGAGATGTTTACCTAAACACTGCCAAAGCAGAAAATCAACCTACAGTCTTATTAGAAGCCTTAGCCTGCGGACTTCCGGCTATTTGTACCAAAGATAAAGCCTTTGATTACATATTGAGAAACGGGTACAACGGGTACCAGGTCGAGGAGAATGAACTTGCTGAAAAAATCAATAAAATCTCTTCAACCAAAGATCTCCAAAAAAAATTATCGGAAAATGCTTACATCTCAGCTCATAGTTTAGCTAAAAGAGACATTGCCGGAGAATATATTAAGATCTACACAGAGGTTATCAACGAGTATAAAACCGGTAGTAAATTTATTTTGGACAACGACTCCGTGACAGTTTCCCCCTCTCGCAGGATTATAAAAACTTAAGTGCTAATAACTTTCATCTTCGCTTGGAAATTTTTTCTGTTCGACAAAAGAAATATAATCTCCAACAGCAGTTTTTATTTTTCCTCTAATATCTCCGAACTTTCTAAGAAACTTGGGATTAAAACCCTCAGTAATTCCCAGCATATCGTTAACAACCAATACTTGACCGTCCACTTCAGAGCCCGCTCCAATACCAATGACAGGAATAGATAAGTTACGAGCAACTACAGCAGCCAAATTGCTTGGAACTTTTTCCAAAACCAAACTAAAACAGCCGGCATTCTCTAAAGACTTGGCTGATTCCAACAGATATTCCGCCTCTTTTTCCTCTTTTCCGACCAATCTATAGCCACTGAGTTGATTTACTGATTGCGGAGTTAATCCCAAATGACCCATAACCGGGACTCCGTTGTCGATAACAGACTTCACTGACTCCAAGATCTCTTTCCCGCCTTCAATTTTTACTGCTTTAACACCACTTTCTTTGACTATCCTAACACAATTTGCCACCGCTTCTTGCGGATTAGTTTTATAGGCTCCAAAAGGCAGGTCGGCTATAACAAAACTTCTTTTAACTGCCCTTACAACAGCCTGGGAATGGTAAATGATTTGATCTAAACTACAACTTGCCGTCTCTTGTTTTCCTGCAAAAACCATATTCAAAGAGTCTCCAACTAGGATAATTTCGATTCCGCACTCGTCCATAATACCCGCCGTAGCATAGTCGTAACCGGTAAGCATGGTAATTTTTTTTCCGTTCTTTTTCTTAGAGTGCAAATAACTTACGTTTATTTCTTTTTGAAGAGACATAATACAGTTATAATTTTACTTCCTTATTATCGATCAACCTAACATTTCCTACATACACGGCACAGCATATCAATGCTACTTGGCCGGAAAAAGCTTTTTCTATAGGTTCAAATGTTTGACTATCTACTATTTCGATATATTCAACCTGAAAATCAGGTAATTGATTCAATTTTTCTGTAGCTTCTTCAATTATTTTTTTGGGGATCTGTTCGGCTAATAATTTTTCTGAAGCCTCTTTAAGAGTTTTACTAATTCTCGGGGCCAATTTTCTTTGCTCCTCATTTAATCTAAGATTTCTGGAACTTAAAGCCAAGCCGTCGTCTTCCCTGACTATTTCCACAGGCACTATTTCCGGCCTTAAATCATAGTATTCAACTAAATTCTTAATTATTCTCAGCTGTTGATAATCTTTCTTTCCAAAATAAGCCCTATCAGGCTTAACTATCTCCAAAAGCTTCTTGACTACCGTTACCACACCCAAAAAATGGCCCGGACGAAACTTTCCTTCGAGTTTGTTAAACAATTCATCATGATAATCAACCCTCTCGTCCAGTCCGTGCGGATAGATTTCTTCGACACTCGGTAAGAAAAGTAAATTACAGCCACTTTCCTCTAACTTTTGAATATCATCTTCTTCCGATCTCGGATATTTTGCAAGATCATCGGCATTATTAAACTGAATCGGGTTCACAAAAATACTGCAAACAACTAATCGGTTTTCTTCTTTTGCCCGATTAATCAATTTTAAATGACCGTTGTGTAGAGCACCCATTGTCGGCACAAAACCAATGTCTTTAGGAGTATACTCATGTATTGACTGAGATAATTGATTGGAAGTACGATATATCTTCATATGAAAGGTAATTAATTATTTTTTTCAACTGCCGGATTGATTGTTCTTTGCATTTTCAGTTCTCATTTTTTTCAAACTGTGTCGAATATGTTTGAGAGCACTTGAAGTCTTGACCCAAGAAAGCCAATCTCTGCTTGGTTTTTGTTTTTTATTGGTAATTATTTCTACCTGATCTCCATTTTTCAACTCATAACCTAACTTTTGAGCATGTCCGTTTACTTTGGCCATCACCGCTGTCTCCCCTACTTCTTCGTGAATCCTATATGCAAAATCCAAGGCACTAGCACCGACAGGTAAATCGATAGCGTCATTTTTTGGAGTCAAGACAAATATTCTATTGGTGAAGAGGTCAAGCTTGACCCTCCTTAGATATTGTTCTTCTGAAATTTTTTCTTTACCGAGACTGATCAACTCATTAATCCATTTCATGTCTTTTTGATCAAGGAATTCATTTTGACTTTCTTCCTGCTCTTCTTTATAAGCCCAGTGTGCAGCTACACCAAATTCGGCGTAATCCTGCATTTTTTGAGTTCTGATTTGAAATTCAAAAGTGACCCCGGTTTCTTTGTCCCTAACCGTAGTGTGAATACTTTGATAACCGTTTGACTTAGGGTTGGCAATATAATCTTTAATCCTATCTTGAATAGGCTCAAAATGCCCGTGCAAAGAAGACAAAATCCGGTAACACAGATCTTCATTAAAGGTGACTACTCGCAGAGCCACCAAATCGTGAATTTGATCCAAGTCTTTATGGCCTTTCTTCATCTTTTGATAGATTGAATAATGTTTTTTAGCCCTACCAAAAAGTTTCTCAAATGGAATACCCTCCTGCTTTAATATCTGTTCCACCTTTTTCTTTATTTCATTTACTTGTTTAGTTCTTTTTTGAATGGCTATTTCGGCAGAGGAAGCTATTTTTTTGTATTCCTTAGGATAAACATATGGGAAAACCAAATCCTCAATTTCGTGACGGAAGATGCTGATTCCCAGCCTCTCGGCAATAGGAGCATATATTTCCAGGCTTTCCAAGGCAATTCTATAACGTTTGTCTTTATCGGTATGGAACTTTAAGGTTTCCAAATTATGAATTCGGTCGGCAAATTTGATAAAGATAACTCGCAAATCTTTACTCATAGCAACAAACATTTTCCTTAGATTTTCAGCATATCTGTTTTCACCTTTATATTTAATTGTGCTTAATTTAGTTACCCCTTCAACCAAGAAAACTATCTCAGAAGAAAATTCTTTGGATAAATCCTTCAGATTGACGTCAGTATCTTCAGGAACATCGTGGAGTAAACAAGCAGCAATAGTATCCTTATCCATTTTTAATTTGCAAAGTTTAATTGCTGCCGCCACAGGGTGAGTAATATAATAATCATGCTTTTTAGCAGGCTCGTTGTTTTCCACTGTATTCACCCAGCTTTTTCTTCTTTGCTCTCCATGAGATATCACCATCTGGTCAAAAGCCAGTTCAATTACCTCCCTATCTTTCTTGGGTAAATAATTTATATACGGATAAAATATATCCCATATTTGTGTGGAAGCCAAAGAAACGTCAGTCTTGCTTACTTTGGAAAAGAGCATCCGCATAATTATTAAAACTTATTAATGCTATCGGGGAGTTCTCCGTTTTAGTCAAATTACAAATGAAAATACTTCTTCTTTATTAAAAATTAAATCAAAACCTGATACATAATAATTATCCAGTTTAGTTTAGAATGATTTTTTAAAATAAAAACTGTAAAACCCTTTTCCGCAATTATAGAAAAAGTAAAACTCTTAACTCCATCCTAGCTTTTAAATTAAAAATACTTAGATATAAATATTTTCCTCAAAATATCTATTTACAGAATTCTTATTTTAGGTGTATGATCATTACAATGCCTTCAAGAGTTCAAAAATCTGCGACCTCCCAAGATGATATCATATTCTGGCAATTGGTTTGGAAATACTTTATGAAACTGGATTTTGTGCTTATTCCCAAGCAATCTTGGAGCAAAATGCTAATAGATTATAATTATTTACACGTGGACTACCCCGGAGGAGCCCTACAAAGAGCTAATGGATTTGCGGAAGTAATAAACTTGCTTACCGGTTTAATCAGTTGGTTAAAAGGTGCAAAAGTGAATTATTCTAGTATTAAATGGAACTATCTGGGAACTTCCCGAGAAAAAGAATCATTTCTAGGTTATCTATGTAAAACCTTTTGGCAAAATCAATCAGATGAAAATTTACAGAAGCTAGAAAATTATCGGAATATTTTAGAACACCCTTGGAAAGTTGCTAATTATTTAAGCAAATTAGATTGGGATGTAAAACCTCCGGTAGAATTTTTTGCTGATAGAACTATTGATTTTTTTGGCAATTTAGAAAAACAGCTAGGTAAATGGGAGCTTGATCCTTATTTTATAGTCAATGATCGCTTTACTTTCCACTGGCAGATAGAAAATGAAGAACGTAGCCTCTTAGGTGGGGTATATAGCAAGAATGATATTTTAATCCATGAAATTTACTTTATTGATAAATAGAGTTTGTCAGCTGTTTTTTGGGTTTAGACCGTAATAAGAAAAGGTTACTTGCAAAAAAATTAATTATCTGGTTAAATTCAATAGTAGAAAAATCCAAAAAAAACTACATTTAAGCGAAGCTGTTAATAAATTATAAAAATAAATTAGCATCCGATGAGTCTCGATTCTATTCAAAAAAAGATTAGCTATACTTTTAACGATATAAGATTATTAAAGAACGCTTTGACCCATCGCTCATATTTGAACGAAAAAACCAAAGACCCATCTATCAACGAACATAATGAAAGGCTTGAATTCTTGGGTGATGCGGTTTTGGAGTTAGTTGTTAGTGAATATTTGTTTGTAAACTCTCATGGAGATGAGGGCGTGATGACATCACTACGCTCTTCCCTGGTAAATTATAAATTAATCGGCCAGGTTGGCAAAGACATAGGTTTGCAGCACGAAATTTTTTTAAGTAAAGGGGAGAAAGAAGAGTTAGGTAAAGCCAGACTTAGTATTGTTGCTGACGCTTTTGAATCTTTAATCGGAGCGATTTACTTGGATGGCGGATACGAACCGGCCTGTAGTTTTATCAAACAATTTATTCTAACCAAGCTTGATTATATTTTGGCAACCAAATCATATAAAGATTTTAAAACAACTATTCAAGAATATACCCAAAGTAAACTGAAAATAACTCCGCAATACAAAGTAATTTCCAGTGAAGGTAAAGATCACGAAAAACTTTTTCACATCGGACTTTGGCTGGAAGATATGCTTATTGCTGAAGGTTCGGGTAGATCTAAGCAAGAAGCTGAAACCGAAGCAGCCAAAATTGCTTATGGGATCATCAAAGAAAGACTTGAAAAAGAAGAGCAAAATTTGCCATCTCTTTAGCATTGAAAGTTTTTAGTCCACTCTATTAATTTAGCTTGATATTTGCTTTGGGTTATATTGACTATTCCACCTCCCATTTTATCCCGGTGAGTTGCCTAATTTTTCTGAAGCAACCACAGAAACTTTTTTAACCCGGCAGACAGTTCATAATCTTCAAACTTTAATAAGAAGCATTTTGACAATCCACCCGAAATTGATCATTACAAGCCCATATTTTCATCAATTCATAACTTTTTCCGGCCACTAGATAATACCCTCCTCCACAAAAACTATAATAAGATCTTTGTATATTATTATTTCCTTCTAACCAAAAAAAAATACTGAGCCCCCTGCTGTAGCCTTTAACGAACTCTACAAACTTGGTAGTAAATTGCTCAGCTTCAAAGTATGTTTCATACCCGAAAATATTAGAATTATCAGTTAAATTCAATATACTCTTAAATAAAAATAATTCTTTGATTCTGAAATTATATAAGTTTTACCGGTATTTACGGCTGTTTTATTAGTAGTAAATTTTTGAAATTCTTGAACAATAAATGACAAATATATTACGAAATTATTTAATTAGAGCTGCAGAAGCTAATTCTCAATCCCCTATTTGCCACTGTGTATAAGTTTAATATTTATATCCACATTTTCCTTGTATTAATGACTACCTTCTTTATTACTGTATTTCTAAATAAAAAATGTTTCAGGCAAGATTTGGGAAATACTTAAGATGAACTTATAAAAATTTCTCTTGACAATAACTGAGTACTCACTCATTATTTAAGTTGATAATATTTAATACAAACTTAATCAAGCTAAATTATGTCTAGGCAGAAAAAATCAAAGGTAATTATAGTCACCGGAGCTTCGTCAGGTATGGGAAAACAAACAGCTACAACACTAATCGAGCAGGGCCATTCAGTTTACGGTCTAGCCAGAAGGGTAGAAAAAATGCAAGAACTAGTAAAAAAAGGTGGTCAAGCCTTGGAAGTCGATGTAACAAAACCCACTGAAATTAAGCAAGCAATAGATTATATCGTACAGAAAGAGGGAAGGGTCGATATTTTGATTAACAACGCCGGATATGCAGTTTACGGAGCAGTGGAGGATGTTTCCTTAGATGATGCCAAAAGACAATTTGAAGTAAACCTCTTCGGCTTGGCAGAGATTACCAAACAGGTTTTACCATTTATGAGAAAGCAGAAATCCGGGAAAATTATCAACATCTCTTCCATGGGTGGAAAAATGTACACTCCTCTTGGTGCCTGGTACCATGCAAGTAAACATGCCTTGGAAGGCTGGTCGGACTGTCTTCGACTAGAACTAAAACAATTTGGAATCGATGTTGTAATCATCGAGCCGGGTATAATTTCTACTGAATTTAGTGAAGTTATGTCCGATCCTATGGTAGAACGGGCAAAGGGAGGTCCCTACCGGGAAATAACCCAAAATCTGGCCAAGGCTACAGCCAAAAATTACAGCAAAGAAAACAGTTCCCCGGCTTCTATTGTATCTGAGCTAATTGCAAAAATTGTTATGAGCACCAACCCTAAAACCAGATATGCTGTAGGAAAATTTGCCAAACCAATGATCTTTATCCGAAAATTTTTCGGAGATATGATATTTGATAAAATTATTATGGGTATGACTAAATGACCTGGCGAAAATAACTAAATCAACAATATTAATAAGAGAGCCACTCGATGTCATATACTTCTACCGTCAATTTACTAATTAATAATCACCGGAATAAATAACGAGTAATATTTAAAATGTCCCGAACTAAAGAAAAAATTTTGCAAAAAACCTTGGAATTGTTTGTGCTGAAAGGAATTGATAAAACCTCTACAAATCTAATTGCGAAAGAATCAGGAGTCGCCTCAGGAACCATTTTTGTGCATTTTGAAAGCAAGCAAGATCTGATAAATCAAGTGTACATGTCAGCCAAAAACAGGCTTTTTGAGGCCTTGGAAAGCAGCATTAACCCTAAATCCACATTTAAAGAGAATGTACAAAATGTAGCTAGGGACATAATAAATCACTTTATAAACTTTCCTAAAGAATTTTATTTTATCACTTCCATTGAACCGGAAATAGATGTTAGCTCAGATTTTATTGAAAAGGTGGATATTAAGTTTGAAGGGTTGAAAAATTATTTACATGCAGGTATACGTTGCGGAGAAATAAAGAATGCTGAAGTCAACTTATTATTTGATGTTGCCTGGAGTTCTTTGGAGGCGGTAATTAGGCATCATCACCGGAAGAAAAACGTTCGAGTTAAAAAAATATATTTAGAGATGATTTGGGACTTGGTTAAGAAAGATTGATAAAAATTGACTTACCTTTGGGATAAGCAAATTAATCCTCAAAAACTCGTACAAATTTCGACTCTAAATGCCTGTTATTACTTACAAATTCCTCTTCCCAACTCTCAATTTTTTCGATTTCCTGTAAAAAATCCGCTTCACTTTTTCTAATTTTCTCGAAATTCTTCTCTTCTTCAAACTCATATTCAAAAATCTTTTCAAATCCCGGCCGGAGCTTTACCAAATCTCTTTCCACTGCCACAAAATCTCCCTGACTTTTATCTAAAACCTCCAAGTAAGCCTCCACCCAAAAATCTACACTCTGAAGCCAAGATTGATCAATACCTCCTTTTGATTTCAAGTCCTTAAGCTCACTCTTTAACACAAACAGTTCCTTTTCTGCCTTTTCCACATTCTGCAGACAAATTCTGCTAACCAGTTTCTTAACCTGCAAAACCTCTTTTAAATAGGTTTCTTTTTTCTCATAATATGTTTTATTCTCCGTAGTGTAATTTCCGAATTTATCAAAAATTTTAGTAATTTCCAATTCTCTGCTCGCTTCAAAATTGTCGTTACTTATCTCTATTCTGAGTGCTGAAGAGGCTTCTTCAGACTGGCCGATTCTTTCTATGTATCGATCTGCTATATCATAATCAACAGATATACCCTGAATTTCAGAATAACATGGAGCACTCAAGGGATAATTATTCTTAGAAACGTTGATTTCTTTCTTGGGCAGAAGCTTAATAGTTTGGTAATGGTTATATAGTCCGGCCTTGACTTTACCTACAGAAATAAATTGGGTCTCAGTATCTCTGGGTCTTACATTCACAAACCAAAGAATAAAACTGGCAGTGGTAAAGATTACAGTCAAAATAATCAAAAATTGCCAAAGCTCAACACCTAGCTTCCACCTGGCAGCAATCTTGTTTCTTCTTGATTGAAATCTTTTATATTCAGACAATGCAAAAACAATTTTTATTTACGAGCTGACACAACCAAGTCAAGACAAAAAGAGCAATTATTTCAAAATTACAACCAAATTGCTTGTATAGTTGATAATTTGTCGGCTATTCTTAAGGATAGCTTAATAAAAGTCCTTAGTCAAAAGATAACAATCTAGAGGTATTTACAAAAAAATTTTTTTTCGATAAACTGGGAGCAGCTCTTGTAAAGAGTAAATTTCTTTTTCTATGTCAAATAAAAACAAAAAGCCGACTCTTAGAAAAACTGTCACTAGATATTTAACTGTCTTTATCATGGCTATCTTTGTGATTAGTTTCTTGATTCCGTTTATTTCTCCTCTTTTTGGATATTAATGAAAACTCATAGTTACGCCCTTTTTTGTGACGGAGCCAGCCGAGGTAATCCCGGTTTGGCAGCCTTTGGGTTTGTAGTTTATCAATTGCCGGAACATGAAACTCTAGATTACGAGATTATTCCGAAAAAAGGTACCGAAGTTCTCAAAGCAAGTAAATTCATCGGAACTAGTACCAACAACCAAGCCGAGTGGCAAGGACTCACATTTGGATTGGAGAAAATCAGACAAACTTTTGGAGCAGAGATTGACCTTAGAGTCTTTTTAGATAGTCAGCTAGTTATCAAACAGGTACTTGGAGAATACAGAGTAAAGGATGAGGGCCTCAAAACTTGGCACCGACACTGCCTCCAGATCATAAAAAAATTTAATTCGGTTGAGTTTACCCACGTTCTCAGAAAATATAACAAAGTAGCTGATAAACTAGCCAACGAAGCCATTGACGAAAGAGACAATTCTTGATAAATATCTTGAAAAGTAACTTTTGGCATGCTAAGCAAGCAGTTTATTAAAAAGGAGCTGATTATCTTAATTCCTGTGATTACGGTTCTCGGAATATTTGGAATAATCTTTCTAGGTCTGATAGCTTATACAGGTTACAAAGTTGTTAAAAGAATTGCGTTTGATTTGGCAGATACGGTTTGTTTGATTACTGAATCCATAAACAATCAAGGAACAGGAGAGAGGTTTTATATCAAGCATGCGGGCTGGGACTTTTCAAGAATACCTTTGGTCTACCCATACCATTTGATTAGCGTAGTAAAAAATGAATGGACTTTTGAGGACACCGTGCCGATTGAAGAATCCAAGATTTTTGGAGAACCTTCTCCTTATAATATTGATAAATTTACCTTGCTTTCTCCGGGAATTATGATTGTAAAAGAGCCGGAAACATCTCTTGAAAACGATGAAAGTAGCAATAAAGGGTATCAGGTTTTTATTTTTGAGGGAGAAGTCTTTAGGAAATTTTCGAATGAACAAGAGGTCATGGACTTTCTTGCCCAAAATCAAGTCGAGGTTGACTCCTTGGATTTAAAAACACCTTCTGAGTGGTATCAAGAATTTGATAATAAGGGTCGCCTACCCTGGTATCCGGAGGGTTTTAATGTGAATGAACACGATCAAACATGCATCGGTTTTTCTAAGAATAATGATTAGGTTTAGAAAATGATTTCTGAAGAACTAAGCAGCTTTTTTTCTCTGTTGATCGGTCCTTAATATTTCACTAACAAGTTGAGATACCCTTTCAGCAAAATATATTTTAAGCCAGTTTGGAAGTCTAGTTTTAGCAAAATCTTTATACAAATCAGAATAAGTAGGAAGCTCACCTTTTTTGAATCATCCAACCTATTTGGCTGGAAAAATAGCACATCAAACCAAAGAAAACTACCCACTTTCCAAACCAAAAAAATGCTGTAAAAAAATAAGAAGTGTTCTTATTAGATTGTTATAGATTGATAATGATTCTCCTGTCTAAATGTAGAACAGTTAAAAGCTGCGTAAAGAAAATTACAAAACTAGCTGTATCTACTTAACATCGATTCCCACTATCTTGTCAAGATCGACTTGCTCTTTTTTACCTCTCTGGTCCAAACCTTGAATTCCTAATGAGGAATAAAGCAAAGTAGTGTAATCAAAAGCCAAAAATACATCACCCAATTTGATTATCTTTTCGTGGACTGACTTGGTTATCGGAATTATGACTATATTATGGTTACCCTCCAAAAACTTCTTTTTTTGTAGTTCTTGAACCAACTTTTTCCACGTCACCCTATCCAAATTAAATTCGAAAACACTGTATTGAATTCTAAAACCGTATTTACTCAAGATTTTGGAAAACCTGGACCTAGCCTTGTCATCAGAAAAATCATAACAAATTATTGCTCGCATACTCCTATTATTTTATTCGATAAAACTAAACTCCTCAATATTTTTGAAAACTATGAGTCTCTCAGGCAACCTATCAAACCTACCCGTGTTTCTTTCTTTGTGAGTGGTGATTTTTTCAAACCAAGACAGAAGCAAACTTGTGTTGGAGTCCAAAAACTGATGAAGAGAAATCTGACCGTAATTGGTAGAAAAATTGTAATACTTGAGCCTCTTGAACCAGAGACGGAAGAATTCGTTTTTGGGGTGAGGTAAAAGAGTACACACCCCTTCTTTGGTAAAAGTAAAATCTTCCGGTTTAAATACTTCTTTGGAAAGTAAGCCCAGAACCCACAAATCAACAACCAAAGAACGGTACACTTCCATCACATCATATGTTAAGGCCGGCCTGTCCTGGTTTGTCTTGTGCAAAATCCCAAAGTAAGGATCAAGCCCTTGAAGAGTTAGACTGGTCTGACATTGAGTGGCCAGTAAACCGTAGGCAAGGCTAAGCATAGAGTTAACCGGATCTTTGGTTGGATACTTTAGCCTTCCCGGCCAATCGTAAACACCTGGCACTTCCTTACCAAAAAACTCCCAATAAATTGTGGCTGCTTGACCCTCCGTACCCATCAAACCTTGGAACTTGGTTTTGGAATTGATTTTTTTGAGGCTCTTTTCCAGAAGCGAACTACCCCTACCCCAATGCTGTAAAAGCTTCTTTTGAATAGAGATTTTTTGGTATAATATTTGTTTTGCTAAGTATAATCTCCAAATTTCATCAGTCAAAACTAAAAACTGTACCTGTCTGTTGAGGACATTGCTGTCGGTAGTAAAATGCAAACTGCCATAGTGTTTGTGACGATTGGTCAAAACGTGGATCGGTATTTTCTCCTGGCAACACAACTTAATCAAGCCTGCCGGAATATTTATCTTTCCCCCTTCTATCAAAACAGACCTTATCTGATAAATCGGAATATCTCCCAATATTTCATTCTTCTCAGCATACAGGCGTAAAAAACCGGCGTGTACCCGTACCTCATAAATACTTTCATCAATTATGACATCTGTTTTGGTTTTTGTTATCTGCACAAGGCGAGTATAACAGAATATCAAAAATCTGTCTCAAAAAGAATTTATTTTTGATCAAAAGTGACTTTTTAGATAATTAATTACACAACAAATAGCAGAGGGAAGAAATGATAAAATTTTGTTGAGCGTATTTTTGTTTCTTGTTGCGTTACTTTTAAACGAGAGGTCTTCTTCATAATAAGAATATTTATCACCAGTACAAAAAATACTTTTAACAGATTTAGTATAACTGATAGGGATAATGTTCTGTTGATTGTAGACAGAATTTTGTTTTTTTCTTTTTTTAGAAACCATTGATTATTTTATTGACAATTGTGTAAATTTGATTGATAATTAAATTCTATTCGGGTTATCCCGCGTCCCCCTGGAAACAGGGGACATTTTTTTATGGACAGAAGAGATTTCTGAACCCATTCACTACTTTTTGGAAATCATATTTATCTAAATCCCCTATTCTATTGTCGACTCTACGATAATCAATGACTCTAGACTGGTGCAAGCAAGCTACCATTTTTTTGTTTTTGTGTAGAAATTCAACATACCAACTTCCTTGGTTTATTTTGGATGAGGTAGGTATAACCAGATAGGTATGTCTTGAGAGCTTTCTTAAGATAATTGCCGGTCGAGTAAATTTGCGACCTTTCCCGCTCACCTCTGTACCGACGTTCTCTCCAAGACTACACCACCAAATCTGCCCTTCATTCAAAAACGGAGGTCGGTGAGACAATGAGTCAAGTTTTGGCTTAATGCTAAACCAATCCGTAAAATTTTTTGTATGTGTCATGGTGCAAAGCTAAATCAATACTTTTTTGTTTCCTTCCAAATCTGGACAGGATAAGAGTTTAGTAAAAGTTTCAAAGAAAAAACTTACTAAGCTTAAAGCAAAGAAAAATTTTAAAAATTGTCAAGCCATATTGATTTCTTTGCCTACACCATCTTATTTCTAATCTCTTTACTTATACCCTTTTTTAAACCCGCATCTTTGGCTCCACTTTCCCTTCTCTCTTGGACAACTCTATTACCAACCAAAAAGTTGTAACCGACTGAGTAGCCGGCTTGGTAATCGGCATTTTCCTCCTGTCCGCAAAATTTACAACAGAATTTATCTTGGGTTTCTCTGGAATTAAGAAAGCTCTTGAGAGCGAATTGTAAAAATTTTTCGTTCAAACCTCTCCTGTCTCCCCGTTCGCTTGTAAACAACCAATCC
The DNA here is from genome assembly GCA_964434775.1 of uncultured Candidatus Saccharibacteria bacterium. Classification (GTDB taxonomy): domain Bacteria; phylum Patescibacteriota; class JACMRA01; order JACMRA01; family JACMRA01; genus CAYSWH01. The sequence continues at coordinate 38,634 of CAYSWH010000008.1, read as the reverse complement.
TTAATTTGGTCTAAAAGCGGACTGGAAATGTTACTGGTATTTTTTTTGGAAAAGACGACAATCTTGCCTAAGTCATCTTTAATATTTTTTCCTTGATGGTTAATAAACTCCCAAGTCTGAGCTTCCTTGGTTGGAGCCTTGATCGTAAAAAAGACGGCATCTTTCCAGGTAAAGTAGACTTGGCCTTTTTCCTGCCAATTCTCAAAGTTCATTTTGACACCTTCTACCGCTTCTCTCTTTGTTGAAGCTTCTTTGTAAGCCACCGGGAGATAACCGCAAACGGAGCAAGTTTTGGAAGTATTGGCCGGATTTACAAGGCTATAAAGGCCTTGGTTATATTCATATCTCTTGTAATTATCCAAATCGGCCTCACCTTGTACAAAAGAAGTGTTTAGTAAACCAACTTCACCTAATTTTTGGGCTGTCAATCGACGAATTGTAGTGTAAAGCCTAACCGTTTCTACCTCCCTACCAAAACCCGTAGCTAAATCCTCAAAAACAACTATCGCTCCATATTCCTTGGCCAGCTTAACTATTTGTATAGCGATTTGTTCGGCCAGCTTGTCAGTTAGGTTCTGCTTGGAGTTAGCCAACCTCTTTTGGACTACGCCAAATTGCTTTTGTTGTGACTTGTAACGCTTGATGAGCAATTTGTAGCGATCAGAAAATCTGTCCAAACGTGGATCAATAAGCCATAATTGATTCTGATTTTTTTGGGAATAGGTTTTTTGGAAACTGCTCTTTTGGATAAGTGTCTCAGGTATCGTTGGTTGATACATGGATAAGGCCAAATCCAAATCCTCTTTTTTTAGAGGCAAAAAACTTTGCAAAACAGGTGTTAAAGCAAAATCCTTTCTTTCCGGAAATAATTTAAAATCACTATGTTCCCATTTATCCCAATCAACTTTGGAAAGAGTCACCGCCGCAAGAATTTTTTCCCCCAAATCGACCGAAAGTACGTATTTAGGTTTACTGCTTAATAGGTTAGAAACATCCGCTATTTTCCTTGGATTACTAAATTGAAAATGAACCTTTGCCTGCAAAAAAGGCTCAATTGATGCCGTCTTAGTCTGACGATCGATTTTTAAATTATAGTCTCTAATCAAATCAAGCTCTAGACTACTTATTCGATAATACCTCCGCAAATGACAACGCAAATGCAATATTTCCTCGGCTTTTTCTCTCCACTTTTCTTCGTTTTCCGATTTGGAATGCTCGCAAAGCTCTTTATCCAAATATAAATATTTTCTCAGATGATGGTAAGGAGTGTATTTGGTTAAGTAGTACCAATTAGTTTTCACGGGAATAATCAAGTTATTACAATTCTTGGGAATCAGAAAATAATATAGACGAGGATATCCGGGATTGTTACCGCCGAGCACATCTTCCGGCTTCACATAGTCATCCCTGATCATAACCTTTCTCTGCTCGTCTTCATAAATAAGTTTTATTGATTTAGAATCTTCACTCAAACTTTCAAAAGATTTGTCATTCTCAAAAAAATTACTTTGTACTTCCCTAAGATTATTGTCTTTATCTCCATTCAAAAACCCAACCGCTATCTTTTGGTATTTATCCTTGTTCTTTGGTTTATTAAACTCTTCCACGGCTTTTTCCAAAGAGTCTTTAATTACCAAATTGGAATATTCCTGCAAATTGGGGTGAAGCTTGATAAGGGGAAAAACTACGGAAGGATAGGATTCTTTTGCCAAATTCTGCTCACTGTCTAAATCAAAAATCAAAGTTGAACTACCGTTTGTTCGTTTGGTCATCCTCCCTATCTTAATCGGCAAAACCTGTTTTGTTTCCAGCCCAAGCTTAGCTAAGTCTGCTTTTTCCTTGGCAATTCTAATTTTGTCTTCACCCAAGACTGATTCAAAGATAATTTGAGCCAATTTTTTGTATTTGCTGTAGCTGGATTTATCAAATATTTTGAACTCTTGATGATCTCTATCCAAGAGAAGGTGCTTTTCAAGTTTCTCTAGTTTGATCGTCAATACCTTCAAAACTTCATCTTTCTTAAGTATGGGTTTTAGACTTTGTTTTTTTAGCTCCGACAACCTCTTTTCGGTTCGCACACTCAGTTTTTGTTTTAATCCCTCTTCAGTAGTCAAAAGCTCCAACCATTTTTGTATAAAATCCAAGTCCAAAAGCTTTGCCTCTTGTAAATCCCGTAAAATAGCCAATTCAATGTTAAACTTGGCTAAGTCCAAGTAATGTCTCTCCATCCATTGACCAAAATTAGCCACCTGTCTTCCGTCTTTCTTGTTAAGATTAAAGGTAATCTTGGGTAGTCTGTGGTTTTGCTTTCCATCCGACCAGACAAATTCCATTATTCTGATTATTGGCTTCTCCTCGGAATCTTTTGAAAGTTTTTCTTTGTAGTAATAGGAGCCAAATTCGGTTTTTTGGGAGTCTCCGCTGTTTTTCTTAAATTTGATTATCCTCCAATTATCTTTCCCGGGATAGTTTTCCTCTACTTGATGATATTCATGGTTTTTATTCAAAAGGTTTGATCCGGATGAAAAATCTATTTCCTGCTGACCCAAAATGGCTTTCAGCCAGATTGTCCATACATAATCTTTATGATTGCCGATAAATCTCCAAATTTTATAAACATCACTTCCCTCAATAATTTTTTTGGCTCGAAAGAGCAAATAGTCCAAAAACTTTAGCTCATCAAAATTATCTTTTTTTTCCTCCAGTAAAACAGAAACTTTCTTGTCACTGTCCCAATCGACAGTTTTTTCTCTGAGACTGGGGAAATTGGGGGCTGATTTGGGGTGATTGAGAGCAAATTCACTTTTTTCTTTTTCAATAGTTTCCTTTTTATCCCCTGGAAATTGTTGTGAGTCTACACCGTATAATATTTTTTGGTAAGACTTGTTAAATATACTTACACTTTCCACCCTCGTCCAATCCAAATCCCAAATATTTTGTAGCTGCAAATTTTTTCTTTTTTTCTCCCCTCTTTCTTCCTGAATATCTTTCTCTGATTCTTGACTTTCTCCAACCTTTTCCAAAAGTTGCTGGGCAAACCCTTGCTTAATTTCGTTTAAACTTGAATTAATCACCGGAAGAAGATCATCTTCGATTTCTCTGGCTCTACCGTCAAAGGCAAAGAAGAGTTTGAGTACAAAAAATTCTGCCAAGTCTTTATTGGGAATATTTTCCGATTTTAAAGAGTTTTTGACAATTTGAAAAGCCTTTTGCCACGAATCAACCATCCGCTCTAAAAAAATATCCAAATCCCCGATTACAGACTCACACTTTTCTACCAAAATATCCTCATTTTTGAATAAAATCAGCAATTCTCTAAACATCTTAGCCTTTTCTACCAGAGTATAATTGAATATTTCCTTGATCTCTTCTTCCTCCAAACTCTCCAGATCATCCAAAGAAAGTGTTAATTTCTTGAGTTCTTTTTTGTCTACTTTTTCTCCGTATTGCTTTTTCCAAACAATCTCTTTTAGTTCTTCTTGTAGTTTTTGTAGGTATTTATTTTTTTCTATGCTGGCAATACTTTCTTGCACTTTGGTGGTTATCACTCCAAATTCCGTACCCTCAACCATGACAGCCCTCCGATTTTCAGACAACCACTGCCTTAACTTGTCTCTTGTAACTGAATTATCAGCAAAATTAAAATCCTCCCGAAGTTTTTTTTCCTTGGCAAAGTCGTAACACGCTCCCAAAAATCGTATCCTGGAATCAAAATATCCCTTAATTTCCTCACTTTCCACCCTGTGGTTAATAAAATTGACAGTTCTTACTTCCGATTTGATTTGTTCCGAACCATCCGTCTTCCGAAGACTAAAAATTGATTGTGCAGACATATTAACCTAACAGTGTTTACTTAAATGAAATCGTCTGTCAATATAACCGCCCCATACGCTTGACTTAAATTGCTTAAAAAGCTTTAGAAAGATTGACTTTTTTTTCAACTTTAACTCTTATTCTTTATCTACATCAGCAAAAATAAATTTGCAAGTAGTTAAAAAGTGTGTTATGGGACTAAAGAGTGTTTTTGCCGAAAAAACAATTTCCGTCTTGAACATTTATTTTTTAATAAGCTTAAAGAATCGATGTATGAACCAACAAATGCTACAAAAAAAGATTAAGAATGAGTCAGATTTGGCAAAATTATCATCCCTACAAGTATCAAGACTGGAAAAATCACTATCTACCCTGGTTATAAAGATGAATTGGTTAAAAACTAACCTTGGAAACAAAGCTCAGGGCAAGATTAATTCTTTGACAGGAATTTACCGTACCCTAAATATCCCCGAAAATTTGAGCGTTGATTTTATTAAATATTTTCGACACCAAGTATATTTTATTATTCTGGAATTATTATTTGATAATTATTATTACTCCTCAAACACTTATTTAAAAGAGAAGGGAAACAATATCAGCAAGTACTTATCATCCAAACTAAAAATCCCGGCTAATCATGTTCGAGTTAAAAATCTAAATAAGTATCAAGCTATTAACGCTTTAGCCAAAGACTTAGGAGGGCTGAAAATAGAGGAAAGTGAAAACAAATTGATAAATCTAATTAATCACTTACAAAACGAAAGCAGCATTAAGACTCTAGAAATTAATATTCATTCCAATACCGCTTATTTTGGTTTGAACGGGTCATTTGTGGATTTTCTTCTGTGGGATTACTTTGGAAAAGATTTCCCTTTGTATACGGTTATTCTTCCTGTAAAAAATCAGGCAAAAGACAACTTGCAACCTTCCGGTATGAACCACCGAGTTTCCATGTATATTTTTCTTTTCGACAAACATCAATCAATCCTCAAGCAAAAATATTTTGAATCCAAAAAGAAAAAGCAAAAAATATCCAATTATAATTTCTCCGGCCTTTTGAAGATGATTAAATTCAACTAAATTTCCAAAATCGGCCTTGAATTCAAAAAACTTCCTGCTGTATGACTAATTATGAAAGAGGTCCTGTGCCAATTAAACCGGTGTTGCCTAATAAAAACAGGGTTTCTGAGCAGGCTGTACCAAGAGAAGATAGAGACTTGGAAAGGAGGAGGAACCGTATTAGGGCAGATTCTCAGATTGACAAAACGAATGCAGCCTTGGATGTCATTGAAATCATAAGCCAAGATAAGAATGCGGCAGTGAAGACAGAAGCTTTAGGAAGAAAATGGGGCTTCACCGGCGGTTATAATAGACCGGAGTTCTTTAAAATGTTACAATATCAAAACCCGTCATTTCAATACGATATAGAAAACCTGATTGAGACTCAAGCCCCCGATTCTCTAAAAAAATATCGAAAATATAAAGAAGGCGAAATTTCGCTCTCATCGGGTAAAAGGTTTGCTTTGATTAACGACTTTTCTGATTCCAAAACAGCTTTTGAAGAATCTTTTGACAGATTGCATGAGGTAAGTGGTTTTGCCAATGATAGAAACTTACCTGATTTTTCTGAAGAGCTGGTAGAAAGCTTGGCCGAAGTTTATGAACAAGTTGGTTTTATAGAATCCCGAGTCGACGTTCTTATCGAAATAGCTGATTACATGATAGATAGAAGATCAGATGTTGCTAGAGCGGAGAGATACTTTACAAACGCCGCCAATTGTCAGCTTGAAGATGGATTTACGGTTGAAAGCAACCCACAAGATTTTTTTTCAGAATCAGTAAATAAAATCAAAGATTTAACTACTTTAATAGTCGCACTCAGTCAACTTATTACTGTTAACACAATTAAATCCTCTTATCTAAAATCCTACAGATTAACTACCACTCTAAACTACATCCTCGGTTTGTCTAATAAATTAGAGCTTCTAAACTACTTTTCCAACGGCAATAAATTATCTTTCTACACATACATGCTTTTAATGGGAGAAATATGCTTGAATATCGGTTATTATAAATACAGAATTTACAGAGATGAAGAGGCCATGGAATATTATCGAAGAGCCCTTAATTATTTTCAAGCGATTGACCACACTGAATATATTTTAAAAGCTCAAGACATGATTGCTCAACTGGAGAATCACCCTCATAACACTTAAAAATCTTAATCTTAATAAATTTGTTTCCGACTAGCTAAATATAGTACATTCCAACCTCCTGGTCTAAGATAACCTGACCGTTTTGCAAGGTAACCACTCTTTTTTTCAATTTGTCTACAATCTCCTGATCATGAGTAGCCAAAAGAACAGTAGTTCCAGAGTTATTGATCTTGAGCAGCAAAGTAATAATATCGTAAGCGTTAGTCTTATCCAGATTTCCGGTAGGCTCGTCAGCAATTAAAAGAATAGGATTGTGAGAAAGAGCTCTGGCAATTGAGGCTCTTTGTTTTTCTCCTCCACTAAGTTCCCGGGGATAGCTCTTTTCCTTATTGGCCATACCCACAAGATCTAAAAGCTTAGGAACATCTCTACTTATTTCTTCCTTAGTCGCACCGGCCACCTCCATAGCCAAACTCACGTTTTCAAAAACCGTCCTTTGTTCCAATAATTTAAAATCCTGGAAAATTACGCCTATTCTTCTTCGTAAATAAGGCAAGTACTCGGGTTTGATCTTATCTACTCGAATATCTTCTATCCAAATTTCTCCGTCATCTGGCCTCTCTTCTCCGATCAATAATTTTAGAATGGTTGATTTGCCTGCTCCTGAATGCCCGACAAAAGAAACAAATTCACCTGATTTAATTTCCAAATTAATATTTCCCAGTGCATTTGGTTGACCCTGCACATATCTTCGACTTACGTTTAGAAATCTGATCATAATTCTGGTAACTCTGTTTAGCTTTATACTTTTTTAAAGTGTTGTCAAACAAGGAAGCAAGTTAAATTATAGAATAAATTCACAAATTAGGCTTTTAAGGGTTTGCAAAAATTGATTGTTTTTCTAATATTGTATAAAGAAAATTGTTTAACACCTAATCAAAATCCTACTAAAGGATACAAGTTTTGACTTACTTCGGTTTTTTAGGAAAGAATTCCTTACAGACTATTTTTACCTTGCCAAATCAACAAGTTTTGACTAAGACCCTTACCGTAGGTGCAGTTTTGCCAAGAGAATGATACCCCCGTCACGGATCAACGATCTTTCAAAATTACTGCTGAAAATAACGAGCAAAAAGTTGCTAACGGTTTTCCCGTATCCGGACAAATTAATCAACTGAGAAGCAATTCCGGGGAAGGTGACATAAGAGTTGAAGTTAATGAAGATTATACATACCAAGCTGAAATGACTTTCCGAAGTCAAACTCCGGTTGAGCAATTTTCTATGATGGGCAATTCTCCGGAGGTGCCCTTTGAGATTAATTCCGCCGGTTAAAATATAATCTGAACAGAGGTTAAGCCAAAAATACTCTTGCATTTATTGTAAAAAAATCTTAGGTCTCTAAGAGAGTTTAATTCTTTACCAGTTTATAAAAATAGACACATATGATTATAGATAATATATGCTTCCTGAGTCATTAGAATCCTTAGCAGAAAAATTAACTGTCTTTCCGGGAGTGGGGAAACGAAGCGGTTTAAAGCTGGCCTTGGATATGTTGCAGTTAAACGACAGTGATCACCAGGCTCTAGTCAGATCGCTGGAAGAAGTAAAAGAAAAAACCACTTTTTGTAGTAACTGCGGTTTTTTTGCTCAAAAAAATAGCTCGCAAGAAGAAGTGTTGTGTGAAATTTGCAGCCAAAAGAGTCGAAATAAATATCAAATCTGTTTGGTGGAAAAGCCTACGGATATAATTTCTGTAGAAAAAAGTAATATCTATAATGGACATTACCATGTTTTAAGACATTTAATTTCTCCTTTGGACAATATTTTTCCAGAAGACACTACCGTATCTAATATTTTTGAGAAAAGAGTCCCTCAACTTCTAGATAACCCTACTCAAAAAATTGAATTAATTCTATTTCTCAAAGCCGGATTTGCAGCTGAAGCAACTACTGCTTATCTAAAAGAGATCATTGCCCATAAAGGTCTAAAAGATAAGATTTCCGTCACTAGACTTGCACAAGGTCTTCCTTTGTATTATAATACTGACACTTTAGACCAAGCAACTATGGCCAAAGCCTTGGAAGACAGAAGGTCAATCTAAAGTTACAAAGACTATTATTAAACAAAATTGAAACCAAAAATTATTCACAAATAATGGAAGGACCACGCGAACTAATAGAACAATCTACATTTAGCCAAAATTCAGATTATCCGGTACAACAATCAAATAAATTAGTTTCTACCGGAAAGTGGTTTAGTATGCTTGTGATCATAGCTGGTTTTGTAGGTGTGTCTATTGTGTATGCTGATTCTTATTTTAGACTTGAAGAAAACTATCAAGAATGCCAAAAAATTATTGATGAAGCCGAATCTAAGGGCTTACAATCCAAATTTGCCTCTTGCACCCAACCTTCAATATCCAGTCCTCTTATCGGTTATAACCAAGAAAAAAATGATCTAGAGACTATAACCAAAAAAATTGATGACGAACTACTTTCCTTGAAATTAAACATTGAGGAAACTAACACTGAAACCGAGCTGATCAATCTACAACTGGAGGGTTTAGAGATAGAATATCCCAATAGCGAATCTTCAAATGAAGAGGATCTTTACCTCCTACTGGACAAAAAAACCAAACATCTACAGGAATTGAAAGAAACTTTGGGGGAAAATGAAGCTAAGACAGACAAACTTTCTGATCATTTTGGTAGAGCTATTCTTTATTATCAGTACCCGGAGCTAAACAAATATAGTGATTTTTTGCAGGAATACGAAAACCTCAAGCAGACTGAACAAAACATAAATTATAAAAACTTAAAGTCTCGATATCTGGAAATGCAGGATGTAGTAGTAAATCAGTTGGAGGCAGAATCGGCTATTGATCCCAGCCTGGAAAAGGAAGAGTTAAAGGAAATTCTTTTTTCTTATGAATTCTATTCTTCTGAAGATTTTATTGAAATCAATAATCAAGCAAACTCCAAGGTAAGAACAGAGGAAGATGCTATCACAATAATCGGTGACCCTTTGGCTGATAAAGCCATTATAGAAAAGGCTGAAGCTAGAGGATATGTACTTCGTAAAGAGGCTGATCCGGCTACTCTGGTAACTATTGATAACGAAAAACTATTACCTAACCCTGCGGCCGCTTGGCAAAAAATGAAATCAGTAGCTCTTTTGGACAGTATTCAGTTAAAGCTAAATTCCGGATTCCGTTCTACTGACAGACAAAAAGAGATTTTTTTGGAAAGATTTAATTCCAGTGCCGGTTGGAATTACGGCATAGAACCTTCCGCCGATAATATTCTGGCAGGCTATGCAGACGGCGCTTTGGAAGAAACCCTGACTTTTACAGCTCCTCCCGGTTACTCCAAACATCATTCGGGAATCACTGTAGATATCAATGATTCTGAGGTAGACAGTAGTATTGTTGCTTTTGCCGATACCGATGCCTACGAATGGCTTTCTGCCAATAATTATCTTAACGCCAAACGATTTGGCTTCATCCCCAGCTACCCGGATGGAGTTGAAAATGTAGGGCCGAACCCGGAACCGTGGGAATATATCTGGGTAGGAGAGGATTCTTTAAAGCTGGATTTTCAAATTTAGTTTTGCTAAACAACAATGTAGCTATCCTTTTAATTATTAGTCCTATTTAATAATTTTCTTTGTATACGCATATCACCAAAACCCTTAAATTGTCGGGTCTATCCGACGTTAACAATTACCCAAAAGCCATTTTCAAGCCACACTTTCGCTTTGATTAAGGTGTCTCGTATCAGGATATGACTTTTTGTTCCCGAAATTTGATATTTTATAGCCATCTCCTCTTAAACCTAGGCATTTCCAAATTTTTCTCCGTCACTTGCCAAGTGGTCATCCTTACTTGCCTCAAGTGGTCATCCTGAATTTGCAACCTCGTCATCCTGAATTTATTTCAGGATCAGGATCTATTCGAAGAGATGCCGAAACAAGTTCGCCGTGACAGGTGTATAGGTTATATTCGAATCGACTATACTATATTTTTTGTAGGAATATATTTAACATCGAGTGGCCCTTGCTTAAATAGTAGAAAAAATTGACATAACCGGTTTTTTTCTCAAGGATCAAAATTATTTCATGTAAAAAAAGTTCAAAGTTAAAATATGCCTCAAATAATTCACGTTTCTGCCAGATGGATCCTGGACTCCAGAGGACTGCCAACAGTCTCATGTGTTGTGCTAATTGATCAAAACGGTAAAAAAGGACTAGGTACGGCTAGCGTTCCCAGTGGAGCCAGTACCGGTACATATGAAGCTCTGGAACTTAGAGACGATGAGAAAGATTTTCACGGCAAAGGAGTTTCCAAGGCAGTTGAAAATGTAAATACCAAAATATCCGAGGCTATTCTTAACAGAGAATTTACTACCGCTGCAGATCTAGACCAGTTTATTCTCAGTCTTGATAAGAGTGATAACAAGAAAGAGTTGGGAGCTAACGCTATTCTGGCAGTATCCATGGCCAGCCACAGAGCCTTTGCCAATATCTTTGGTTTGGACCTTTGGCAGTACTTAAGAAGATTGTATTTCAGTACCCTACCCGGTGTTGCCAAGTTCCCCAGGCTTATGTGCAACATTATCAACGGAGGAGAGCATGCCGATAATGAATTAAATATCCAAGAATTTATGATCATTCCCAACACCAGGGAAATCGAATCTGATATTCAATTGGCCAGCGAAGTTTACCACACTCTTAAAAAAGAACTCAAGAAAAGCGGTCACAGCACTTCCCTGGGAGATGAGGGTGGTTTTGCTCCAAATCTAAAAGATACCAAGGAGGTTCTCAATACTATCAAAAAAGCCGTGGCAGACAGCGGTTACAACAATCTGGATTGTGACCTGGCTATGGATGCAGCCGCCAACGAATTTTATAATCCGGAAACTAATAAATACTCAGTAGATAAACAAGAATTTACTCAAAGCGGTCTTTCTGACTTTTATAAAGAATTAGTAGATGAGTTTAATATCATTTCCATTGAAGACGGCTTTGCCGAAGACGACATTGTCGGCTGGGAATTAATGAGTAATACCGTCGGAAGAAAGATATATCTGGTGGGAGACGATCTTTTTGTAACCAACCCTAAAAGATTTGAAAAAATCGGCCTGGCCAACAAAGTTGCCAACGGGGTGTTGATAAAGTTAAACCAAATCGGTTCAGTGCTGGAAACTTGTGAGATGATCAATATGGCCAAAGAAAACGATTATATTACCGCTGTTAGTCACCGTAGCGGAGAAACCACCGACAGCTTCATTTCCGACCTAGCCGTTGCTTCTCAAAGCGAATTTATCAAGCTGGGAGCTCCTGCCAGAGGTGAAAGAGTGGTTAAGTTTAATAGACTACTGGAAATCAAGGACAGTTTGGGAGGTTAATTGAGAAGTGTATCAAATGTCATAGTACATGGAAAAGATTATTTACAAGATCTTCAGGGTTAGTGTATAAATCAATGTCACTTGAGGGAAGTTGGGAATGTGAATTATTTATTTCTATTACATATGCACCCCTAACCCCATATTTTAGAGGAGAATGAAGAGTTCCATTAAATATTTGCACAACAGGTATTTCTCTTCCAAGAACTCCTAAGGAGGAGACTCTTTTTGCAACTTCTCCCGCTAAATGCGTGGGACCTGTATCCATACCTATGTATGCCTCTGAACTAAGTAGCAACCTAGAAAAATCATCTAAAGTTCTGGTATTTACAAATTCTACATTAAGTCCGACTTCCTTAGCAGTTCGATAAACCGCCCGAACATATCTTGGATGGCTATGACCTTTAACAATGACGATTTTCTTTCCACCATACCTACCCTTCATTAAAGAAAAAATATCCTTCCATTTTTCTGGTGAAATTGACTTTTCTGACCTATTTCCGTTATCAACATCATGTTCCTTTGCCTCAGGAACAATCATCAAGTCGTATTTCCTCTCTGTCTGTAATATTTCTAAGGGAGATATCTGCATAATTGATCTGTCCAATGATTCTGAGGAAAGATACCCAAATAAAATATTGATTCTAAGTAAAGCACGTAAATCATGCTGATTACAGGACTCCAAATTAACACCATATTCGTCTTGTAATACGCTCTCTAAATAACTGACTGAAACGGGAAAAGAGTTATCTCTAATTGATATTCTTCCTGAGGTAAGCAACCTCATTAAATTATCTTTTTGCTCATCTGGAACATAAACACTTGTTGTAGCTTTCATAAAAGATATGTCTACAACGTCCCAAGCTAAATAAAAGGCTTCAAAATCATCTAGCATTTCAAGATAATTACCTGTAACCAGATTTACATTTACCGGTCTGTCTAAGTATAGGGATAATAATGACTTTGGAACATTTACTCTAAATTGTTTTTCAGGAAACATTCTTGCTAAGGCAAAAGTATACCTCAAGTTCATTATAGCATCTCCTAGACCTTGAATATTACACTCAACAATTACTGTTGATGAAGAAAGAAAGCTTTCCCTTATTTGATTAATATTTTCTGCTAACTTTTCAATGGGAGTAATATGTTCATTAAATTTTTTTCTGTAATAATCCGGCAAAACTGCAATATCTAGCGGTAAAAAAAGTCAGGAGGCAACCCTAATTGTACCAGTCTAGACTCGTTCAAGTGTTGGATATCTTCAGTTTTTACTCTAGATGATCTCTCAGTTCTGAAGAACTCAGGATACATAAAAATTATAAAAATAATAAATAATATTATCACACAGTTAAGCATTTTTATCAAAACGATTCTTCATTCTTACAATCAAATAATTAGTAGAAATTACATATTAAAAACATAATGAAACTCAAAATACGCTCTCGACCAGGTCAAAATAATCCGAAATTTTGCAATAACTTCGGTAATTCTTAACCAAGAATCTATACCAAAATCACCATCAACTTTGACTTGCAGGTTTAGATTTCTTCTGCGTAATTCAACATAAATAGTAAACATATGTGTAATACTTGAAAAACAACTTAAAAAAAAACTAAAATCTTTTGAGTTGGAGTATCGGAAAGTGGAAAAGTTGAGTGATTATCAAGCAGTTTGGTTTGAGGCCAGCAAGTTTGAGATTGTGGAGAGGTGATCAATATAGTCGATCCGAATATAACCTATACACCTGTCACGGCGAACTTGTTTCGGCATCTCTTCGAATAGATCCTGAAATAAATTCAGGATGACGAGGTTACAAATTCAGGATGACCACTTGGCAAGTGACCAACTGAACTTCGGCTTGGGTAGGTTATATTAGCTGTTATTAACAATTGTTTTAACAGCTCTCAACTTTAAATCTAAAATTTAATATAAATTTTTAGTACTCAATCTAATTTTTTAGATGTTTTTTAGGAAACAAAAATATTTTTTAATTTAACCAAGTTGCTTGATACTTAGGTTAATCTGACCTTTCTCGTTGATACCAATAATCTTGGCCTGTACAGTCTGACCCATTTGTAAAACATCGGTGACTTTTTCTGTTCGTCCTTCAGCGATTTCTGAAATATGGATCAAACCTTCTCTTTCCGTGCCGTCTATTTTTGCAAAAGCTCCGTAATTTTCAATTCTAAAAACCTTTCCTTCGACCACATCTCCGGCTACGTAGTCTTTGATTAATTTCTTAATAATCTCCTCGGCTTGTTTTACCTTCCCACTGTCTTTACCGTAAATCAAAGTCAAACCTGTGTCGTCCTCAATATCTATAGTTGTTCCGGTTTGAGCGATTATTCCTTTGATAATCTTACCACTGGGGCCGATTACATCACCGATTTTTTCAAAAGGAACCTGGACGGAAACTACTCTGGGGGCATGTTCCGACAACTCCTTGCGAGGCTCGGAGATAGCCTCTTTCATAATATTTAAAATATGAATCCTTCCTTCCCTGGCCTGAGTTAGAGCCTGTTTGAGGATATCCACGGTCAAGCCGGCAACTTTATTATCCAGCTGGATGGCCGTAATCCCCTGATCCGTGCCGGTAACTTTGAAGTCCATATCTCCAAAATGATCTTCGGCACCCAAAATATCCGTAAGCACTTTAAAATTACCTGTCCCTTCATCCAAAATAAGACCCATGGCTACTCCGGCTACTACTCCCTTAATCGGCACCCCACCATCCATCAAACTGAGACAGGAAGCACATGTTGAGGCCATGGAAGTGGAGCCGTTGGATCCCAAGCATTCACTCACCAACCTCATCGTATAAGGAAAATCTTCCTCTGAAGGCAATACCGGCAAAAGGGCTTTTTCCGCCAAAGCACCGTGTCCGATCTCTCTTCTGCCCGGATATCCGTACCTTCCGGTCTCTCCGACTGAATACTGCGGGAAATTATAGTGGTGAATGTATCTTTTGTGGTATTCTTCAAAATCTTCCATATTATCAAGTAGTTGAGCCTCTCCCTTGGAACCTAGGGTCAAAGTATTTAGAACCTGGGTATCACCTCTCTGGAAAAGACTGGAACCGTGGGTTCTACTTAGCACATCCGGCTGGCAAATAATCTGCCTGGTTTCATTTAACCTTCTTCCGTCCAACCGTTTTTCCTTTTCCAAAATATTTTTCTTCACCAGCTTTTTCAAGTAGATATCCAAAGATTTCTTTAGCTCCGAAGAAAGACCACTTAGTTCTTGCAAACTTTCCAAAGCATCCAAAACCTTCATAGCTATTTCTTGATTAAATTCTTGCTCGGGAAATTCTTGGCCGATCTGTTCTTTGTCTTTAGTAAAATAACTCCTTAAATCAAAAAGTGATTCAAATTCTTTGGAACTTTGAACTATTTCAATGGTAGAATAGGTCTCAAAAAAGTCTTCCTGAAAACCTCTAACATATTTGTCTTTTTCAAGCTTATCTCCAGGCCGATAATACACTTCCTCAATCTTTTCGGCAAAAACATTCCAAAACTCAACAGCTCTCTTTGAAGATTCAATCAAAACTACTGGAGTTTTCTTTGCCAGACCAGCTTCTTTAGCTTTGATAAGAAAGTGATTTTGAAATTCGTTTAAAAACTTAAGCTGCTCGGCGGCTAATTCCAAACATTCCCCGACTACTTCTTCTTTTACAATTTCAGCCCCGGCTTCCAACATGCAAATATTTTCTCCGTTCCCGGATACGGTTAAGTCTATCAAAGATTCTTTTATCTCCAGATATGAGGGGTTAACTACTTTTTGAGGAGCAGCATGTTCTATTTGAGACAATTCTTCCAAAGACCTTTTTTCTGTCGATTTATACAGTAATTTAAACTTTGCCAACCATTCCGGATTTTTGGCGTTTAGCTTTTCAAAGATTTCTTTAAACTTCCCCCTATTCTCTTCCATGTTAGCATCATATATTTCACTAAACGTTGTTAATAACGGTCTTATGTCAACAAATTCTGACATTTCTTCAATCCCGCGAATTACTTTGCTATAGGCAGCCTCTTTGGGGTTATGTTTCTCCAAACCGATACGAACACCGGAAACCGGACCCGCAAATTCTTCAATTCCTGCCAACTGTAAGGCTGCTGAGGCAGCCACTACCGATAAGGTATCCGGCGGATTAACCTCATCCATACTCAAAACCGTAATCACCACTTGAACTTCACTACGAATATTAGAACTAAAAAGTGATCTAAGAGAACGGTCTATCATTCTCCCGGTCAAGACAGCGTTTTCCGAAGGCTTTCCTTCCCTTTTTTCAAACCTGGAGCCTTTTATCTTGCCGCTGGCATAGAGTTTTTCCTCATAAATCACCTGTAAAGGAAAATAATCGCTCATAGTTTCTTTGCCTACCACAACCGCCGCCAAGACTGTAGTTTCCCCAATTGAAGCCAGCACGGAAGCAGTGGCTTGCCTGGCCAAAAGTCCGGTTTCCAATTGCATCTTTTGACCGTGAAAATCAATACTGTGAGTTATCGGTACATCTCTAAACATAATGCTTTAAAATTATTTGCCTTGTATACTTTTGTCAATTATTAGGCGCAAAACTTCAACAAGTAACCTAAATGGATTTAACAGAGTAATTTAAACCGAAAACCAGACTCAATTTTCGCTGAAACTCGATAGGCTCTGAGGAAGTATAAAACTCAATATCTCCGTCAATTAATGAATATTCCTTATGAAATTGAAGATATTGCTCTAGCTTAGTACAAACTAAATTAGACTGGCTGTAAATCTTAAAATCCTTATGTCCTGTTATTTTTTCCAACTCTTTACTAATCTGCTCTATATAAATAGGATAGTGAGTGCAGGCTAAAACTACTGAATCAGTATTTTGGAGATATTTGCTTTTTTTGGTTAAGTATTTTCCAACCAAGAATTCCACCTTTTCCCGGTCCAATTTTTCTATAGCCTCGGCCAATCCCGGACAAGCTAGACAATAATGCTCCGAAACTCCACCATCTTCAAACTCTTGCTGATAAAAACCGGTACGGCAAGTAGCTCGAGTAGCTAGGATCAATACCGACTTTATTTTCTTCCGACCGTTAATTTCTTGGAGTACTTCCGCCACAGGACGAACAACCCCTAAAACATTTTTTTTATTGTATTGTGGTTTTGATGGTAGCCAATCTTGCTGAATCCTCCTAATAGCTACTGAAGTAGCTGTATTACAGGCTAAAACTACTAACTCACACCCTTTATTGAACAAAAATTTTACCCCCTCAGTTGTTAATTCATATATCTCCTCCTCGGTCTTCTCCCCCAAAGGACAGTGTGCTGTATCTGCATAGTAGACAAACCTTTTTCCGGGATTGCGACTTATAAATTCTTTAAAAATCGTCACTCCGCCAAGACCTGAATCGTAAAACCCGAGCATGAAAAAAAATTCTTAAACCGTTACCACCATAATACCGTAGCTACGATCTCTGTTTGTAGTAAACTGTTCAATTCTAAAACCACTTTCAATAACTTGATGCACAAGTTCCAGTTCTTTATAATAGGCAAATTTATAAACTAAAATTCGATCAAATTCGTTTATGTTAATCGGAAAAATATTTTTTTCTACTTCAAAGTTAACTGTGACATTCCTTTCAATAGGAATCTCTCGAATTTCAATTATTTTGGATTTTTTTATTTCCGTTAAGACAGTACCCGGGTACATACCCTTAAGCCCTAATAGATCCATAAGCCAAGTTGTCCTGGCAAAATGATATTCGTTTGGAGCATATGAGGATATTTCAACATTTTCATCTGCCAAAGCGTTACCAAGCAATAAGTAATCATGAGGACTCATTGAATTTCTGAGGTTTCTAAAAATGATATTATCTTTATTATAATTTCCAAGGGTACTGCCTAAAAATAAGAGAAGATTGGCATTTTTGTTATTTACTTTTTTTCTTACAGTTAAGTCGGCAAAATTTTCTTCATCTAGATCTATTACATATTCATCAGCTAAAATATCAGGAAAATTATCAGTAACTTCTTTTTTTCCTATTTCAATCATTCGAGGACTTATATCAACAGCAGTATAATTCACTTTAAACCCTGCCTCTTTAAGCATTTTAATTATATGCACCGCAGGAAGTCCGTTTCCACAACCAATATCTATAACATTAATCGTTTCGTATATCTTAAACCGATTAATTAAGCCATGTAAATGATTTTCAATCAACTCCGATTCTTTTAAAGCATCATTATTTGGTAAATCTTTTGGAGAGTTAAGCATATGCCTATAACTCTTGTCCCAGAGATCAGCTCCTTTGTACAAATAGCTAAATTTGTAAGGTATCTCTTTTCGAGAACTTAAACTACAATACAATTCGGATAACTGTTTTTGAGTTAAAATTTCCTGTAATTTTTTATCCGGCTTAACAAGAATTCGATTACTTCTGCCGATATGTTTTCGACCTCTAACCTTTAATCTTCGAATTATTTCTCTATTGTGTTTGCTGTCTATTATTACCTTGCGTTTACCTATTGAAGTAAGTTGTAAGTCGTTTTGTTTTTTTTCTGCTGCATCTATCCAATTTGTGATTGTTGTATTAGAAACCTTGAATAATTTAGCTACCTGAGAATTTTTAAAAAAAGACATAGTCTGGAAAGATTTTATTATTTAAAGGATATTCTTGCCAATTATATTATAAATAACCATGTTTGACAAGATTGAAAAAATGTTACATATTGAGGGTTAATATTTTCTTTAAATCCTAATTCACCTATGAACAAAGTGCATTACAGTAACACACCTTCTATAGAGAATTTTAAAAATTTGATACTGATTTTAAAGGAATTTGAGCTTGCATATAACCTCAGCCCAACTCTGGATAAGAAGTCTTCAAACGATTTACAGCAAAAGCTTTTACAGTTGATAGACAACCTGGAAAAATAATTCATAATTCACAGCAAAGAGAAACAATCTTACCGTTTATCTGCCGTTGAAAAATTATTCTAACTATAAAAAAGAATCCAGTCAAGTTTATAGTTAATAATAGTTGCAATGTTAACAATTTTTTGATTTGTCAGCCTTTAAGAATTGATAATATTCTGCAACTTGTCCAAATCTGCAGAAATAAATAAAGATAAATTATTAGCAACGGATTCAGCTAATTTAGCAATTGTTTGTTTGTCCCCTTGGTTTATTTTTTTTAGAACGAAAGTTTCGCTTTTTAATCTATTACCAGGAGGTCTAATACCTATTTTCAATCGCCATACTTGTTCGGGAGAAACTCTCAACCCAAGAAGGTGTCTATAAATATCATCAATTCCTCTGTGACCGGCAGAACCACCTCCCGAGACCAGTTTTTTCCTGCCTTCTAGCTGATCACTGTCATCTTGAAAAACGACCAAGCGTAAGTCTGCGGAGTTAAGCTTATAATAATTAACAAAAGAAGTCAGTACCGAACCGCTGGTATTCATATATCTTAAAGAAAGCAAAAAATAAGCACTTTTATCTGATATCCGGTATTTGGAAAAAAGATAATTTTCCCCTTTTACCCAGTTACTCTGAGAAAATTTTTTGGCTGTTATTTCCTCAACCAACAGGCGACCTATATTATGTTTGGTCTGCAGGTACTTCTCTTCGTTATTTCCAAGACCGAAAAAAACTATCATATGAGTATGTTGACATTAATGCCAGAAAAAGGCAAATCTTATTGAGTATGGATTTTTCTTTCTTAAACGAAATAATAATTAGCATATTACTTGGAATAACGCAAGGCATAACTGAGTTCCTACCAATTTCTTCAACGGCT
Source organism: uncultured Candidatus Saccharibacteria bacterium (assembly GCA_964434775.1). Classification (GTDB taxonomy): domain Bacteria; phylum Patescibacteriota; class JACMRA01; order JACMRA01; family JACMRA01; genus CAYSWH01. The sequence goes on along the minus strand of CAYSWH010000008.1, from coordinate 19,484 downwards.
CATCTTCGGCTGATTTCTGATCTGGTAATTAATAGAGACATCGGAACAATAACCAGCAATATCATTCAAATAGGTACCTTAATTGCGATCCTCCAATATTTTAATGAAGACTTAAAAAAAATATTTCTCCACCTCAAAAAAATCAGCACATCCAAAAAAGAATTTGGCGAATTTTTGTTTAATGTAAACTCATGGCTTAGAAATGAGGATGAAAAAAAGTATCAAGATACAGTTGAAGACACTAGCACGGACATCCTGATAGCCCAAATCGCTTTAGGCTCTTTACCCATAATGGTTGTAGGATTTTTGGCACATGATTACATTGATATAATCAGACAAAATATTCTCAACATTGCTTATTTCCTAATTTTCGGTTCTATTTTGCTAACTCTGGGTGAATTTTTTCACAAAAAAAACAAAGGTTCCGAAAAGACTTACCGCATGTCCAAATGGGAAGTGATTACTATAGGTCTTTTTCAATGTTTTGCCGTTTTGCCCGGTGTCTCGAGAAGCGGAGCTACTTTAAGTGGAGCTTTGTTAATCGGAAGAGACAGAAAACAGTCAATCAGGTTCTCTTTTTTGCTTTCCATTCCGGCCCTTATGGTTTCAGGGGGATATGATCTTATTAAATTATTTTTGGAAAATGAAGACAGTCTGACACTTTTACCTAATTCAAGCAACTGGAAAGAGGATAGCATACTTTTATCAATTATAGGTTTGGTTGTAGCCCTTTGCCTGTCTTACTTGGCAGGATTGGTAAGTTTAAAGTGGTTATTAAAATACCTCAGTACCAATTCTAATAAAGTTTTTATTATCTATAGAATTGCTTTAGCTTTGGCAATTATTGTCTTCGCTTCAGGTTTGATTTAAGCCTAAAATAATTATTCTTGTCATATTAAATAATAAAAAATTTCCCAAAAGGGGAAAGTCCAATTAAGCAAAGATATCGGCGAGGGTCTGAGAATGTCTGGATTCTCTTTGATATTCATAAAAGAAGACCCGAAAAGAAGAACTCTTTACAACTTAGCTTTTGTCGTAAATCATTAAATCGCTTTCTTGAACAAAAAAAACCTCCAAAAGGAGTGAATATAACAGTACCCAGAGTAGTGCCAAACTTTTTAGATATATAATATTTCCAAACAAAATTTTTTAAATCAAACCCTCTTATAATATTTACTTTCTTTTCCTTTTGTCTTTCCAGCGGATAATTATCTTTCCTTCGTCGTCATCACCGGTAAACTTAATTTTGGCATTGGGAAATTGCTGAGCCAGACGATTTGCTTTCGTCACGGCATCAATGTTAATATTATGATTAGTTGTTACAACTTTGATATGCTTAACCCGAGAGGGGTTAGTTTTAACTAAGGCAATAACTTCTTTTACGGAAAGATCTTTTTCCAAAATAAGTTTCAGAAAATGAAATTGTCTGTCTTCCGGCAGACCGACCAAATGACGAGCATGCCCTTCGGTAATTTTCCTATCTAATAAGGCTTTCTTAACTACTCTAGAGAGGGTCAAGAGCCGAAGGTAATTCTTTATATATTGCGCTGATTTGTTAAGCATTGTAGCCAGACCTTCTTCATCAACACCTTGAATATTTAAAAGCATCTGAAAAGTCTCAGCCAATTCAACAGGAGATAGATCTTCCCTTTCCAGGTTTTCAAAGGCCGTAATCATAGCTTGTTGACGTTTGTCCAAATCACGATCTTTTTTGACCACTGCAGAAATTGAAGTATATCCTAAAAATAAACAGGCCCGAAGCCTTCGCTCTCCCGCCAAGAGAATAAAGTTTTCTGCAATTGAATCGTCCGAAGTCTTATCCAGTACTACCACCGGTTGTAAAAGCCCGCTTTTAGCAATACTCTCGGCAAGGGCTTTAATTTTTTCTTGATCAAAATTTGAGCGAGTTTGAAATTCACTGATCTTAATTTCTCTAATCCTTATTTCATTTATCGAAGAATAATTCTTACTGCCTTCATAAGCCGGAGCCTGTTCAGACTGTTGATTTTGTAAGTTTATTTCCTCCTCCCCAAAGTAATCCCCTAAAATATTTCCAAATTTTTTCCCCAAGGCCATATTTGTTTATATAGGTTAATTTGGCTTTAAGAAAAGATGTTTTTAAGGTTGTTGTCAAACTTAGTACTTGATATTGCCACATAACCACATACCAAATAATTCCGTCTCAAAAACTCAACAAGAAAAACCTTTGGTAATCCTTGTAAATTCAATCGTTATGTCACTCACTTTTTTTGAAATAGACAATTACCCGTTTACTCTTAAAAATTAAATTAAAGAATTACAGGAAAAACCTCTGGATTCTGATTTTTGAGAATTAATATTATTATCATTATTATCAAATCTGCTTCATGAAGAAACTTTTTAGATTATGAAGGTATAATTCAGCAACTAAAGCTTTGGGATGTCTCCTGATAATCTTTGACAAGAATGGAGAGAAAAAGCATAATTAAAATAGTAGCAGAGACTAAAAGTAAGAAACACAAAGACCTAAACACAAACAAGCATGAATCTACAATCTTTTCGACAAAAAGCCTGTCTTTTCTTGATTTTTATAACAATTTTTTCCTTTTCATTGGAGAATTTGAAGCCTGCGATTATTGTTCAAACAACCGACTACGAAGCTAGAAATGGAGCGATAAATCAGAACATCGACCGTATAAAAAACGAAATTGAGGAAGTAGGTAGCGATCTAGGTCATTTTGGTGAAGAGAAACAATCACTCAAAGCCCAAATCACCACCTTGGAGGAAGACATCCGTTCTTTAGACAGATTAATTACAGAAACCAGAGTAATAACAAGTGAACTAGAAACAGATATTGAGAGTCAAAGTAAAAAAATCAAAAACTTGGAAAAAAAATTAATCACCCTCCTAAGAGAAATGCAAACCCTAAAAAAGCATAATTCTTTAACTATCATTTTGAGTAGCAGCAACATTGGAGAAGCTATTAGTAAAATGCAAAACCTTTCTCGTTTACAAAACGAAGTTGATAAAATTAGTAAAAGTCTGAATGAGGATAGATTAGAGTTACAGCAAAAAGTTGCCAAACAAGCTGAAACCAAAGATCTCTTGGAAGAGTCTAAAGCTTTGAACAAAAGTAAGAGGGATAGTTTGGAATACGCCTTACAAGTGACTGAAGGAAAAGAATCTATGTACAAAGATCTGCTAAACACTCTATCCGAGCAAGAGGAGCAGCTCCAAGCAGAATTATTTCAAAATGAATTAGCCTTGCAAGAAGATAGAATTAGGCAAGAAAGAGGTATAACGCTCCAAGACAGTCCACTTGGTCCGGGATGTGTTAGAGTTGAAGAAAAGCCCGTAACAGTACCAAAAGGGTACTTTGCCAGCCCTGCTGAAGGATGGTTAACTCAGACATTTCATTGTACTCATGACGCTATTGATATTGCCAACGCCATGGGCACAAATATAGTTGCTTCCGCCGACGGTACGGTTTTCCTCAAAAGCTATATGCAGGGCGGGTACGGAAATTACATTGTCTTAAAACACAATTTACCCTCCGGAGATATCATGTACTCAGTCTATGCTCACCTTACAGAACAATCTTTTAGAAGAGAAGGGGAAGAAGTTAAACAAGGGGAAGTCATAGGATATATGGGCTGTACAGGTAATACCAGACCTAGACCATGCGGAGTTCATCTACACTTTGCCATAGTTTCAGATACTAATGACGGTATTGGTTATATTGGCTGCCTGGCTTTTGCTTCCAGGAACTGCTTTGACCCCTTAGGTAAAGTAATAGACATAAAACTTGATTAAAAGAAGAAAATATATTTTAATATAGACTGAAAACGAGTAGTTTGAATATGCAACAAAAATACATAAGGAGTCCCGTCCCGGCCAAACTTCCAAAAGTAGAAAAAAAGAAAAGTTTTGAAATAACTCCAAGAATTATTTCGGTATTTTTTCTGCTGACTGCCCTAACCCTATCTGCGGTTTTTAGTGTTCCGATTATTAAAATATTTCAGGGAGAGTGGATTCTCAAACAATCTATCCCCTTTATTCCTACAATCGAATTGGATTTCTTGGGCAATATACCGATAGGTCCTATTGACATAAGGTTTTACTCCATCTGTATTATGTTAGCGGCTTTAGCCGGGTTTTCTCTGTCGCTGTACTTATCCAAAAGACATTTTTTACCGGATACGCTCATAGATAGGCTTTTTATCGGGGTTGTAGTTGTAGGCTTAATCGGATCGAGGATATTTTATGTCATTTTTAACTGGCAATATTATCAAGCTGAACCAATTAAAATTCTTTATATAAACGAAGGAGGTTTGGCGATTTTTGGAGCACTGACTGCCGGATTAATATATATTCTTCTTTACTGTAAAAAATACAATTTCAATTTTTACGAATTTGGTGATTTTATAGCCCCGGGCTTATTGCTTGGACAGGTCATCGGCAGATTCGGGAATATATTTAATTACGAAGGTTTTGGACCTCAAACATCTGTCTATTGGAAGTTTTTTGTACCCAAAGTATCCACCGGGCAATACGGCCTTTCAAAATTTGATTATTTTCATCCGACATTCTTGTATGAAATAATCCCTAATTTCTTTCTCCTGTTTCTACTTTTATTTTTCTATGACAAACTCACCCACAAAAGAGCGGGAATTGTTCTAGGATTGTATTGCATAGGCTATGGAATGATAAGGTTTGTTACGGAATTCTACAGAATAGATGCTTTAAAAATCAACCTCCCTACAGTAATTGCCAACTTTCTAAACACTGATCAACTACTCGCCAGTCAACTTGCGGCCCTAATTCTTATTTTAACCGGCACAGTCATTTTCCTTAGAAGGAGAAAAATTCTCTATTTGGATAAAACCATGGAAGAAGTAAAACAAATTTGACAACTTATTAGGGATAATTTAAAACTAAGAATAATTTATTTAGCTTAACTGTTACCTATTGTTATGCCGGAAAAAAATTCCAATAAGACTAGTCTAATAATTGCTTCGGTAACTGTTTTTTTGATAATCGGGGGTATTTTTTTGCTCAATCAAAGTATTAGCAGACCAAGAGATCAAGCCGAAAATACTGCCGCAAATGATGAACAGACAACCTTAAGTGAGGACACTCAAGATTTGGAAGAGGAGTCTAATGAAATTGAGGATTCCCCGTTACCCGAGGATAATACGGAAGATACCACCCTTGGCCAAGTTGACGAGGATGAAAATGAAAATACTGCGGAACCTGAAGAAGGCAACTTACCGGCCAACGAACCCAGTACACCCGAAGAAATCAACTCTCCGGAAGAAGAATCCGAAAATTCCGAAACCACGATAGAAAGCGGTCAAATATTAGCTACAGCAACTGAAGTAGAAGATGATTCCGGTACTTTTGAGATTATTGAATGCGGTGTAAAAAATCCGGTCTACTGCAAAAAAGGAACTAAAATTACTATTAGCGGTTCCATGAAAGGTGTGATTGAAGGAGAAAGGTACAAAATCCTGGGTGACATTGAGGATTCTAATGACGGAATTTCCATTTCCGGAGCAGTAGTCCAAAGCATCTAGTTTATAACTAAATATCAATGACTGGAATTAAATTAAATAAAGCCATAGTCTCTTTAGATGAGGTGGAGGAAATTAAGAGTAACCTACCTCCAAAGCTAATCATCCATATTTACGGTTTGGCAGGTGTAGGTAAAGGCACCCTTACTAAAAACTTAGCCAAGCTTCTAAATTTACCGCTTTTGGAAACAAGTTTGGTATACCGAGCGATTACCTATATTTATCACGATTTAATGCTAAGTCTTACACCGGAAAATACCGACCTGGTCTTTAAATCCCTCAAAGCCACTCTCAAAGATCAGAAAATAATGGTTGTTTACAAAGAAAAAATGTTGTCTATGGGTGATCTTAAAAATAGCTATATAGACAGTCATGTTCCTGCATATAGTGCAGATAAATATATTCGCGAAAAAACGGATAAATTTATTTCTTATCTTCTTTTTGAAGTTATTAACGGACAGTGCATTACCGACGCTAGAGGGGCCTACCCTCCCTACTTGATTGAAGCACAAGACATCGGATACAAAGTAGTTAAGATTAATTTATACGCTGACTTTGAAGAAAAGGTTAAGCGTATGTATCAAGAATATATTAAGAACGCAAAAAAAACTAATCCTCATTTTGACGAGTCCTCTTCTGAAGCTACGGAAATACTAACGAACTGCAGACATACACTAAAAGAAAGAGACGAGAAAGATATTAAAACCCATGAAAAACTGAATATCGGACTGGTTTCAGACGATTCGGGAATCATAGATACTACACATCTAAATGTTGATGAAGTTATCGGCACCTCTTTAAGTTATTTAAGAAAAAAAATTTCTGAATAAGCCAACTCTCTCTTGACTAAAAATTATATTAGAACTATTCTAAGCTCGCTTAAAAAATTGAAATAAATATAAATTTCATGCCGAGCCGTATACAAGAAAGCGTTAGTCATTCCGGTGACTCAAGAGAACAAGAAAGAAATAATAAGAACAGAAATTTAACATTACCATATGAAGGTTTTGGTGATATTGATTATAGTAACTTATTATCAGAAGATGGTGTCATAGTTAATAAATCCCAAAAATTATTAAAGGGCAGTTCCAAAGTAAATACCGGACATAATACAAAAAAAATAAGTGACAACTCTAAAAAAGAGTCAACAGATCACTACGGAAAAAAACAGTACAACAAAAGAGTTGAAGGTGTAAAAGAATTAAAAAAGTATTTTGGTTTCTCTTGGCGAAAGATAAGTCGGCAGATAACAATTTTCGGAATATTAATCGCTGCCTTGGTTACGGTAGGTGCCAGTGGAGTAACCGCCTGGACTATAGATATGTGGAATGAAACTCCCGGAGCTGAAAGCCTGGTTAGCAGCCCTAAAGAAAGTAGCGTCATGTATGCTTCTGACGGAACCACGGTTTTATACAAATTTTACAAAGAAGAGAAAAGAGAAGTAATTAAAATCGACCAAGTACCTGAAGTTGTGCAACTAGCCTCAATAGCCTTGGAAGATGAAAATTTTTATTACAACGAAGACGGCATTCCTTGGAGTAACATCATTGGTTCTGCTCTAGACTGCGGAAGAATAATTATTACCGGTACGGAGGAAAACTGCAGAGGAGGTAGCGGCTTATCTCAGCAACTTGTTAAATTGTTAAGTGGAGACAACCAAAACACCATTGATAGAAAAGTTAGAGAACTCTTCACTTCCATTAAGCTAAACAGAGAGAAAAATAAACAAGAGATTTTGGAGTTATATTTAAACACAGCTCCCTACGGTAGAAATACCTATGGTATCCAGGAGGCCAGCAAAAGCTATTTCGGTAAAGATATTTACTCTACCGGAGAAAATGCCGTTACCCCGGATGAGGCTTGTTTACTTGCATCTATGGTACAAAAGCCTACTCCTTTTAGCACATCTTTAGATAACAAAGATAACCCTATAAACCCTGATTTACAAGAATTGCTGAGAAGAAAGAATGCCTGTTTAGACATAATGTATACAAAAGACTTAAAAGGAGACGGGACTCCAAAAACCATCTCAACTCAAGAAGAATTAAACAGATGGCAAAATGAAGACATTGTAGCTAAAGTCCTTCCCAGGAATGAACAAATGCGCTATCCTCACTTTGTCGAATTTGCTAAAAACGAGCTGATCGAAAAAAAGATAATCAAAGAATCTGATCTTTATACCAAAGGTTTGAAAATTGTCACTACTATCGACCTTTTTTTCCAAGACCAAGTTCAAGCTATTGTAGATCAAAATATTGACCAATACGTTATTGCAAACGGAGCTAACAACATTGGAGCTTTGGTGTTGGATGGCCCTACCGGAGAAATCAAGGCCATGATAGGTTCCAGAGATTATTACAACGAAGAAATTGACGGAAAGGTAAATATTACGACCTCTTCCAGGCAGCCCGGTAGCAGCGTTAAACCATATGTCTATGCCTCAGCCTTTGAAAACGGCTTTAACCCTGGAACAATTTTAATGAACACCCCCACTACTTTTGTAGGTGGTTTTAAACCTCAAAATTTAACTAAAACTTGGGACGGACAACCGGTTACAATCAGACATTCTTTGCAAAATTCTTTAAATATTCCTGCTGTAAAAGCGGTTTACCTTTCAAGTGAACCTGCAAATGTTCCTAACGCCGACTCCGGAACTGAAAATTTTCTAAATTACGCTAGACAAACCGGGCTCAAATTCCCTTGTATTCCAGGTGCCGTAAATTCTCTTTTTAGCGATAATGTTGAAAAATGTGACGGTTCTGAAGGAATACCCCCTGAAGAAGCTTATAAAGGAAGGTGCTTTTTGGCATCAGCAATCGGAGGGTGTGAAGTATCCATGATTTCCCACGCCACCGGAATGAATACCTTTGCTCAACAAGGAAACCTTCGCTCGGCTACACCATTTAAGCATATTTTTTATAAGGACGGCGAAGGAAATGAAAGAGATTTATACAAAATTGCTCAAGAAAGTGAAAACCCTCCCTACCCCCGGATCGACCAAAGAATTACTCCGGAAATAGCCAGACAGATATCTAACGTCCTTTCTGACACACGAGCTAGATCATTCGGCAATCTCAACTATATCTTAGAGCTTCCGGGAAGACCTGTGGCTGCCAAAACCGGAACAACCAACCAAGCAGGAACGGGTCTAGCTTTAGATGGATGGACAGTGGGTTACACTCCTCAGTACACAACTACAGTCTGGGTTGGAAACACCGACAACACACCTATAGCCAAGACAGGTATTAACACTGCCGGACCAATCTGGAAGCAAATAATGACAAAGATTCACGAAGGCAAAGAAGTCCAAAATTTTAGTTTAGATGGACTTACATACACCAATTTGGACGGAGCTAACGGCCTAATATCCGGAGGAAGTGGAAGAACAGAACCTTTAACTCAGACACAAGTTGATAACCTAAAAAGGGCGGGGGTAAATTTTTCCAGACCCGAGTATGATGCCAGACAATACAGTATTTTTGAAAACCTTACTACTGTAGTAACTAGAAAAAAAAAGATAAATACTTTAGATAATAAACTCATTCGATCCGAAGCCACCCCGGCTTCGCTGGTAGCAGAAGTTGAGTGTGTAGAAGTGCTTTCTGAATTTCCACAAGCTGACAACTGGTTAAAACCGGTCGAAGCAGTATTCGGCAATCAAAGATGCCCTTTAGAACCCTCTGATTATGTGTTTAATGAAAACCCAATAATTCAAACACCGGACTTGGCAGCCGATAGTCAAGCACCTACAACAATTATTGTTAACGCCATTGCTTCATTTGTAGAAGGAGAAGATAACTACATAAAAAAAATTGTTTTAAAGATTAACGGAGAACCGGTTGCCAGAGAAAATGATTCTGACACGCTAAGTTTCCCTACAGCAGACTTTACAGCAGCAGATGCATTGGTTCAAATTGAAGTAGAGGACAGTTTAGGCAGATCAGCTAAGAAATCTTTTGATAAAGTAGACTTCGGAAAAAGAGAAGTCTCTTCAGAAAACGTTTTTGACGAACTAAAGAAAGCCTCAATTACATGCCAGGAAAATAATCAATACTACCTGAATTGCTCTTTTGAATTTGCCCCTGAATTAACCAAAACAATATATATGGCCATCGGATCTACTGATAACTTTGTTAAATGTCAAATAAATCAGACCGGAGTGGCATGTAATAATTTACTGGTAGGTCCTAATAATTCGGTTTATTTTAAATATGACGGAAACATTGTAATTAGTAATAACAAATTAGAGACCTAAAGCCGAGTTAATCTCGTTAACTTTGGCCACGTTTTGCTCGTGTTCCTCGTTAGTACTACTAAAATATTTCTTACCGGTAGCATCGGCCACAAAAAAAAGATAATTGTTATTTGTAGGGTTTAATGCTGCCTGAATGTTTTCAAATTGAGGGTTGACAATTGGCCCAACCGGATACCCTTCGTGTAAGTAGGTATTGAATAAAGTATCTGCAGCCGGATCTTTTAGATAAATACAGTCTTCAATTTCCACAGTTGATTGGCAGATGGTTCTACCGTGACCATATGCTGCCGTAACATCCGATTGCCACATCATTCCGGATTCAAGCCGATTGTAAAAAACACCGGCCATCAACTTTCTCTCCTCTTTAAGATCGTCTACGGAATCAACAGTAACTCCTTTAGTTCGTCCGGTTTCCAGCTCGATTACCGAAGCCATAATTATTGCTTTGTGAAAGGCCTCGTTCTTATTCTCCTCGGCAATATCTGCCCAAACTTTGTTATCAAAGTTGTTCAACATTTTATTATAAACTTCAGAATAACTACTCCCTTCAAAAAAATCATATGTGTCAGGATAGAGATAACCTTCAGGATAATACAAAGCACAATTGTCTAAGTTTCCATACTGACAATTCAGCGGTTCAGGTAAGAAAGAATATTTCTGTCTGTCAAAATTTTCCGGGACTTTGGCGTATTCCAAAAAATCATCCTTAGAATCAATTACTTTTTTTTCTTCCAAAATAGTAGCAACTTCTTGCAAGTCCAAACCTTCTTTAATAGTAATACTAACTGAATTTTTGGAATTCTCTTCTTGGGACAATCTAATTTTCTCCTTACTTTGCTCCTCCATTTGGTTAAGAATATCTGTTTGATTTGCCGGTAAATCTAAAATATACTCCCCCTTTTGGATGTTACTGGACAATCTAATTTTCTTTCTTAACAAAAAAACTTCACTCGAAGTAATTACCTCATCTTCCTCTAGCTGCAAGGCAACATCATCCAGAGTTTCATTTTCTCCGATAACCAGCCCATACTCTCCTCTGGGAGTATTTGTAGGTATTTCATTGACTTCTTGATTAATAATGTAGGCTCCGACACCTATTAATATTAATAAAAAAATGGAAGATAGAGCAATTAATTTTGTTTTCATATTTTCTACTAAAAAGAAAATTTATTTTGATATATAATTATCTTTCGGTCAAGTATACTGAATTTAAATTCTCTACTATTTAATTACAACATGTTCTTATATTAATTTAACTGACCTAATTTATTTTCTTACAGTAATTCAAAATTATTATAGTAGACATTAGTTCCAAAACCTTTCTAAGGTTTCTGTTAATTCTTTTATTTCTTCTTTTTTTGTCTGCCTTCCCAAGCTAATTCTAAGGTTTGCAGTAGTCTTTTGATCTACCCCTATAGCTTTCAAAACAGAACTCTTTTGTAGACTACCGCTATGACAACCGCTTCCGGAAGATACAGCAAAGCCGTGTAAGTCCAAATAGGTTAATAGTTCTTCCAAATTAACACTCTCAAAAGCGAAATTTATATTATTCACTATTCTTTTTTTAGAATCCCTCAAGTTCCAAAATCCATTTATTGAACTACCCGATATCAACCCCAAAACTCTTTTCACCAAATAATCTCTTATCACAAGCAACCTTTCACTTTCTTGCTTTCTAGTTGATTCACATAATTTCAGTGCTCTAGCCAGAGCCCAGATAGCCGGTACATTTTCAGTTCCGCTGCGCAAATTTGATTCTTGCCCCCCACCCATAATAAAAGGCTTTAGGTAAACAACTTCTTTTACAATCAAACAAGCGGCCCCCTTGGGGGCATATATTTTTTGCCCGGAAAAGGTTAGAAGATCAGGTCTGTAGTTTTCAAAATCCGGTTCTAGATAATTTATTGCCTGTGAAGCATCAGTATGAAAAAGGACCTTTGGAAAACCTTTTTTCTTTCGACTAATATTTAGCTTTTCAAGCTTTTTAGCGACTTCTCTGACCGGTTGAATCGTGCCAATTTCGTTATTTACCCATATCAAACTAATCAAAATCGTGTTTTCTTTGATTTTTGAGATCAATAGATCTGGATCAATTAAACCTTCTGAACTCACCTCTACGAGCTCTACTTCCACCGACTCAGGGTCAAATCGGTTTTTAAATTTAAGCACCGAATCATGTTCAATGGCGGAAATTAAAACATGAATTTTTTCCGGCTTCAATCTTAAATTTGAATTCTTAATGTCTTTCTCAAGACGATTCAAAAATTTCCCGACAACCCCGTAAAAAACTAAGTTGTTTGCCTCCGTGGCCGAAGAGGTAAAATAAACTTCTATTGGCTTGACTTGAAAATGCTCGGCAACTACTCGTCTGGAATCTTCCAGATAATTTTTGGCTTTTTGACCATAACCGTGGTAAGAAGAAGGGTTGGCCCAGGCCTCGTTAGAAGCTTTGAGATATTCTTCCAAGACTTTCGGATCAATCGGTGTAGAAGAGGCGTAATCAAGATAAGTGTGCATAAATGCTGATTCTGTAAATTCCCATAAAAGCCTTAACTAAAATCTCTTTTAATAAAAATCAATAATAAAATCTTTGACCAAACAACGTTTTTTTACTAATAATTTATCTTAAAAAAACAAGTTCTAATTAAAACCATTTTATTTAAAATAGCAAATCTACCTTGCCTCCAGAAGCTAAATTTCAACAAACGCACCAAATAATAATATCCGCGAGAGACCTTGCAGAAGAATATAGAAGTGAATATGCAAAGATCCCACAAGAATATGAATATGGTTTTGATTTTCAAGAATTAAATTGATTGAAAAAGTCTATTGAAGAAAATGAACAAAAATATAATAAATTGTTTTTTAAATTCGAAAAACAAGTATAGGGGTCCGATTTATTTTTAAGGTGAAAAATAACAGCTAATCAATGACAAGTCAAAAAACCAGATTGCATAAGTTTCTCAGTAGTAAAATAAAGAACTATACCATTGAGGATTATACCAAACCGGAGATTCAAAGAAATATTGAGGAACACGGCGTATTTGTTGAAGGAGAATTAATTACCAATCGTCTACACTGGGTTTACGACTGGCAAAATATACGACTTAACAATTGGCCATATAGAAACAAGGGTGATTTTTCAAAAATCAAGATTATTGAGGAAACTGAGGATTATCTCGTTTTATTCAAACCCTACGGATTGGTTGTTCAACCCGGAAGTGGTCATCAAGAAGATAATTTACTTTTCTGGCTGATTCAAAATTACCCGGAGCAAAAAAAAATCTTGAAAAAAAGTACCGATTTAAATTCAAAGTTAACACCAAAAGAAAAATCCAATGGTTCGATTTCCGCCGGACTGGTTCACCGCTTGGACAAGAACACTCAAGGGTTGATTTTAGTAGCCAAAAGCGAGGAAAATCTGAAGTTTTTTCAAGATCAGTTTAGACAAAGAGAGATATGCAAAAAGTATCTGACAGTGCTTTCGGGCAAACTCAGTAAAACCCTGCTGATTCAAAGTTGGCAGAATAGAAACCAAAGAAACCCTATCAGGCAGAAGTTATTTTGGAGTCAAGCCGAAGCTATAAACTATGATCAAAATTATAGGGAGGCAATTTCAATTTTTAGGCCAATTTGTACCTGTGACGAGGCTGATGTAACTTTAGCGGAAGTTGATATTAAGACCGGACGTATGCATCAAATCAGACTCCAAGCTGAAGCTGTCGGCTTTCCTTTAGTGAATGAGAATATTTATAATCGCAAGCCCAGATTACTGCCCGGCAGTCAATCTCCGTTTGATTTTATCAAACAAAGTTTAAAAAAAGAGGAAGTCGTTTCCTTACCCGAAGAAAATCAGGATTTAATCAAAAAAATTCAAATAAGCTCAAATGAGGTCTTTTCAACCAGCTCAACCGACTTTCAAAAACTAAGAGATAAAATATTCGGCAAAGTTGATTATTGCTTGCTGGCCAATTATTTGGAGTTTAGAAACGTAGAAGGACGAAGAGTTGTCTATCAACTTCATGATTTTCAAAGTTATTTCCGATAATTCAAGGTACCACAGATTATTTCAAATTTAACTTTATTATAGTCGATCCGAATATAACCTATACAGACTTGTCACGGTAAACTTGTTTCGGCATCTCTTTGAATAGATCCTGAAATAATAATTGTCATTCCGAACTCGTTTCGGAATCCAGTTTTGAACGGGATCCTGAAATAAATTCAGGATGACGGGGCGGTTTTGGTTTTCAGGACGACAAGGTTACAAATTCAGGATGACCACTTGGCAAATGACGGAGAAAAATTTGGAAATGTCTAGTTTTAAGAGGAGATAGCTATATACCCAACTCAGATCAGGTTGGGACTTTTTTGAAATCACAAATTACTGGTTTATCTCTTTTTCAAAGTTGTTTTGGATAACAATAAAATGTTTAAATATCCTAATTTAAATTTATTTGAGTCCAAAAGGCTATTGCCATTCATTCAATGACGAAAAAACTTAAAAAACTAACTATAATTTAATCCAAAAGCTCTTTTTCCGGTATGTCGGTCAAGACTTCATGTCCTTTTTTTGTAACCAAGACAGTATGTTCCCAGTGAGCGGAGATACTCCCGTCAGAAGTATAAACAGTCCAATCATCTTCTTCATCTACAACTATCCGACTGCTCCCGAGGGTAAACATGGGTTCAATCGCAATCACTTGATTCTCAAAAAGGGTAGAACCCTTGCCTCCCAAACCTGTTTGCTGAATAAAAGGTTCATCATGTACACTATAACCTACTCCATGCCCGCCAAGTTCAAAAATATTTCCATAACCGTTTTCTTTGGCTATCTTGTCAATAGCGACTCCAATATCACCGGTTTTGGCTCTTGGTTTTACAGCCTTTATCCCTCTCCATAGAGATTTTTTGGTGTCTTCGGAAAGCTTTGAAATTCTTGTATCTAATACTCCTACTTCCAAGCTTAGAGCAGCATCACTAAAAAGCCCCTGATAGTTAACCCCCATATCAAGACTTACCAAACAATTTTCAGGAATAATTTTCTTTTCCGGAGCAGTACCATGCACGATTTCATCATCAATCGATACGCAGACGGCGTATTTAAAACCCTTGTAACCCAAAAAACTAGGTTCGGCTTGATAATCACGGATATACTCTTTGGCAAATTTGTCCAGCTCACCTGCCGAAACCCCCGGCTTAACTTTTTTTTTCAGAAGATGATAACAAGACATTAAAATCTTGCAACTATACCTTAGTTTTTTTAAATCTTCGGGACTTTTTATTATTGACATGTTTTATTTCATATTATTAGGACTTTACTTTTCAAGTTTGTCAATCACTTATCCGGGCTCTACTACAACTTGCGGCAATAAATAATCTCCTCCTCCGGTAAAATTATAAGCCCGACCTTTGTAAAAAAATAAAAGGATTTAGAATAGCCAAGAAAACAGAATCTTATTAACGAAAACAAATTATTCGGTAAGATTAATTGCTAAGTATAGGTCTGTTTTCAGTCAAAGGGTTGTCAGGTTTTAAGGCAGCATGCTCGCGATAAACTTGTAAAAGTTGCTTTTCTTCCAAGCTCAGGTTTCTAAATTTATAATCCGGTAAATGAAAAACTTCCAGTTTTTCTAGCGGCCAAAACTTGACGGTTTCTTGTCCCAAAATTGCATACTCATGAAAAGGCCCGTGACCTCTGGAATCAAAGCTGTTACAACGGTTGTCTCCCATTAAAAAATATTCACCTTCAGGAATCAGAGTTTTGGTAAAATATTTTTCATTACACTCTTCTTGCTCCGGTAAGTAGTTTTCAATCAATACCACCCCTTCAGGAAATCTCTCATTATAAATAATTACTTTTCCGTCTATTATTTCCAATTCTTCACCCGGAAGCCCTATGACCCTTTTAAGAAAGAAAACCGTATTTTGATCAAACCTGGTGAAATAATTAGCATTTTTGGCCACCTCATTATCTCTATAGACAGCCACCACCTGACCTCTTTGAATCGTCCTGTCTATTTGATTGATAATCAACTGCTCGTCGCCAAAATAGTTCGGCTGCATACTCACACCAACTACATTTACCTGCTGAAAGACAAATATTCTAAGGATTAACAAGGCAAATGTTACAATCCATAGAAGAGTCCAAAATAAATTAGCTATAAACGATAATGTAACTATGAATACGTTTTTGTTTTGAACGTTTTCCCGGGCCATCTGCATGATAAAAAATTTAATCTCAAAAATAAGTTTTGTCAATCAAAGTGTCACTACTTTTTTCTCGTATTAAAAATGTTTATAGGCTTAATTTATCTTAAGTTTTTTCATGAACAAACAAACCTTTTAGCTACAAATTCAACATCTTTTTTCAAAAAATACATTTAGAAATTAAGGATATAGGGTATAGTTTTTTCTTAGATTATCCACCCTAGGATTGCCCTTTTGTCCATAATCTGTCAAGAGATCTTGTAAGTTATTAAAATTAGCAGGCAAGTTTTCCAAAGTTTTAATATGATTTCGGTTACAAACCAAATAGTTGAATTCCGGAGTAATCGGAAGCCTAAGCTCAATTAATCGGTTATTACTACATGCTAATTCCTTTAGCTTATAGTTATTTCTCAGATCAAGACTAGGGATAAGGTTTTGCGAGCAGTTTAACCTCTCCAGGTTTTCGTACATTCCAACTTCCAAACGTTCTACATAATTATAATGCAAATAAAGGTCTCTCAGCTTTTTAGATCTTGGCAGTAGAAGATTTACTAATCGGTTGTGATCAAGCCACACTCCCACCAACCAATTATTTGTGCTAAGGTCCAGTTTTCTTAGATTATTCTTACTGCACCAGAACCATTCCAGAAGCGGATTACCGCTCAAATCCAACTCTTCCAAAAGATTGGAAACACAACTGAACTTAGTTAATCTTTTAAATTTACGCAGATCCAAGCTATTAATCTTATTATAGCTTATACTTAAGGTGTCTATCTTATTGTATAAGGGAAAAACAATACTTTCTAAGCCATTATTATCGCAACCGAAAACTTTAAGATTTACCAAATTATTCAGGTCTATTTGGCGCAAATTGTTATCATTAACTGCCAAATAGTGGAGGTTGATATTTTTGCTTAAATCCAAAGAATTAAGTTGGCAGGCTTTGCAAACCAATGTGCGTAAGGAGGTGTTTTGACTCAAATTTATTTTTCTTAAAGGATTGCCGCTACAGTCAAGCCAGAGAAGATTGGTGTTCTTACTAAGATTAATGGACTTCAAATCACTGTTGCGGCAGTATAAAGAGGTCAGATTAGGCAATAGTGATAAGTCCAGATGACCCAATCCACGGAGCTGTCCGTCAAAATAGAGTCGACGAATTTGTCCTTCTACAATTGCTTCCTGTCCAAAGGTTTTTTCCAAAAGTTGATTAAAAAAATTCCGTTTACCATTTATTATAACTATCAGTTGTTCCGGAGTAAGTTTGGTCCTATTAGACAGGTGTTGCAGAAATTGGTAATCGGGGTCATTGAGAACTACCCCGGCCACTTTCCGCCTCCCTTGTTTACCAACTACGAGCCGTCTCAAAAACCCCAGCATAATATAAATAACTTCCTTATTTTGCTTCCATTTTTACTTAATGTCAATTTCTCGGGACTTCGTATAAAATTAAAATTGAAAAGTTAAGAAACCCTCTGGAGACCGATAATCAGGGAAAATTATTATTTTCGGGTCATAGATGAATAAGTCTGTTATAATGACGTAAAGATAACTAGGAATAAAAATTAAGGGCTAAACAGAGCTCTTCGGAAAGGAGTACGAAGCAGTAAAACCCAATTCAAATGAAATCAAAATCAAGGATATACAATCCTTGTATTACTATGAAAGTCTTAACTATAAGCTTTGAGATAAAGTGTATTCGCGGTTTCAAGACTATAAAAAAATAGGTAGACAAGCAGCTGTCACAAGCCGGAAAACTACAACAGTGGAAACGGATCCTTTCTTAAAGTAGAAGTTTATAGGCAAAATATCTGATTTAAAACTCTATTCCTTGGGGAGTATCTCAGTAAGAGGAGATGAAATATTAACTGGTAGACAATTAATATTAGTTATCAGCGATGGTTGCGGTGCCGGTGCTACGTGAAATGAGATTAAATTGCATAACAAAAACCATTCAAGTTTTGTTTGAAGTGTTTGACCTGTAAAAAATATTTGAATAGCAAGTTTCATAACCTTTAAAACGACCTTAAAAGAACGAGCTTTGCAAAGTTACCAAGCTGAATACTCCAAATACGGCAAAAATTAAAAGAATCAAGGCTTTTCGCCAGAGAGGAGCCTGAGTTTCTTTTGGGAGCAATCTATGGTTGGTCCAGTTAACCAGACCTATGTGAATAAACATGGAAACAGCGTTGATCACTGAAGCAATAGTTACTAGTACAACCGGATCATAAAAACCGGCCAAAAAAAGAATAATACTCAAGAGAATTTGCCCCCAGAGACAAACGTAGTAAATCTTGGAAAGGTTTATAGTCTTCTCTTTCTTTTTTTCAAGTTTTTTGATAGCAAAATTTTCGGCTACAATTCTGATCGAAGCATCATAAACTCCCATTTGACTCTGAAAAAGCATTACAGCTAAACCAATCAAAAAGAAAACACCTACAAATGGGTGAATATTATTTTGAATAGCTAAACCCTGGTTTAGGATAAATTCTACACCTTCCTCACCAAGCGGTTTTCCGTAAGCTGTAATATAAGCCAGCAACATTAAAAGCAAAAGAGACAAAAGCCCGGCACCCCAGAATACCAAAAGATGCTCTAAGGACATTTTTTTCCACCACCTTTTGAAGTTCTTTAAATTTTCTTCATTTATTTCAAACCTTTCTCCACTTAGTTTGAGCTCTTTAGGTTGTTTTGTAGTTAAACCACTTAATTTACCTGCATACTTACCCATGCCATAACCCTCTTCCTTAACATATGAAGACTGGGTAAGGTTGAGATTGCCTCCGGAGCCGGAGTAGGCAAAAGCTCCGAAAAGAGTGGCGATTAGAACTCCCGGAGGAATAAATCTGTAGCCCTCTCCTTGCCCAACCATTCCCTGAGCTAAAACCGACCAATCATTTGGCGTACTTATCCAGAGAAGAAAGATAATAATACATGGAATAATCAAAAAAATTATTAATTTATTGACGTTTTCCAGAACTTGGTAGACTGATTTGCCCATACTCAAAACTCCGCCGATTAGCAAAACCATAATAATTGCTAACCAACGAAAATCTCCTAAGCCCAAAAGATGAGCTGAGATCTGAGCTGATGCGGCTACTGTCCCGGGAATAGCAAATCCCAAAAAAGTTGATATAATAAGCCAATAAGGAACCCAAGAAAAGACTTTACTCATTCCCACAAATACACTTTCTCCGGTTACCAAAGTATATCTTTGAATCTCCAAATTAATAAAATACTGAAAAGTAATTCCGATAATCGCCAACCAGGCCACCCCCAAACCGTAGGAAGAGACTAAATACGGCCAGAGAATAATTTCCCCTGATCCTAAGCCGGTCGCCAAAATCAAAAAGCTTGGTCCAAGCATTTTAAGAATTGGAATTGGTTGAGGAAACGGCTTATAAACCTCTTGTTTCCAGGGCTATCCGATGTTCAAGACAAACTTGATGAAACTCTCACAATCTAGGGT
>CAYSWH010000007.1:27563-54584 GCA_964434775.1 uncultured Candidatus Saccharibacteria bacterium | reverse complement strand
CGACCCCCTAATCAACCCGTCCCAGTCTTGGGCAAATTTGGTTTGGCCTTTGTCTGTGAGTGAATGATTAATCTCGTACTTGTCCCAATTCTTATTTAAATCTAAGTCTAAGTATGGAATTTCTTGGAGCTGCGGTTTGTATTCATAGCCGTCTCCCGGAATTTTTAGGCCGTCATTTTTCCATGATTCTATAGTAGATAGCGGGCAAGTTATAATATCAGCTTTATATTTTAGAGAAGTATATAGATGTTCCAGGTTTCTGATACTGGCTGCTAAAAGTAAGACATGGCTATTGTTTTGGCCGTAAAGTCGGTTGATATTTTTGATTAGATCCATGCCGTTAACTCCTATGTCATCGAGTCTTCCGATAAAAGGAGACAGAAAAACATCGCCTTTTTTTGCTGATTTGGTCGCTGCGTGAACGGCAGCTGCTTGTCCTTGCTGGAAGACCAAGGTCATATTTACCTTCATACTAAGGTTTGTCACTTCTTCAGCGGCAGCTAACCCGGCTTGAGTAGTGGGAAATTTGATATGGGCATTAGGAATCCAGGTGTTCATCTCTTTTGCCTGATCCACAAGGTCTTCTTTGGTAGAATTTTCATTGGCATAGACTTCAATGGAAACAGATCCTTTAGGAATCAAGGCGGATATTTCTTGAATGACCTGTTTGTAAAAACTAAGCAGTTCTTCTCGTGTAAAACCACCTTTTTCTTCTAGAATAGGCTTTATATCAGGGTTTTTGGCAACCAGGCTAGGGTTGGTAGTTTGTCCGTCCAAAAAACCGAGAAGCTCAATAGCCTTCTTGGTATCTGCAGGGTTTCCGCTATCTAAAAAAACTTGAGTTTCTAAATTTGCAGGTTTCATAATATTGTATTAATTTCAAAAGAATTTGTTTGACTCTGTGATAAATCTTTGGTGTTGTCAATTTGGGATGATGATTTGAATAATTTTGCAAACCAACTTTTTACTGTTTCTAGGTAAATATGTTCAAATTTAGACATTTTCCGGTAATTGCATAATATATAATATACTACTTATTAAGTTTGTTTATTTTTGTAAATATAAGTTGGGGTGAGTTTATGTATACTTCTCAAAATTAATCGATGTTTTTTTCTAGTCAATGATTAAAGTTGTATTCTTTTTCAAACTTTGAGCCTTTATTGCCACCAATAACAAAACAATCGTTTTTGATTGATATAGTCGATCCGAACACAACCTATCCACACTTGTCACAGCGAACTTGTTTCGACATCTCTTCGAATAGATCCTGAAATAAATTCAGGATGACGTCGACTTTTCAAGATGACTGTGTGGTAAATTCAGGATGACAACTTGGCAATTGACCGAGTGAAATTTGGAAATGTCTAGTTTTAATATGGTTTAGCTATAACTATGTTCAAATCAAATCCTTACAAATGCTCCAGAATCAAATAACCGACAGCACAAACTGTACTGGCAACGTTTAGACTTTCCTTTTTTCCAAGCATGGGTAAGTGGACTACATATGCGAGTTGAGTCAAAAAATTCGGTTGCAAACCGTGAATTTCATTGCCAAACCAAATGTATAACTCCTTCTGCTGAACTTTTATTTCTGGCAAATCATTTTTGAGAAAATTATAGATTAAGTTACTTTGTTGATTAATCTCAATGGCCAAGTGAACCCCTTCGCTATATTTATCTAAAACCTGCTGATAATGATCATATGATTCCCAATTAACCCACTCTTCTGATCCAATAGAAGTTTTTTTTATCATTTTTAGTGTTTTTCCAATCGGTTTGGGAGTATAACCAACCAAGATTAAATCCGCCCCTATGGCATCACAGGTTCTAAGAATAGCTCCAACGTTCCAGGCTGAGCGAATATTATCCAACACTATCCTCATCTTTTTCATCTTGAATGGCTTTCAAAAAAGACTTTGATACGTTAAAAAAAGTCAATGATTCCAGAATTAGGGCAACCAGAGAAGCGGTTTCTATAAATTTAAATGAAGCATTATAGACTCTCTGAATATCCAGGTCAAAAGGTCTTTGCTGAAGTGTTAGGAGAATTAAAGAATAAAATAAGATCAGACTAATAAACAATTTTTTCTTATACTCTAAATGACTTAGAATAATCTGCAAGTAGGTAATTATACCAACTATTAGAAAGCTGAAAAATATATTAAACGGAAATGTGGTTTCTTTTAAACTATTTATTCCCATCAGAATTGAAGTAATTGAAATGGCTAAAGCGGTTATATTGGCAACCAGAACTATCCAATTATTTTCTCTCACCGAAAAAGAAATATTATAGTAGGTCAGAAAGAATGACTTAATTAAAATAACAATGCCTGTCCCGATAAGTAGTAAAATCCGATTATCAAAGCTCCATCTTATGTCTTCAGAAAAAAAAACAGCAAGACCGCAAATCAAAGTTAAGTATATAATCAAAGACGGCGATAAAAAATTTCTGGTTTTGTTTTTTGATTTAAATATTCCAAAAAGGTTTTTTAGGTTGCCGCTAAGATTCATATTGCACGATAAATACTTTAAGGATTACACTTATTCTTAATCTAGTCAATCCTTACTTTGTAAATATCTTTGTTTTAACCTGTCCAAGTAATAATCGTGGTTCAGATCTTGTCCGGTCAATTTTTTGATTAATTTCTTTCCCGGGTAAATAGCTCCATTCATATGAATATTTTGGTTGAGCCAGGTTTTTATAAGGTTTAAATTTTTAGAGGAAAACGTAAAATCAGGATTTTGTTGAATATATCGGTTCCAAATTTGAGAAGCAGCAATATTTCCAAGTGAATAAGTTGGAAAATAGCCGAAGGCTCCTAGACTCCAATGCACATCTTGAAGACATCCCAGGGAGTCCTTTTTAATTTCTATGCCCAAATAATCTTTATACTTTTGATTCCATAATTCCGGTACTTCACTTGTTTTAAGGCTGCCTTCGATTAATGATTTTTCAATTTCGAATCGAATAATTATATGTAGATCATATGTAACTTCGTCGCTTTCAACTCGAATTTGTGTGGGACATATCTTTCTGATATATTTTAAAAAAGTGTCAATATCAAGAGAATTTAACATGGGTTCAAAAAACTTTTGCAGCTGAGTAAATTCACTTTCCCAGTAACTTTTACTTTTTCCGACAATATTTTCATAAAATCTTGATTGACTTTCGTGTATCATTAGTGATAAGTCAGTATCCAAAAAAGAATCGGCTATATCTTTGGACACGCCTTGTTCATATAAAGCATGCCCTCCTTCGTGTAAAGCTGTAAAGATAAACTCTAAACTATCAGGACTGTAACGGTTGGTCACTCGGCGGTCATTATAGCTTATTCTAGAGGTAAAAGGGTGGACTGATTCATCCTGTCTCCCCCTAGCAAAATCGTAGCCGATTGATTGGAGAATGTGATCGGCATAATTAACCTGCCGGTTTTTTTGCAAATCAAACTTTATATTCTCAAGTTTCCAATTAGACTGTTTTTGTTGTATTGATTTTGACAGAGGGACTAATTCATTTCTTAAGCCGGTCAATAGCACCTCGACTTCATTAGTAGTAACGCTTTCCTCAAAATCATCTAATAAAACGTCATATGGATGTTTCTTATAACCTACTCTTTCCGACTTTTCTTTTAACATGCTGATTAACTCTTTCAAGCATGGTTCAAATATTTTAAAATCGGATTTTTTTCTAGCTTCAATCCATGAATTGAGTGATTTTGAAGTTAATTCAGAGAATTTTGAGACAAATTTGGAATCTAGTTTACTATTCTTGTCGTATCTTCTCTTGGCCAACCTTAATACGGCCTTATCATTCGCCGAGAATTTTGAAAGTTGTTTTTCTCCTTCCAGTATCAAATCAAAAAAACTGCTATCCGTTTCTCTTTGATGGATTAACTCTGTAATTAGGGAAATTTGTTTGGCTCTGTCGTGATTTGCTTTGACGGGTAGATGAAGTTCTTGATCCCAAGTGAGTAGACTTTGAATGTCCTGAAGTCTTACAATTTCTTTAATCTTATTGTTAAGTTTGGATATGTCTAGGTTTAAGAGGGGGTGACTATAAAATGATTTTTTATCTGCTGTTGAATTGCAAATTTGACTTTTTTATGCTCTTAATTAATTCTTGTTAGGTAACTAACCAAAAAATATTTGTATGAATAAAATTGCAGAATTAACCAACCAAGAATTTGCCAAACAAAGAGATACTCTAAATCTCATCGCCTCGGAGAATTACCCTTCACCAAAGACACTTAATCTTTTAGGTTCTGTCTGGTCTAATAAGTATGCCGAAGGGTATCCCGGAAAGAGGTATTATGCCGGAAACCTTCAGTCGGACGAAATGGAAGACTACGTTAAAGGATTGGCTTTAAGAGCCTATCGGGCTTCAGAGGATTATGGAGTTAACTTGCAGGTTCTTTCCGGTTCACCGGCCAACGCCATGGTTTATTTAAGTATTTTACAATACGGAGATGTGATTATGAGTTTAAATGTGGCTAACGGAGGTCACATTTCTCATTTACATCCGACAAGTAGTTGGAATAAGTTTTTTAAATTGGTTAATTACGATGTAAAGGAAGTTGAATCAAATACATATGAAATTGACTTGGATGATTACAAACAGAAACTCAAGGAGAGTAATCCGAAGTTGGTAATTATCGGTTTTTCTGCCTATCCCAGAAAATATGAATTTGCCCAAATGTGCAGGCTGGCTCATGAACAAGGGGCCTTCGTGCTGGCGGATGTAGCTCATATTAACGGTTTGATAGCAGCAGGTCTTCACGACACACCTTTCGGTAAGGACGAAAGTTCGGCTGATTTTGTTTCCATGACTACTCACAAGACTTTTCGTGGTCCAAGGGCGGCTATGGTATTTGCCAGGAGCGGTGTACCTGATTTTCTGAATCACCACTTTAAAGACTTAGGAAAAAAACCCAAGAGTTTAATCGGGCTTGTTAATAAAACTGTTTTTCCGGGTACCAGCGGAGGCCCTCATCTCAATAAAATTGCATCAATCGGTCAGTCTTTGCTTGAAATTCTTGGTGAAGAAGAATATCCTGATAAAATAGATTTTAGAACCTACTCCCAAAAAATTATAGATAATTGTGTAGCTCTGGAAAGGGGAATGTCGGAAGGCGGTCTGGAAATCGTAAGTCCGACACAGAATCACTTATGCTTGGTAAAACTTCCTGATAACCTTGATTCCCTGGAAATGCAGCAGAAACTTGAAAGAGTCGGAGTTATAACTAATCGTAACGGCATTCCTTTTGATAATAAGTCTCCCTGGAGGCCAGGAGGTATGCGATTTGGTACAGCGGCTCTTACAAGCCGAGGTCTAAATGTTGAGCATTCAATTTCTTTGGGTAAAACTATAGCCAAAACAGTATTTAACCAAGCTACGGAAGAAATGCTACGAGAGGAAGTAAATAAGATAGTAGGGCAATTAAGCTGGTGGTATAAGTAAATTTAAGGGATCGGTTTTGTTTGAATTTTAGTTTTAAAAAAAGTTGGTTATTTTTATTCACCGGAATTGCTCAATCCGAAATGTTGGAGTAGAGTTTCTCGCATTAAATCTTCCGGTGCTTCTCTGTTAGTATAATAAGTAAATTGAGCAGTTCCTTGGTGTAAGAGCATATCAATTCCATGGATTATTTTGGCTCCGGCATTTTTGGACTCTTTTAAAAATTTTGTTTCAAAGGGAACATAAACTGCATCAAAGCAGATTTGGTCTTTTTGGATTAAATTTGAAGGTATGGGTGTCTGATCTTCCAATTCGCCCATACCGATTGGGGTAGAGTTTATAATTATGTCTGCATCCTGAACTTCCGGCAATTGTTCTATACTTCCTGAAAAACACCCCAATTCTTGTGCCAGCTCTTTTGCCTTGTCCTGGCTTCTATTGTAAATTTTAAGAAAAGCTCCTTTTTCAATTACTCCAAAAGCCATGGCTCTGGCAGCTCCGCCGGCTCCAATTAAAGCAACTCGTTTTCCGTATAGGTCGGTAACTTTTTCTAAGGGAATTACTGTTCCAAGCCAATCTGTATTGTAACCTTTAAGCGCACCGTTATCATTTACCACGGTATTTACGGCCCCGATTTTTTGAGCTACCGGATCAATCCAGTCCAAATATTTCATTACTTCCACTTTGTGTGGAACTGTACAAGTAAGACCTCTTATTCCCATAACTCTAACTGTCCGAACGACATCTTCCACATCTTCAATTTTTACTTTTGCTGCCGTAAAAACAAATTCACCATCAATTCCTAATTGTTGGTAAGCAGAATTGTGCATTTTGGGCGATAAAGAGTGTTCTACCGGATCCCCAATAATAATACACATCTTTGTTTTAGCCGATATGTTGGATTTCAAGATTTGGTGCTTGGGTCTGGAAAAGGGATCGGTTTGAGGTTTAGCTGTCGGATTAGGGTGGTTGACGCTATCAACCGACTTTGATTCATGAGTCGAAGGCCGAAAATCAGTGTTTTCAACGGCTTGTTTAGTTTGGATATCCTTTTGAGCTTGTTCTTGATATTGCTTTTGACTTTCTTCTTCCACTTTTTTTTCCTTGATTAAGGACTCGTTATATATATTAAAAATAATGTCGGCAATTTCTTCAGGGGAATTTCTATCGGTTTTAATAATATTATCGCTAATTGAGTCGTATAAAGGTTTTCTTTGCAAGAACATGGAGATAGAATCATCCACTATCTCATCAACTAGAATCTCTTTTTGCTTTTCAGGGTTATCTTGATACTGCTCTAAGAGGGTTTTTACATGTGCGGCCTTGGCTTCATTAAGAATTGGTCTGGATGTACCGACTTTGGCCATTTCATCCTGTTTGATTCTCTGGATAATTGTTCCGGTGCTTGCAGTTAATACAACAGACAAAGCATTTTCCGCCGCTTGCATTATTGTGGTGTTCTGCTGTCCGAAAGTTTGCTCTGAACCTTCTTTAAGTACATTATTTACGCAGGTACCGCCGCCAGTGCTTACTACAATATTTGATTGATTGATAAAGTCTTTTAAAATTTCTTGTTCCAGTTGTCTCATCGGTTGCCAATCAGTTCCTCCCTTTGTAAGTTCATTAATAGTTACTCCGGCCCTTTTTTCCAATTCGGGGTCCATTTCAATATACTTCCAATTAAGTTTGTCTGCCAGTATTTTTCCTATTGTGCTTTTTCCGACCGCACGGAAGCCGTGCAAAAAGATTGAGTTATAAGCCATAAATAATTATCAGATTTCTTTAGTAAGATCAACTCGGTTTTAACGTTAAAAAAGGAACATGTCAAATTTGACTTTCTCGGGAAAGTATTGTTGAAATTTTAGGTATGGAAAATATTCTACTTGGTTTAGGGTTGGTTGGCATTGGCTCAGTATCTGCCGTTTATGCTAATTACTTAACTAGACACGTAATGAGAATAACTTTTTTGGAGAGGTATTTACTGCCTTCTTCGGTAGTCTACCAACTGGCCGGTTTTGGGATGATTATTTTGGGGGTTCTTCTGATATTCGGAATTTTTACACCCGGGGAGAGTTTTCCGGGATCTGAAGGTAGCAATTCAGGAAACGGTGATGATTCTGAGGTAAGAATTAGACAAGGTGAAAACGGACTTTAATATATGATTTCATATACGGATTCAATTATTTTATTGGCAATTTTGGAGGATTTGTATGAATATGTTGATATTCCTCATATTTTTTCTAATTTAATGACAACCGATTTGAACAAGGGTTTGTTTGAATTAATTCCTGATCTAAACGAAAGAGACCTAAGTACAAATTCCTTGAGTCAAGGAAAATTAAAAGCAAAAATTATTGCCAAAGAAGCAGGCATTTTATCAGGGATAAAAAGATGTAAGCGGGTTTTTGAGATACTTGATCCTAACCTCAATATTAAGACAATAGTTGAAGACGGCAAAGAAGTCAGTAAAAGGGATACTTTGATTGAGATTGAAGGAAATTCTAAAGCCATATTGATCGGAGAGAGAGTAGCTCTAAATTATCTGTCTAATCTTTCAGGGGTAGCCACCAATGTAAATAAATTTGTTGGCAAAATTTCTCAAACCGGTTGCAAAATACTGGATAGCCGGAAAACAATTCCAAACCTTCGAAAATTTCAAAAAGAGGCAGTAATGCACGGCGGCGGGTACAATTATCGGGATGGACTTTGGGATATGGTCATGCTCAAAGATAATCATTTGGATATGGCCGGTGATTTGGAAAAAACAACTAGTAAGGCAAAAAAGCTTTACGGTGATAAATTCACAATTGTTGTTGAAACCAGGAATTTGTCTGAAGTAAAAGAGGCCCTGAAATCCCGGGCTGATAGAATCATGCTTGATAACTTTGAATTACCGGAAATTAGAGATGCCTTAACAATAATAAAAGGAAAAAAAGAAACCGAAGTCAGTGGTGGCGTCAACTTGGATAATATCCTGCCAATAGCCCTAACCGGAGTTGATTACATTTCCATTGGCGGTCAATTGACTATGTCCGCACCAGCCTTGGATTTATCAATGATTATTTGTAAGTGAGCTTGCAAACTTGATTTAGTAAGAAAAATCTATACCAAATTTGTTTATTCTTAAGACTGTAGATTTTATTTTATTAGAGAATTTTTCCCAATTGTGAACATATCTACCCATATATCAAAATGCCGACTACCATGATTATTTGAACAATCATCCAGAGAACGTTTAGGAGTATTAGATGGGGAACTTTATGGACTATGGCGTAAAGTAAGAAAGGAATGCATCCAAAACAGTAAAAAATCCACATTGATAGAGAGAGACCGGTTCCGTCTTGAGTGGTATAAAGCAGGTGAATCTGAGGCAGAACGGTCATGGGGTTCAATATTGAAAAGACGATTGAAAGATCGTCAATTAGCCTGATTTTTAGATCAGGATGGGGGTAGTTTTGTTTTAAACTATGTACTCTTTCTCTTTTATGAATGTGCTGTTTGACCTCATGAATCATTTGAGTGGTGCTTTGTATTTGTTTTGTATTTAATAACAATTATGCATCAAAAATACATTTATTTCAAGCACCTTCCAGGTGGGTATTAGTTACATAGTCGATCCGAACGTAACCTGAATACACTTGTCACGGAGAACTTGTTTCGGAATCGCTTCGAAGATTGACCCTGAAATAATAATTGTCATTTAGAACTTGTTTCGGAACCCAGTATTGAATGGGATCCTGAAATAAATTCAGGATGACGGGTCGGTTTTGGTTTTCAGGATGACTGTGTGGTAAATTCAGGATTGTATATGTCAACCTATTCGCTAACAGAATTAAGTTGTTCATATGGAGTGATGTTGTTAATACCTTGAAGCCTTAACTCGGTAATTTTATTCTGAATATATGGTTGGTATTTCATAGAACCATATTTCCTTCCTCTTTTTTGAGGTAAAAGTGAGTTAGGATTATCTGTTTTTTAAAGCGGTTGTAATACTTAATGAGGCATTAATTACAAGGATGACAACTTGGCAAACTACAGAGTAAAATTTGGAAATGTCCGGTTTTAGTTTAGCTATATATTTTGAATGCAGATTGCTTTAGAAGATGTTTTTTTGCATATCTTTGCATTTTCCCTGATCCAAAAGATAATCAATTTTTTGAATATATTTTTGATAATCTTTAACTTTAGGTAGTTTACTTCCTTTACCGGGAATAATATAAAATCCTTCCGACTCCAGCCTGTAGGCGTGTTCTTCTAAGCCTCCGGGAAATTGAGGGTTAAGATATCCGCTAGATTTTAGTGTTCTCCAAAAAGGGGTCAAATGTTTATTAGAGTTACCGTGCTTTTCAATTGTAGCCAAGGCCACAAGTCTTATAAAAAGTCCGGTCATTTGAGGATAAACAATGGAGACTTTATATTTTTTTATTAAGTGATTCTTGATTTCTTGGCCTGTAATTAATTTCCCTTCTTGGATGGCATTCATTACCTCCCAAATATCCAGTGGAGAAGGGATAACCATCTTACCTTGACCCCATTCAGCATATTTTTCTTGAGGAATTTCAATAATTTTAGGTAAACCTTTTTTTTCCTGAATTTGCTTGTTCCAGGATTTTTTTGGGTTTAAGGTTAAGTTAAACAAGTTTTCTCCCTTTTTGTTTTTTTTAGACATTCAAGATTGCTATATTATGTGCCGAACAAACTACGGAAAAATAAAGTATAAAAAGAAATAGCCATATTTGGACACTTGTCAAATTCTTTTTAAATTTGTAATATGTTTATAAATCCGATAAAGCAAGCGAAAAAAAGTTTATAAATGGTTTAATTAACAAGTATATTTACATAATTCCAGAAAGATCCCTTTTTTTCAAATTAGATTAAATTTTTTTAAATGGAAGTGTTGGAATAATTGATGTTTTTGAACGACAAAATCATAATAATTGGTTCCGGAGTGGCCGGATTATTTACGGCATTAAAGATTTCTGATGAGTACGAGGTTGTAATCTTAACTAAAGAAAACACCTTGGAGGGATCAACTTATTGGGCACAGGGAGGTATCGCCGCAGTTTTGAGTAAAGAGGATGATTTTCAAAAACATATTGAGGATACTTTAGTTGCCGGAAATCATTTGAACAGCAATGAAGCTGTAAAACTTTTGGTAGAAGAAGGCTCGAAAACAATAAAAGAATTAATCGGGGACGGTTTTCCTGCTGATAAAAGTGAAAACGGAAGCATAGATCTGACCTTAGAAGGGGCTCATTCCGTTTCTCGGATAATCCATGCCGGCGGAGATGGAACAGGAAGAATTTTGCAGGAGTTTTTGTGGTCCAAGATTAAGAAAAAAAAGAATATTAAAGTTTTAGAAAATAGGTTGGTTTTTGATAGTTCCATAAAAAAAGACAGGGTGGTTTGTTCAATCCTAAATTCCAAGGAAAACGTGATTGAAGAAGTTACCGGAAATTATTTGGTAATTGCTACAGGCGGCAGTGGCCAGGTTTATCAATATACTACCAACCCGCCGGTATCTACTGGTGACGGTCTATTCTTAGCCCATATTCTAGGTTTATCGGTTAAGGACTTGGAATTTTACCAATTTCATCCTACGGCCTTGAGAGTAAAAAATGAAGTTGGTTTGTTTAGCAAAGACTTTCTGATTTCCGAGTCGGTGAGGGGAGAAGGGGGGATTTTAAAAAACAACAAAGGAGAAGAATTTGTAAAAAAATATGATTCCAGAGGCGATTTGGCACCTAGAGATGTTGTAGCTAGGGCGATTTGGCAAGAAATGATTGAAACCGGTGAAGACAAAGTTTTTTTGGATATAACAGGACAAAAGGAAAAAATTAATCTACCCGAGAGATTTCCCGGGATTTATGGTAAATGCTTGGAGCATGGAATTGATCTAACCAAAGAACCTGTACCTATTTCTCCCTCTGCTCATTACCAGATTGGGGGTATTGCCACTGATTTAAACGGTAGGACTTCTTTGGATTTGGTTTATGCTACAGGGGAAGTAGCCAGTACCGGAGTTCACGGAGCCAATCGGTTAGCCTCCAACTCACTTTTGGAAGGACTGGTTTTTGCAGCTAAAGTGGCCGGGGATATTAATCAAAAAACTAAAGAGATGGAACCTTCAAGCTCTCCGAGCCTCGTACAATTAGTTGAGTCTACTAATTATACTGAAACAACCTCTCAAGAAAAAGAAATTGTGGAAAAAAACATCAGAAAAATTAAAAGAATAATGTGGAAAAATGTCGGCTTGATCCGCACAGAAAAAAATCTTCAGGAAAATTTAGTTGCACTGGAGATACTTGAAAATAGCAATCCGGATTTATTACAAAAAATTACCAAAGAAACTATAATATTTAGAAACCTCTTAAAAACCGCTCAAATGATAACTACTTCAGCTCTTGAAAGAAAAGACAGTGTAGGAGCTCATTATTTGGAAAGTTAATAAATTTTACTATCCCTCAAAATCTAAATCAACGCCAAGTAAAGCACTTACAGCCTCATAGACAAACCTACTATCCTCGTATAACAGCGGAGACCTTCTCAAGTGTACATTAATCAAAGCAATTTCTTCCCTCAAATCATATACATTTGCCCCGTTTCTTACCATTTTTTTTAGTTCACTGAAAATATGTTTGATCCAGGCATTAATTTCATCATCACCGTAAGAGTTATTTGATGGGTCAATAATCAGATCGATATAAGAATTATTTCCATATTCGGTAAATGAATCTTGATTAATTATCGCCCTTTCTTTTGAAAATCGGACACATAAATTTGTATAATTGTTATAACAAACGTTATTTGGTTGGAAAGGAGTTTCTTGGTTTCCCAGTGGGTGGTGCTCCAGGTAGGCACCTACTTGATCTTGCATTCTTTCCAAAAGGTGAATAGTGGTTATATTGTAACTTGGGTCCGTTATTTCTTCATCGGGTCTAAAAACTACCTGTTCATCTTCTTCCAAGCATAATATTCTTTGGCCGTTTGGCAGAACAAGCATTAGAGCGGCCGGGACTTTGCCCATTTCTTTCATTCTTTTTAGAAACTGGCCGGGCTGGAGTTTGTAGGCTTCCAGGACCTTATTAAGCATTGCAATGTTTGTTGGGTTATTACAATATTCATTCAAGTGCCATTTTAGTTTCCGGGAATCAATTTCCTGAGCAAGAACAGGTGCCAACGAACCTTCACCGGCTTGGATGATTAGACTGACATCTCCGCTTTCTCCGCCGCTATTTCCGGCAGCAAAGGTATTAATTTCGACTCCTCCTTCTTGTAATAAATCAGGTAAAATCTCTTGTACAAACCTTGCTCCGGTGTCTTTACTACCGCCATAACTTGGGTCCAGGGAAATTTCCGCCGGTCCGATTCCACCTTCAGAGTCGTATAGTTCTTGATCATATTCACCTTTACCGGACCAGGCCAAAGTAGGGTCCACCTCCTCAATTATTTGCTTGAGATGCTTCATTACAAGCGGATCAGCCAAAATAAGCTCTCTACGAAAAGTATTTTCCGAGTGAGTGAGGCTTGCCAATTCCCGGTCACCGAATCCCATCAAGGCAGTAATTTTATCGGTTCTATCTTCCCCTTGAGAAACAGCAGAATCAAAACTGGTTACGGAAGTATTTCTTATTTCTAGAAGATACTCCTCTACAGATTTACCAGCCTCCTCGGCAGCTTTTTTAAGAGCAATTTCAAAATATTTCTTGATCCTTTTCTTTGGGGTTCTAATTTCGGTATCATTAAGATGTTCACTGTATTTATCATGCAAAGACTGGTTTATTTGAGCAAATACATGTTCTTCTATTGGAGCAGCTATAAATCTACCATCAAATAATCTTTTTCCTTATATCTAATTGTTTTTGTGTGATAACCCTTTTGTCTAAGCTGTTCGTAAAAATCATTTCGATATGGCAAGCCTACAGGTTGACCGTCTTCCAACGGAAACAAGGCTACGGATCCGTTTTCGACAAAAAGAGGCATATTCTGCTTAACTCCCACTTTATCAAGGAAATAAAGAATATCCGGGCCTCTGGCCGTGTTAAAGCTCCACAGAACATTATCTCCCAGTCCCATCTCTCTTTGTCTGTCTTGAACTTTCTTAAGGTTTTTAAAAAAATCATACAACCCAAAATATCTCATAAACTCCGGGATAAAGCCCTTCACTTTCTCACTGTATCTAACATTATTATTTGGATCAGTTGCGGCAAATTCGGCTCTTTGTTCACTACCGCCCGTACCGTCAAAATCAGCCATTATTAAGTACAATTTCTTCATTCCGGAAGTTTCAAGTATTGGGAGAGTGTCTTGATCATATATTTCAAAATCTACATTGTAGTCCTGGTTACTAGCTGCTTCTATGGCAATTTTTAGCATTTCCGGATCCTTTACTATCATTTGAAGAACCTGAAAAAGGAGCCAGTTATTGTTTCTTAAGGCATCTTTTCTTTCCTGGTTTACCGGTTCAGAAGGTTGCGGTGTCTCTAGTGTAGTCATACAAAATAATTATACTTTAATTTCTTATTCTTTACTAATGGTTTGAGCTCCATCGCTAATTTTACAAACGTAAATTTTGGCATCCAACTTGGTTTTTTCATGGTAATCTTTGGAGACTTCTTGAACAAATTTCTCGGCAGAATCGGATTTTATAAGAGCTACGGCACAGCCTCCAAAGCCGGCTCCGGTCATTCTGGCACCAAGACAGCCCGTTTGTTTTTGGGCAATTCCCACAATGGTGTTAAGGGCACTATTGCAAACTTCAAAGTCATACCTTAAGCTCTCATGACTTTCGTTCATCAACTGACCAAGAGTCTCACTGTCGTTGTTTTTCATTGCCTTAAAGGCTTCCAGAACTCTATTGTTTTCAGAAATAACATGTTTTGCCCTTTGATATACCAATTCACTTAGCTTATCTTTTACTTCTTCCAACTGATTTATATCAACCTCTCTCAGAGTCTTAACCCCAAAAAATTTAGCTGCATCTTCACACTGCTGCCTTCTTTCGTTGTAGGCCGAGTCAACCAGACCTCGCCTGGTACTCGTGTCCATAACTACAATAGAAGTTCCTTTGGGTAGCGGTGCCGTTTGCATGCTTAGGTCTTTGCAGTCTATCAAAAGTGCTTGGTTTTCTTTACCACAAGCGGAAATCATCTGATCCATAATTCCACAATTGACTCCGACCCACCTATTTTCGGCTTCTTGAGAAAGTTTGGCCATTTCCGGGGGAACCCAATCAAAGTTTGAGACTTCGGCAAACATTTTACAAAGGGCTAGTTCCAGAGCTGCCGAAGAAGATAGTCCGGCTCCAATAGGCACGTTACCGGTTACCACTCCTTCAAAACCCTTCAGCGGGTAGCCTTTTTCTTCAAGGATCCAGGCAACAGCCTTAAAATACTCACCCCAACCTTCTTTGTCTTTACGGATATCCTGCAGATCAAACTCAATGGTATTTACAAAATCCAAGGAAGTCAGTTTTACTCTACTATCCGTTCTACTCCTGGCTGCAATCCAAGTAAACCTATCGATAGCCACAGGCATTACAAAACCGTCATTGTAGTCAGTGTGTTCCCCGATTATATTTACTCTTCCGGGAGCTTTAACCACAACTTGCGGACCGCTGTATTTAGTTTTAAAACCTTCCAAGAGTTGATAGTTATCAACTTTATTGTTATTCGTAGACATATTACTTATAAAATTAGATTATACTTAAAAATGAACTTCTCTTAATTGTTTTTTTGGTTTTGTAGTGACTTGAGTTACTCTGATTGTTGAGATTGTGAGTAGCCTGTTCGGGAGTTAAATCTCTTTGGGATTCACCAAACATTTCGTAACCTACCATAAATTTTTTGACGGTGGCGGATCTCAAAAGCGGCGGGTAAAAATGAGCGTGTAATTGCCAATGTTCGTTTTCTAGGTTGTTAAATGGAGCAAAGTGCCAGCCCATGGAGTAAGGAAAAGAGGTTTGAAAGAGGTTATCATATTTGACCAACAATTTTTTTAGAATATTTGCTAAATCCTTTATTTTCTCGGAGTTCAGATCAGTAAGTCTTCTGACTCTACTTTTGGGTAGTAACAAAGTTTCATATGGCCACTTAGCCCAATATGGAGTAACCACTACCCAATTATCGTTTTCTTCTATAATCCTCTCTCTTTTTTCCAGTTCTTTTTGAGCATAATCGAAGAGTAGGGGAAGGCCGTTTTTTTGAAAGTACTCTTGTTGGCTCTGATCTTCTTTAATTACTTCGCTTGGCACGTAGTCGGATGCCCAGATTTGGCCGTGAGGGTGAGGGTTAGAACAGCCCATGGCCTGTCCTTTGTTCTCAAAGATCTGTACCCACTTATATTTTTGACCGAGTTCCTTGGCTTGTGTCAACCATAAATTAACAACTTTCTCGATTTCTTTTTCACTCATTTCCGCCAAGGTCAGGTTGTGTTTGGGAGAAAAACAAATTACCCGGCAAGTTCCTTGAGCAGGGGCTGAAAGGAAAAGATTTTCTTCTTCTTGTATATTGCTTTCAGTTTCTTCCAGCAAGGCCGGAAAGTCGTTAGTAAAAACATAAGTTTCATCGTACCGGTCGTTTCTAACAGTGCTTGCTCTGAGATTACCGGGACAAAGTTGGCATTGTTGGTCGTATTCAGGAGTTTGCTCCATTGAAGTCTCGGTTTGACCTTTCCAAGGCCTTTGACTCCGTTGAGGAGAAACCAAAACCCATTCCCCGACTAGAGGATTGTACCTCCTATGTGGCTGAGAATTTGTATTTTCTTTTTGCTTGTTTTTTTTCATAATGCTTTAAGTTGAATTATAATAATTTTACACCAAAAGTGTGAATAACTTTTTGACCCGGTTGGAGAGTTATCAGACCAAGTTGGTTATTAAAGCTGTCAGGAGCACAACTCATCGGTTCTATGGCGATAGACTCTCTATCATCAGGAGTATAAATTTGTAAGTATTTCATCTTCTCATCCATAAAAATCTCCAAATTTTCAAACACAACCGATTTGCTTTCTTTATTCAAAAAGCAAGTATCCAGTTGGGTTGCACCCAAAAGATTGTGCTTCATTTCTTCAAAGGGAATTAAATTTCCGGTTGGAATAAGCTGCATTTTGTCTCTATCTGAAAATTCCATGATTTCTGTCGAAGGTAGAATTAATTTGGAATTATCAATTTTACCTTTACTTAAGAAATAAGGATGCCAGCCTATTCCGTAGGGCAGCTTTCTTTCATCTTTGTTTGTAGCACTGACTTGGATTTTTAACTCCTTAATACCTAAAGTAAGTTGAATTTCTACCTGCAAGGCAAAAGGGTAGCCTTGGAATTCATCTTTTGAAAGGCTGTTTTGAAAAGTGATAACCGCTTCTTCTTGGTTCATATCTTCTTTTTTATCGATAAATCTAAACGGCCTATTAAAAAACAAGCCGTGCAAAGCGTGACCTCGATCATTTTCATTGATTTTTAGGGAGTATTCTTGGTTCTCAAAACTGTACTCTCCTTTGGCTATGCGGTTAGGAAAGGGGGCCAAAAAGCAACTTTGATACAAAGGATCATTTTGTAGATCAGGGTAATTTCCTTGTACCTTGATCACTTGTTGACTATGAAGAGTCACTTCGATTATTTTACAACCTTGCTCCGGGATAACTTTTAGGTAACTGTTTTGCAAACGAAGACAGTAAATCTCAAGTCCGTTCTCCGGCTCCGTTGAAATTTTTGCTGTAACCATAAATTAGTATAGTTTTATTAATTAATATTGACCTTTAGGCAGCCAAAGCCATTTCATGATCTTGCGGGCCAAATCTTCCAAAAAGTAGCTTGCGGATTTTGTCGTAATCTCTTGATTCTTCGTTGAGTAAAACCAGTAAAGCTTCTTCCCTTTCTTTTTTCTCTCCGGCATCGCCATAATAACCGCCGGTTACTGCGTCAAACAAGCCCATAAAATCACAAAAGAATTCACCGGCACTATTGTAGCTATGTTTCCAGTGTTGCAGATGTTTTTTAAATCCCTCATTTCCGGTTGCCAGCATCAGGTCTTCTTGGCATATCCTTGTCATTCGATTTTTACCTGCTTGGTGTAATTGCCTATGTTTTTCCAAAACCTCCTCGGTTAAATGTTTTCTTGGATGAATATCATGCTTGTCTTTTTTGATATAAACATTGTCATAGAGGGTATGTCCTATTTGCGGGGCGTAATCCAAGAAACCTAAGAAAACTGTTTCTCGAAGTGTATGATCCCTCGAAAAGTGGTGTAAAATCTCCATTCTTCGTAATTCATCATCAAGTCTGGAGGCCATTTTTTCATCATTCATTCCATCCCTTGTTGCTTCTTCAGTTCTTCTAACTAGCATGTATTGCCTGATCTGTGGGTAATTGGCAGCAAATATATCAAAGTACTCATTATTAATAACATTGTGCCCAATTAAACTTTCCGCTTCCGTTCTTTGAGAGACGGTAAGTGGGTTACCGTCACAAGTTTGAGCAAAAACACGAAAGGCGTCTTGTCTGAGGACTTGTACTCCGTCTGTAACGTTTCCTGTAACATCTCGATCATCTTTAGTCGCATACAGAACAAACAAAGCTTCTTCAGTGATTGTATCCACTGACCTTTTATCAGTCTCAACACTACTGGTGTCAATTCCCAGTTGCTCAAGACTTCTTTTAGTTATTTCAGCCCAATTAAAGGTGGTCTTACCCGGTTCAAAAACTGCTTGTGAAGCACTGGGTATTAAAGTAGGAAGATTGCCCATTACAATTTTTTCGTCTTGATTAATAACTATTCCAAACCTTTTAGCAAAATCATAAAATGCAGCAGTTAATTCCGTTCCGTTTCTTTGTTTACTATTTTTAATAATTTCTCTTAACCAAATTGCAAAAGCAGCGTTTTTGACGCCACCCGTACCACCGGCACCCCAGCTGGATCCGTCACTTCCACCGCCGGGCTGTCTCCGGGTATCGTTCCTGGAAGAATAAGCTCCGGGTACAATATCATTAGATTTTACCCAAGTATAACCGCGCTCTTCTCTTTTCACTCTTTTCATTCTTTCTATTCTACGTGCGGCTCTAGGCTGGTAAGCCAAATTAACGCTACCTCCCCCAAGAAGGCTTTTCATAAAAGTGACCAAACGATTTTCAGCTTGATTTATTTCTTCTATTTCTATTTCCGGGGTGTTAGGATAACAATGTATACTTCTTGAATCCGGATTTACTTGAAGAGAATTACTTTCTTGTAGTTCGCTATTTGCTTGTTGCAAACGTTGAGTTGAGGTAGTAGATGAATCCATTATTCCAGATAACCTCTGTTTGGCACTTTCAAACATGTTAGCCAACCATTTTTCTTGAGCCTGTCTTTCTCGAGTAACTATGTGTTCTTGAGTTTCAGCCATTATTTTTTCCTACAATTATGCTTTAAAAACAAAAAATTAACAAAATCACTTTCCAAAACGTGTCCACTTGGATTGGTTCGATTTTGTTTGGTTTGGGTTTTATTGTAGGGGTGGATCGTTGGGACTCCAGAGAAAGTATGTTTCAACAGATTTGAATTGCCTGAATACCTGCCACAGGCTTTTGAGGGGGATGAAAAATTTTTCCGTAACGGCCAGGAGGGCTACCCCGAGAAGAAAACCAAAGTTTATTTTGATAAATTTGTATCGACTTGAACTAATGCCTATTACTTCCAAATTCTTTTTAACTAGTTCCCTGTATTGTTGATTTTTCCAAAAAAGGTCACCTTCCAGAATAATTTTGTAGACTTGATTTTTAGAAATCTGTTTTTCATCTTTAAAGTAGATTATACCGGCTATCTGAGAAGCCACAAGGGCGGCTGATTTTTGGAATAATTTTTGAGCAAGATTACTTGATTTTGTTGTTTCTTTGGAATTGATAAGCTCCAGAAAGTCCGCCGGTCCGGTAAGCCTTTGTTTGATATCTTCCGAAACTGCTTCCAGATTAAACAATCTCCAGAGGTAAACGAGGCCGACTTCTTTTTCACAAAGGTTACGCCCGGGATTTTGAGAGTGACTATCTAATATTTTAGCCGAATTGCTTTGCTTATAATTTCCAAAATTGCCTGATTCTAAATTAATAAATTTGCTTATTCGACTATCAAACAAACCAAAATTAACCCCGGAAGAAACAATTCCCGTAATGGTAGTCTCCAAGTCGGATTTTGCGGATTCTTTTCTACAGGCTGCAATACCGAGACTTACATTATTATTGACTACAGATACCTTGATTTGCCTCCCTTTTCTTTCCAGAACCTTTTTTTCTATCTCCTCACCCAAACTTTTTCCTTGCAAGCTCTCCAGATTATGCTCCTTGGAAGAAGTTACCACAACTCCGTCAATTAATCCGTTTCTGGTATAGTGTCTTGTTTTGTAAGCTAAACTAATATTAAGGTGCTTTACGTTTGGGTCAAGAGAATCAAGAACTATTTTCATCAGCTCTTCACCGTTTGGAAGGGTGTTGAATTCTTTGGAAGTAAATTTGTAGATCTTGACTTGTCCTTGGATAACCTTTACCAAAGCACTTTCCAGGTGGGAACCGCCGATAAGTATTGTCTGAAAGAGTTCGTTTTCCGGAATATTTTGATGAGTCTCAATACCTATCTTTTGAAAATCCAAATCAGAATCATTATTTAATTCCGCCAACTTTAACTCCTTATGAAAATTAGTAGAAGTCTCTTGTAGGAATTCCGGGTTTGTAGTATTTGGCACAAAATTGAACTAAGTTGCTTAGCTATAATGATTTTTTGGAGAATAGTCAAGACTCCTTTCCTTTCTCTCTATTCTTTCTTTTTCGTTCAAAAATGAAGAGTAAAGAAGAAGTAAGTAAAATAATAAACAAAGTTCCTCCTATAGCCTCGCCTCCGGTTCTCGGAAGAATAGGAATAATACCGAATGTATCTTCTTCCTGATTTTGCTCTTCTTCTTCCTGAACATCTTTTTCTTTATTATTTTCATTATCCTCTTGTTCATTGTGCTCTTTCTCATTTTCTTCCTCATTTTCATTTTTTTCTTCCTCTTCCCTTTCCACCACCTCCACTACTTCCTTATCTTCATCGTCAAAGTCATCCGTATTTTCATTTCGGTCATTGTCTCCGGGAGTGGAGTCAATATCTTCTTCATTAGTAGTTTCAATTTCTGCTATGTTGGTCTGGGTTCCTACTTCATTTGTTTCTACGGTAATTTCCAAAGAAATACTTTCACCTACGTTTAGATCACCGATTGTCCAAATACTTGATGTTGAATCGTAGGAGGTAGGATAATTAATCGGATAAGCAGGATTATTCGGATCGGAATTAACTAAAATTGTGTTTTGACTATTATCTGAAATGTAAGTTAAGCCTGTAGGTAGATTATCCAAGACGGACACATTACTTGCCGGATGATTACCTTCGTTGGTAACCGTTAGAGTAAAGATTGCTTCATCTCCTACATAGAGAGTTTCTCCTTGTTGTATGTTCTTGGTTTTTTCAAGAGCAAGGTCGATGATCGGATAAACACCGCTGTCCCAAGTTAAATCTGTTTCTCCGGGTTCCAGATTGGTAATCTCTGTTTCACCGGTGGTCGTATCACTGTCGGAATCCACAGAGTCGTCTGCTCCTTGATTTTGACTTGTGAAATTGTAATTCTCGGGTAGAATGAATTTTACGTAATAATCTCCGGGAATTAAATATTCAAAGAGGTAGTTACCTAAATTATCTGTTTGAGTGGTAGAGATTAAATTGTTTTGGTTGTTTTGATTATTTTGATCATGACTATATAGTTCCACGGTTACTCCTTCTATACCTATTTCACCGTTTTCCTCTCCGTCTTGAATACCATCTCTGTTAATATCCAACCAAACTTTATCTCCTAGGGAGGCTCTGTTGATTTCATAGCCAAAGTCGGCTGTCAGGTTTTGGTAATTGGTATTGTCTAGTATGACACTATAACCGTTTTCATTTTGGGAGTTGTTATCTTGATTAGGTGTTCCTTGGGTATGAGTATAATCTTCCAGAATATTATTTACATCCGTAACTTCCACTAAGTAGTTATAGTTATTGTTTGTGCCGTCATTCAGATCCAAGTTTTCAAAATAGTATTCACCTATTTCATTGGTAAAGGTGCTTTCCAACTTTTGATCTCCGGCATCTATAACTCCGTCTTCATTCACATCCCACCAAAGGTCTAAGGTAACATTCTCAAATCCTACTTCTCCTTCGTTAGGTTCATAGACTCCGTTACCGTTCTCATCCAAGAAGACCAAATTACCAAGTCTACCTAGAGTTTCTCCATAGTTGTTTTCAATAGAAAAGTCTCCGCTCTCCAAGATAATATCTCTAATAATATTTACGTCTCCTACATTATTTGTTTCTACACTTCCTTCTCCGTCTACCACAGGATCAAGTCTGGGAGTGCCGTCAGTTTGATAACCTAAATAACCTCCGTTACTACCGGTGGAACGATAAATAGTAGGTTGAATTTCCATGGTGCCGTAAGTACCGGGCTGTAGGGAGACAAAAGCATAGTCTCCGTCGTTACCCGTACTTTGAGGAGTAGTGATTTCATAATCACTTGGATAGTCTTGAGTATGATCTAAAGGAAGACCTAATTCGTTTACTGCAATATCATATTCAATGGGATGTATTTCCTTATCGGGGAGATAATATTTACCTGTGTAATCTTGACCGAAGAGAAGAATGGTTACGTCTTGAAGATACATATCTCCCACATCTCTTTCTACGTTAAGATTATGA
Source organism: uncultured Candidatus Saccharibacteria bacterium (assembly GCA_964434775.1). Taxonomy (GTDB): domain Bacteria; phylum Patescibacteriota; class JACMRA01; order JACMRA01; family JACMRA01; genus CAYSWH01. Next base: position 32,402 of record CAYSWH010000007.1, on the reverse strand, counting down.
TCTACAAAGACTCTTCCTGCCAGTCCGGCCAATTCCAAAAAGTCAACATCCGATTCAAAATCATCTCTGTTGTCTCCCAAGGTTAATTCATCGGAAGTAGTTTGAATAGTAACTACATTTAGAACATCTTCCTCTTGATCTATCAAGTTCATATCATTTTTAACTTCCACTATCAATCTAAGAGTTCCTCTTTCTCCTACAGGTAAACTTACTCCGTTACCTCCACAGGAAACTACTCCCCCGTAACCTTCACTATCGGCTCCTGTGTGATCACAAGTCAAACTAATTGAGCCGGAGGTTTGAGCAATAGAGATAAATTTAAGATTGGAATCCAAGGTATCTTGAATTAAAGAATCCAAGGCATCAATGTTTCCGTTATTGCCGTACTCTATGTCATATGAAGTTTCTTTACCTAAGTAGACTTTACTTTGACCTATTTTGGTAACATACAGATTAGACAGATCGGAAATTAAGGTAGTAATGGAATCAGAGTTATTGCTTAAGTCAATATCCAAACTACGAGAAGTAATTTCCGTGTTGTTAACTAAAATATCTCCGTCAGTAACTGCACTATCCGTAATATCCACTTCTACCGTAATAGTGCCTGCACTGCCTACCGGTAAATCACCCAGTTCCCAATTTAATTCTCTACCGTCCAAAGAAGTGTAATTAGGAGTAGTCCCAATCAAAGTTACATCCTCAGGCAATACATCTTTAAGAACGGCAGATTTGGCTGTAGCCGGGCCGTTGTTTCTATAGTTAATAGTGTAAGTTAAAGTATCAGTTGGTTTAGCTGCCGCCAAGTCTACGGCTTTAACAACTTGCAAATCCGATTGTATTAAGTTAATTTCATCGTCGTCATTATTATTGTCATAGTTGGTTTCCGGAGTAATAGTAGAAATACCTACGTTATTTACAATCTTGTCTATAGTTAGATCCTCGGTTTTAACTTGTACTTGAAAGTTAAAGAAAGGTAAGGAATCAGACAGATAAGTAGCCTGCCAAGCGTCCAGATAAGGAGTTATTTGGTTGTTGTTGTTGGTAGTAGATAAGTCTGCTCTCAAACAAAGTGTGGTGTTACTGTTTGGAATTGATGAGATATTCAAGATACCGCTTAGAGCAGGATCCGGGCCTAGAAGAACATTGCTGCAAGTTGAGTCTAAGACTGTATAGTCTATTCGTGTACCACCAGGGACTTGGTCGGTGATTCTAAGTTTGTCCCAGCTTACGAGATTGCCTTGACTTTCGATCATCGTCGTATAACTGCCGGAGGGAAGATAAGAGTTGAATTGGTTGGGAAGGGGTTCAGTCGGTTGGGAGAGCTTGGCGAGAAAGATGTCTCTACTACCGGAATTTGTTGGTGCTTGAGAACCAAACTGAATTGTGCCGCTAAATCCTCCGGCAACTAATAAGTCGCCATTTGGAAGGGAACTAAGCCCGTAAGATGAGTTATTGCTATCATTTCCACCGGTAGAGCTCACTTCCCATTGCCAATCGCCATCTTCGTTAAGGCTGACTAGGAAGATGTCTCGACCTCCGCTATTGGTAAGCTGAGAATCACCAATTGTCATAGTGCCATCATAAAAACCGGTTACAAAGACTTCCCTTTTTTCATTAATAAGAATACGTCTACCTTCTTCACTCCCATTACTACCAGCTCCTTTGGCCCAAACCCAATTGCCGTTTGTGTCTAGCTTCGCTATTAGTAAATCTCCATCCGATTGAGAGCTGTTTGGTACTTCCTGCAGATTAATTTGATTAAGTGAAATATCTTCATTAAATTCACCGGCAATATATATATTTCCGTCATCATCCAAAACCGAGTCGTAAGCTATATCCCAATCATCTCCTCCGGCTGTATTTGTCCAGATCCAGTTACCATTGTTATCTAATTTTGATACAAAGAGATCGTGTGCATCAATCGAATTAAAGGAATCTCCGCCGAATGTGGCAGTATTCATATACATACCGGCAATAATTATATCTAGGTTCTGGTCTATTGAAACTGTATAGGCTATAGCTGATCCGCCTTCAGATTGGTTAGCCCACAACCAATTTCCGTCGCTGTCAAGTTTAGTTATGAAAACGTTATAAGGTGGAAATGAACTTCCTGTATTCAGGGTAATACTTCCAAAATCCGCCTCACCTATAAAGCCTCCGGTTACATAGACATTATCTTCAGAGTCAATAGCTATATCGTGCCCGTAATCGTATCTTTCTCCTCCAGCACTCTGTGCCCAAACCCAATTGCCGTTTGTGTCCAGCTTAGCAACAAAAACATCTGTATAGGCAGCAGAAGTTAGGGTGGTATCACCAAGAGTCAGAGTGTCAATAAATTCACCTACAACATAGGTATTACCCTGATCATCGGTTACAGAATCATAAATGTTGTCCCGATTAGCATCTCCGGCGTAAACCAGACTATCCCATTCCGGAGCCCCGTCAATTTTAGAGGTTCTAACTTCGCCACTAACCTTAAGCAAATAGGCATCTTGGGAATCATCAGCGGTCAACTCGATATCGCCTGCGGTCAGCGTGTTGGCAAAACTTCCGGTCATGTATGCCTCGTTAGTACTTAGTGCATGGAAATCGTGAGAACTTTCTGGGACATTCCATAAAACATTCCCCCCAGAATTAAGTTTGTAGCTACCAATGTCAGTAGCCAAATATAGATTGTCTTGTTCGTCTAAATCTAGGTAAGCCCAAGAAGTCGAAGTTAGAGTATCCAGTTTCTGAAGGTCTTCGACAATCAAGCCGGAGTTTAGTTTAACCCAAAAGGGATTTGTTTGACTTGTAGAGTATAGAGCTTTAGAACCTAGAGTGAGGGAAGGGCCAAAAACTCCGGATACTACAACCTTCTGACTATTGGTAAGTTCTAAGTCAAATGCGTTAGTATTGGAACTATTACCAACCAATGATTGACTAGCAATAAGATTGCCACTAGCGTCATATTTTCTAATATCAATATTAACAATATTATTGGCTGGATCGGCTATGTATCTTTCAAGGGTATAGTAGTTACCACTTGAATCTACTTCAAAATCAATAATTGCATTGCTCCCACCCAAGTTAATAGCGGACTCCCCTAAGCCGCTAGCAGAATTCAGATTGATCAAAAATGCTCCGGACTCTATACTTGCGTTGTCTAAAGTTCCGGATCCATATCTATTATATGAAGATATAAGAACATCTCCATTAGGTTTTTTAGCTAAGCCACAATTATCTAAAGTCAGATCAGTTTTCGTCCAAAGTAAATTCCCTTCTGTGTCGTATTTCATGATGGCGTAACTGCCCGTAACTAAAAGACCATTGAAAGTGTAACCACATACATATATATTGTTCGACTGATCCAGTTCAAAATCCACTGTTTGGTATATACCTGTGTCGATAGAAAGTGTTTCGCTTCCTGATCTATCAACCTTCTTTATTGTACCGCCGGTTGATGTGCCCCTTGGAGATCTATGTGCCCTATCGTTGATTGCTATATAAATACTGTTTTGACTATCTTGTTCAATTATTTGTCCTGTATTTTTTGGTAATTGCTGTCCTTGATCCCAACTCAAGCCCCAATCGTAGTTGACCACGTTTTCGTCAAACAATCCTTCCAGGCCGATCACGTCGTCGGGTTGAAAGTAAGTGTTTGGCAAAGGAGATAGTTTGCTTATGAAGGATGTTGCTCCATTATTCGGGGTTAAGATGGTGTCATCAAAGTTGGCAGTTCCGCCAAGCCTTCCTGCTACATAAACGTCATTTGTGGGGTCTGCAACTATACTCAATCCTGCATCCCTGTCAATTCCTCCGGCTTGCTTGGCCCAAAGAACGCTACCGTCAGAGTCATACTTGACTACAAAGATGTCACTAGCAAAGTCGTCATCAACATTCTCAATACTTGTAAGCGTAGTTCCGCCAAAACTAGCTGTGTTGATAAACCGTCCTGTTACATACACGTTCCCATCTGAATCCGTTGTTATAGCTGAGCCTGTATTAAAACTATCCCCCTTAGACTGTTTAGCCCATTCAACGTTACCACCCGGATCGTATTTGGCTACAAAAGCATCACCATTCGTACCAGTTAGAATAGTACCATCAAAATCAGCCGTGCCAGAAAAATACCCAGTTACGTACACGTTACCATCAGAGTCAGAGACAATTCCTTGACCATGTCCTTTTCCAGCCTGCTTGGCCCATTCAGCATCCCCGTTGGTGTCATATTTGACGATATAAAAGGACAACCCGCTGTCGGTTATAGTAATACCATCAAAACTAGCAGTATTTCTAAAATATCCGGTTACATACACGTTTCCATCAGAGTCAGCGGATAAACTGGAGCTCTGCATATCATTGTTTCCACCTCCGCTACCTTGCTTGGCCCATTTAATGTCGCCATCCGGACCATATTTGGCTACAAAAACATCACTTCGCCCAGATCTTGTCAGAGTGATACCGTCAAAACTAATAGTATCACTGAAAAAGAACCCGGTTACATACACATTTCCATCAGAGTCTTGTCTATACCTTCTGATGACATTGAGCTACTCGAAGAAGAGACTTCTGCCTGCTTGGCCCATTCAATGTCGCCATCCGGATCGTATTTGGCTACAAATATCTCCCTATCATAGCTATCTCCACTGCTTACGGTCAAACTAATACTATCAAAACTGGCAGTACCTGAAAACTGACCGGTCAAATAAATATTACTATCGTTGTCCACTTTTATTTTTCTTGCCTCATTCTGACGTTCTCCCCCAGCCTGTTTGACCCAGACAACATTGCCATCCGGATCATATTTGGCTACAAATATCTCCCTATCATAGCTATCTCCACTGCTTACGGTCAAAC
>CAYSWH010000007.1:0-27463 GCA_964434775.1 uncultured Candidatus Saccharibacteria bacterium | reverse complement strand
GACGTTCTCCCCCAGCCTGTTTGACCCAGACAACATTGCCATCCGGATCATATTTAGCCAAAAAGATATCAGCACTTCCGGTTGATCCATCACCAGGAGTTAAGGTGATACCACCAAAATTGACTGTACTACTGAATGATCCCGTTGCATACACATTTCCATTTGCATCCGTGTCTGTGTCCGTGACAAAGACTGTACCAGCATCATTAGCCGACCTAACCCATTCCCACTGATCCTGCCGAGCTTTATCGGAATACCTCCCCCTCACCGTATCTACTCTGTCTCCACTCAATTCGTTGTACGCATCCTCCCCATCAAAGGTGGCCGGAGCCGGTAGAGGAAAGGTAAAGTCCACCCGAAAGTCGGTCACTTGGCAGTCATGGCTATCTCCTTGATCGATGGGTACATAGTCCCAGGTAACTCCATTGTCACTGGAATAAACTACTTGAGAAGCCGGAGGTTGGTTGGCCTCCACACTACCGATCCTGTAGCAAGTTCCTATCGGAATGGTTTCTTGAATTAGTACATCCTCGGCGTCAATGTCTCCTTGGTTGTTATATATTACGGTGTAGTTGATTAGATCGTTTAGGTAGGCCTCGGTCTCTGAGTTATCTTCTTCGGTAGTGCAGTCGTTATCTTCTCCACAAGCCACTCCATTCTTTTCTACCAGCACATCAGCTCTGTAGGCGATGGTTTCTGATGTATCTGTATTGTTCTCCTGCACATCATCTATACCGGCCTCATTCTCGCCGATAGTTGCCGTGTTGGTCAGATTGGTTTCGTTTGGTGTGTCCTCTCTAATTCTGGTGTAGAGTTGAAACTCTCCTTGAGATCCCGGAGGCAGGCATTGATCTTCATCCCCAAAATCCCAGCGATACGTTCGATCACCCAAATCTTGGAAAGTAACCTCAATAAGATCGTTGATAGCTTCTCCATTACTGTTAATCGGCTGAATCGGCTGACCGTTCTCATCGATTAGTCTAAGTATGTCAAAGTTGTGAAACGGATCCAGTGGCTCTAGATACTCGGGCAAAGTATCTTCAATATACGGAGCGCAAGCCTTTTCAATACCTTGATTTCCAAAAGAAACGGTGTAAGTTAAAACCTCATCCGGTTGAATCCCCGGAAAAGCTCCTTCGGTTGAACCGGTTTTTTCAAGATAAAGATCCATCCCCGGAGTTTTAGTGCTAGTCTCGTCCGTATTGTTTTCCAAAGTTTCTTCGTCGTCGGTGGTAGTGATCTCTACTTGATTAACCAGTTCAATTCCTGCTGCTAGATCAGAATCTGTATCCGCATCAATCCCCTCTATGTCGATTTGAATAGTTCTAGGGCCTTCCAGAGAGTCTAGAGTACCAACAACTTGTAGGTCGGATTGGCAGGTAGAGTGTCTACCCAGCCGTTGTCTAGTGGATTGTTAATATCAAAATCAGGAGCCGGATCGTTAAGGGGCTGCTCGTGAAAGTAAAAGACTTCCGAGTTGTTGCCTGTAACGCCGGTGACTTTCAAATCTCCCGTGCCGTCTCCGTCATAGTCAGGCAAAGTATCAATTAAATAACTATTTGCCGCCGGTTGTCTGGTGGTGTTGCCATATGAAAGGGTGTATCTAAACAGTTGTCCAGGAATAATCGAGTTTGGGGCTTGCTTAAAGACGTAAGTGTCCGGTAAAGGTATTTTAACCTTTTCGGTATCGTCGTTGGGGAAATTCTCGTCTTCTGTTCTGGTGGTGGTCGTGGAAGCACCGTTGATTAAACTAGCTCCGGCCGGCACTTCTTGATTCACTCTCACTTTGTAACTAACCAAAATGTCCCCGCTTTTGGCCGGGATAGTTCCTTGAGGGGAGTCTTCTCCATCAATTACTCCGTTCCAAGTTAGAGTTTGATTCTCTCCGCAATTGCCGTTCACTTGTGGCTCTGGTAAAGACCAGTCACTTGTCAAAACCGTAGTTGGACCTTCATAGCAAAGACCTGCAGGCAAGGTGTCTACAATGCTTACATCCGGTGCCTCGTTCTCTCCCTCGTTGGAGATAAGTAAGGTGTAATTAAGCAATTCTCCCGAGATCGGATCTGTTCGATCTACTACTTTTCTCAGCCAAAGATCCGGATTGGCTACTTCAACCAGGTCTTCGTCACTAACGGTCCCACTGCTGTTTTCGTTGGCGTAGTTACCGATGACGGTGTTTAATATAATATCCCCGGTGGTTTGAGATTCTTTTATTTGCACTTTGAAAGTTAAGCGACCTCCTTCCAAAAAGTTGAGACCTTCACCTCGAAGTCCGGGGGCCACGTTTAGTTCAACTAAAGTAGTGCCGTCCGACTGGTTAGTAATTGTTAGGTTAGGATCGCCGGTTATATCCACGTCTCCACTTACAAGATCGCTATCATTATTCAAGGTATTTTCATTCCATTCATGCCCAACAGAAAGAAGTTCAACTTCGGGAGGCAAGGTATCGCTAACAGTGGTGGTTGTATTAGCATTGGAAGAGTTGTTGTAATAATCTATGTACCAATCAAACTCTTGACCGGCAAAGAGGGTGTTGTCACTGGAAGTCTTCTCTATATCTAGACCAGGGTTTGGTAGAATTGTGGTAAAGACGGTATTGCCAATAGCTTGTAGAAGCTCATCCGAAAAGATAGCAGCGTAGTTATAGATAATCGTACCGGCCGGAGAACCCTTCGTTTCTCCACCAATTCCATCATTATCATTCTTTACCTGAAAACCTACCATTCCGGAAAACCCTGCTCCAAATACTCCCGTATCCCGGTCATCTACCAAAAAGGCAATGAACTTAGTTTCTTCGCCAAATGGAGATGTCCATACTCCGGGGGAAATTTCCGTACCAACTGTAAAATGCGAAGCGATGACGGCTCGATCAAAAGGATCGGTAGCGTTTAGCTCACTTGGCAAATTATCACCTTTGCTAAAGTAAACTTGGCAGCCTTCGCAGGTGTAGTCGTTTAAGTTAGCGTCCGTAGCTGAAGTGTAGGCTTCCACAAAAACGCTCTTGTCCGGCACGTTATCTAAGACAAAAGTCTGTTCGGTTGGAATCTCTCCGTTATTAAAATATCTTAACTGGTAATTAACCGTTTCTCCTGAATTAATAATGGCTTCGTCTCGAGTCTTGAACATTTCCAGGTTCGGATCTCCGGTTACTGTCGTGGAGGTGTTGGCTACAGTTCTAATCTCTTTACAATCCTCATCGTCTATGGCGGTAGCCGAGCTATTGACTACAAAACTGCCTAATGCACCTCTAGGTACCGTAAATCTAACTTTAACTTGTTTGGACTGTCCGGCCGGTAAGTCATCCAGGTCTATAAAAATACTGTTTGGTAGGTTACTTAAATCAACCACTCCGCCTTCAGCTCCGGCAAAACCAAGTTTGGTCGGCACTCCGTTAACCTCAATCTCGGGAATCTCAATGGTGGTAACGACGTTCCGGGCAATATCAAAGCCGGTGTTTCTGACTGTTAAAGTGTACTCCCCTGTTTCAAAAACGTCCAGAAAGTCCGGTCCACCCATCTTTGTTTGTTGAGATAAGTCAGCAACCGGAGCCACTACGTGAGTTCGTTCTTTGTCGTCAACTAGTCTCAAGGGTTCTACCACCTCTACCAAACTTTCATCAGTGTTGAAAATACTATCTCCTGCTCTAAATGAGTAAAAGAGTCCGGTATTAGGAATGGTGTAGTCCGTACAGGCATCTGCCGGGGTGACAATCTTTACCTTAATCTCAGCGTCTACTTGAGTAGGTTTTTGATGGCATGAGCTGCCTTCCGGGCTAGGAAAAGCGGTAGAGTTAAGGCAGGGTATGTAGAAAGCCACCCACTCTACATCACTAGGATTGGTCGGAGGGTTGTCGTTGAGGTTTTGCCACCCACTACCTAAAGCACCCGGAGCTTGCGTCCAGTCAAAGCTCGGAGGATTAGTTGGGTCGTTTTCGGCTCCGCTTGTGGTGTAAAAGATAGTACCATCTGCGTTGGAAGGGAGGCTAGCTGAAATGAATTCCAGATTATCCGGAACCTTATCTACGAAGACTAAATCGTCTAACCTAACCACTCCAGAGTTCTTACCTCTAAGCCAGTAGGAGAAAACTTCTTCGTAGGTTTGAGGAGTTGCCGGATTATCATCAACTAAAGCACTGATTCGCTTACTTCCAGTTACTTCGTCTCCTTTAGCAAAAATTCCGGTTGGGGGAAAGTCGTTTTTGAATTTTACTAGTTGAGAGTCTGAAATTCTATTGATATTGTCGGCGTCTAAGTGGGCGATATTGTCGATTTCCAGGTCTACATTGTAGGGACAATTGGTATAGTCAACCCCAAAGGAAACTGAAGTACTACCTCCGGCTCGCAAGTTGTTCATATCCCAGTTAATCACCTCACCGTCAACATCAAGCTGACCATCGTTGTTGGGGGTAATTCGACTACTCCAATCAGACTCACTTACACCACATTGATTAATTAATTTGGCTTTAATATCGCTTAAGTCGTCGGTAACAGAAGGGTTGAAAATTTCTTCTCGTCCGATAGCAGCGAAACTGTTGCCTACGCTGATAGAATAAACAACCTCGGGAGTGTAACCATTGCTCGGTTCGTCAAATACATGCTCTCCGTTGTCCAATCTGACTGTTCCGGCGACTGTCTTGTTAATTGTTGGTTCCGGTTCAGACAAAACTTTAGTGACTATACGTTGATTCCCATTTTGATTTCGATCAGCATCACTAATTTTCTCTGTAGCCTCCAAACTATTAATTATAGCCTGACTTTCCAAGATAACTCCATTTTCCCAACCCGGTTTTGTTTGCAAAGCGTAGCTAAGCCTTTTAGTTTCTCCGGCTTTAGTCGTTCCCAAGTCCCAGAAGACCGAACCAGCCGGAATAGTAATTCCGTTAACCGTGATTTCATTGACGGTAAACTGACCTCCGTCCGTGGCCGAAGTGAATGTGGGAGTTAAGTCTTGGCCGTAAGAAGGATCAAAATCTTTGATTGTCCCGTCATCAATGTTTGGAAGTTTTACCCAAATAACCGTACCTGCGGCATCGGCAAAGGAAGTAGAGAAGTTAACTTGATAGACTATTTTTTGTCCGGCTTGAACCTCGGAGTCTGTGCTGTGCTTGATCAAGAAGACGGGCAGAGGATTCCAGTTGACTCTTAGATTGTTAATAACCGGTTTAACCGTATTTTGACTTGATAAGTCTAGTCTGACTTTGATACATCCATATGTATTCTTGTCTAAAGAACTAATGTCTATTTTGTTCTGGTTTAAGGGAATGTTTTGAAAATCACTAATAGGATCTAGATTACCTGAACAATCAAGTAAAGAAACTAGTACATCATTTGGATGATTATATATACCCTCTATTTCAATATCCTTCCAATTGGCAAAAGAAGAAGGTGTTATTGTTGAGGTAGTAAAATACCCATCCTGATCTGTTAAAGTAAGATTTGCAACTCCACTCTGAGTATCAATACTTACATTTGATCTTTTCCCGTGTTCAGGCGGTTCCAATCCTGTCTCGTTGTCACGAAAATCCAAGTCATAGTATCCATTATTATTATCCTGAGTAAACTTAGCTTCCACATCCTTTTCAAAAAGCCCAAGAGGTAATAAGGAGGTAAGAAGAAAAGCAAAGACTAGAAGATAAGAAAAAGTTTTTTGCTTTCGAAAAAAAGATTCCAGTTTAAGCTTTAAAATGAACATGTATTTGTATATATTTATGTTTGTTGTTTATTTTTTCTACTTTTGTCTTTTTTTGTTTGAAAGGGTTTTGGTAGTTTTTTTAGTTTTCAGCTAAGAATTTAAAATGTCGGTTAGAATACAATACAATCAATTTTTTTAATTTAATTTTGACTTAATTTTTGCATTCTTAATTTTTCATTTCAAAAACTCTTGCTATGTTAAGTATATAGTAGGAAAATGTGATTGTCTATTTGTTGAAATACTATTTAAATTTTTGACCATACTTAAATACTAAGATATAATTTGAACTAACAAGAGGAGCAAAGCGCATATTATGTTTACCTATAACAAAACTCGGTTGAGAAGTAAAAGGCGTAAACCAAAGCGAAAGTTTCGTTTTTACGGATCAACATTTGCTAAGTTACAAGTGACTATGGTAGTTGGAGTTATAATCGCGATTTCAACCGCAGTTTTTTATTTTACCAGCGGAGGTAATAATGCGGGAGCCTCCAGAATGACAGACTTTCAAATAAAGGCAATTTGTAATGATAGTCAGCACCTAAAAAACCGTCAGGATCTTAATCTACCGTTTGAAATACAAATCCTTAACCCTCAAGGAGGCATTATTGGTACGATTTACAGAGACAGCAATAATAATCCGTTAATTACTCCGACAGTTGCAGAGTTATCGGTAGGGGATAAAGTAAGAATTATTCTAAAAAACAAGGAGGGTGTTGAAATGTCTCGGGATACTGTTAGCGTAAATAATCAAGGAACAAAGAACTTTACTATAGAAAACTGCGAAGTCTAAATTATTTGCTGTGTTATTGATGCTGGGCAAACCAGCCGCCGAGAGCTTCTTGCCGACCGCTGACATTAACTCTGTTTATTGTTAAAGGTTTATCAAAGGAAACTACAGGGCCTTCACCTACTTTAAGACCCATCCTATAGTTTTCCTCTTTAGCGATTTCTAAAATTTGGTCATTGTAACTGCCGAAAGGGTAGATAAAGTAGTCAACATCATCCTGAATAATATCTTCCAAGGTTTTTTTTGATTCTCGGAGTTCGTACCTGATTTCTTCAGTTGGCATCAACCCTTGGTTAAAACCGTAACCTGTATTACTGCAAGGTTTGTAGGCACCGCCCCGTGGGCTTTTTAAAGTAAAATCAAGATTAGGCCCCATCATACAATGCGATACGGAGTGTGATACAATTTCCATCCCGTTGTCATGCATTTCTTTTATTTTGGTTCTACCAATTTGTTCTATGCCGTTAGTGTAAATACCAAAAACACCTGTCATATTCCTGGATTTCAACTCTTGGTAAGCTATTGAATAATGTTCCGTAAAGCCATCATCAAAAGTCAGAATTATTTTTTTTCCATCAAAAAAAGAACGGTCTTTGTTGAAGAAAGCCTCCTCAATTTCGCTTAAAGTGACAGTTTGATAGCCTCTATCGATTAGGAAATTTAATTGTTTTCTAAAATTTTCCGGGGATATAGTCATTTCTTTTAACATTGTACTTTTGAGGCTTTCAGGGAAATCTTCATAGTAGTCAATCCGATGATACATTAATACCGGAAGTAAAACCTGATTTTCTTCTAAGTTATCGTATTTTCCATAAGTATTTTTTGAGTAAATCTTGTTGTTAAGTTTGGTTTGGGCATTCTTTAGGCTTTGAGAGTAACTATGAACTTCTTTAGCTTTTTCAGGGGTTTGGTAATCAAAATTGGAGTTAGCAATAAGAGATTTTTCCGGCTCCACTTTTATACCGTCTTTTTCGGCCTGTATGATAGTTTTTTCCAGATTCTGTGTTTCCCATTGTAAGTTATTGATATATTTGGCAAGCTCATGTTGGATGTTCTGCTTTTCTTGTACAAGAATTTCTTTTTTTATACTATATTTATTGGTCTTATTTAATTTGTTAACAAAATTCTGACTGTCTTCATTGCTATATACACCGAGAATTAATGCTACTTCTTTTATATTACCAAAGCCGACTTGTAAGTTTTCATACTCGGATATTAATAATCGGTATTCAGCTTGCTTTTCTTTGACTTTCTTAAGCGGAGGATGAAGCAATTCTTGAGTGTCCAAGCTTACTTTAAAATCAGAAATTTCGGAATCGCAGAAGTCTTTTGTAAGATCATACTCCTGATTAATTTCTTGAATTATAGTTTTACATTCTTTTGTATATTCTTGTTTTGCCGAATAAGCATAAGCGCTTAGTGAGCTGATCCCTAAAAATATTAGAATTATTAAAGAAGTAAGGACTATTTTGATATTTATTTTTCGGAAGATGTAATCTCTGTTTTTTAATGAAGGAAGTTTGACACTTGGATCAACTTTTATACCCGGAGTTTCGTCTGCTTTATTTGTAAAACTTTGCTGGTTATTATCGGAAACATCTGATTTATTTATTGCTTCTTCAAATTTTACGGAAAGATTCTTTGCCTGATATTTATGAAAGTCTTGCTGTTCCGGATATATGGACTCTCTAGTAGGAGGTGTTTGGAAAGGGTTGTATGCCTTAGTATTATTATATTCTGATTGATTGATTAAAGAATAATCGTTACCCTGCTCCAGGTTGCTTTTTTTTACTTTGGCTTTGACAGGTGTTTTTCTTATGTTTCTACTTTTTTCGGATTTTCTTTTCATACTACTCATCAGGATAGAGAACTTCTCTTGATCGATGCAACAACAATGATGTAATTTTGTATAACAAAAACGGACAAATTATACCTTTTATTGTCAAGTATTTGACTGTTGATTGAAATATAAATACAAATTGATACTATGTCTAATTTAAAATTTGTTTTAGCTCCTAATAAGTATGCAATCTGCAAACTTGACCCTTCATATAAAATTCCTAATTGGGTAGCTGAATCCAAGTTTTATTCAATTTCCAGAAGTAGTGTAGAGTTGTCAATCGTTTGTGAAGAGGCTTGTCTACCTGAGGAACAAGTAAAGGCAGATAAGAGTTGGAGATTACTTTATCTGGAAGGTCAACTGGATTTATCCTTGGTCGGGATTACTTCAAAATTTACTTCGGCTCTGGCAGCAAGAGATGTTAATCTATGTGTGATCGCTACATATGATACAGATTATTTGATGATCAAGGAGCTTAAATTAGAGCAAGCCATAGAAGCTTTGAAAGATGCCGGATTTCGAGTGGTTCAAGACACCTAATTCTAGAGGCGGCCTTTGATAAAATCATCCCAAATTTCTTCTACAGTGTTGTAGATTTCGATAGAAGGAATGTTTCTGGCTACTAACACATACTTCTCTCTATGAAGGGCAATACAATATCCTTTATATTTTATTATTGGAATTAATTCATTAAAATAAACCTGGTTGTGTATTTGGTTGAGACTCAGACTAACTTCAAACATTTCTTCCGGTCTTTCATATAAAAACACCCACTCTTCTCTTACCGGAGAGTCTAGGAATTCAGGCTTTTCCTGTAAAAAAATAACAAGATCCAATGTTAATTTTAAATTGGTCAATTTATGCTTTATTATGTTTATTTTTATGTTGTCATTGCTCACTATCATAATTATTTTTATCTATCCTGTCAAAAGATAAATGTGCTCTTGAAATTATCAAAATCAAATAATACCTAAGGCATTAATATTTACTTTAGTTGAAAAACAGAGATTCCGTTGGCGTCTTTTATCATCGGACCTTCATTCACCCCTACGGCGTAAACATTTCCTCTGAAGGTTATTAAATCTGACACCGAAACAATTCCCGGCAACTGCTTGACCTTATCACAGCTTGTTATAGCTCCGTTTGATTGTAGATTACATTCTATTACTCCCCCTTTTTTAGTGTCGTTTTCAAAAGAATTTCCAACGTATAATTTGTTGTTTAGAATTGCCATCGGGCCGGGATGAGAGATTTGAGAAAGGTTGGCTAAGCTAACGGGGTTACCCAGTAGTCGGTTGTTTTCCGTATCAATTGCATAGACGTACCCTTCAGTATCAGCATATGCGGAATTGTCTCCTCCAGCCCTAGTGATTCCGTCTGCCGCTGCCACATAAACAACTTTTTCATCAGGAGAAGAAATAACCTCTTCAATGTTTGCTTTAGAAGGTACTCCGCCAATTTCAACATAGTTGTTTATCCAAGAGCTGTTTTGCCAATCACTACTAATCGGTCCAAGTGCTACCATCTTCTTTATTCCGTTAGTTCCGTTCAAAGCGGCAAAAATTTTACCGCTGGCAATTGTGCCGGCTCCAAAGTGCTCATTGTCCTTATTATGCATCTTAACGAGTGATCTATGAAATCCTGAAACGTCTGGTTTACCTAACCCTGTCCAATCTCTTATAAAATTTATGACGGAATTTTCGTCATTGCTTTTTCTAGAGTAAAACAGCATTGGGCTTGTTCCGTCGGAAGGAGTGAACTCTCCGTATATGTGAGCATTTCTCCAGGTACAATATCTCCATGAGGGATTTTCCGGGTCGTTTTGTCTTCCTTCAGAGTCGATGATTTTGTTGGGGTCGGTTCTAACACATCTATCACCCAATTGGTATTGCACGTGTTCTGTATTACTATCAAAAACTAAAACGTCTGCTCCGGGATAACTGCCGGTTGCTACCTTGTCTCCCAACCAACTTGAAGTACTTGAAAAAGTTCTGGCCAAAGTAGCTCCAAGATTTTTGGTGGCGATTTTGGAAGCATCAGAGTTTGGTACAACGTGCATGTAAGCCTGACAATTAACTTTTCTGTCATCTGTGCATCTTTCTCCATCTGTACCAACTATAACCATTTTATCTTCCATTAAAGTCATTTTAGGAGAAGAATTTCCTTTAACTTCCGCAAATTTAACCCATTCCCCGATAATTTGAGAGTTATCTTGAGAGGATTGGCTCTGAACAGGATTGTTTTGAGAGGTCGGGGAAGTCTCAGTTTGATTTTGGGGTTGCAGCAATCCTTCCGATTCAGTAGAATTAACTGTAGGATTCTCGGTGATTTCATCGTCTCGACAATTTTGGACAGGTACTTCAATGACCGTATCAGGGTGAGTTCTGGCTCTGACAAATCTTTCACCCTCGATGTCAATTTGTACATAGTTATGGAGAACATTCGGATCAGTGTTTTGATCCTCAACTACTTTGATGGAATCAGGGGTGTAGCCTATAGCAGAATGATTATTGCCTAATCTCGTAACTTTATATTTCTTAACAAGATCGGTGTTATTGTATCTTGGGTTATCTCTGTCGATGCATCTAGCAACAACCTTAACATTGGTCAAACTGGCTTGAGCCATTGGATCTTCTTGTAAGTAAACTGCAAAAAAACCTAAGGCTATTACCATGGAAAAGGATAAAACACTGGTGATTATTGTTGCTATTCGAAAGTTGTCATCTCTTTTGTAACGAATTCTGAATTCATTCAAATATGATTGATAATTGGACATATATAGATGTTTGTATTTATTATTATATTCTCCTTCTTGTACTTACAATAAGTATACTATAAGTATTTTTTTCTTGCAAACCCTGAAATATCTGAAATTATTATTATTATTATGGCTAAAAAAGAGTATGTTTGTAGAGAGTGCGGGTATGTAAATTCAAAGTGGCTCGGTAAGTGTCCCGATTGCAAAAACTGGAACACTTTTGAAGAAAAAATTCAGGAAAAGAAAAAAAACGGTTTCCCGGTAAGTTTGACTAAATCTGTAAATAATCACTCCAAAAGTATCTATAAAATTATAGAAGAAAGCGGGCAAGCCGGTAAGCAGCAAATCTATAATTTTTCCACAGAAATTCTTAATCAGTTTTGGGGGCAGGGATTGGTTGCCGGTTCTCTGACTTTGCTAGCCGGGGAGCCTGGTTTGGGCAAGTCAACCTTGGGTTTACAGCTTTTAAGAGCTCTGGTTAAATCCAAAAACGGAAATTTAAAATTCTTATATGTTACAGCTGAAGAGACTTCTCTGGAATTGGCTAGAAGAAGTCAAAGGTTGGAAATCCCCGATGAGATTTTGATTTTGCAAAGTAGTAATTTCGAAAAAATTGTGGAAGTGATTAAATTTGATAAGCCGGATATACTTGTTATTGATTCTATCCAAACAATTTATAGCGAGGAGATAGGGTCTGCAGTGGGAAGCGTTTCTCAGGTTTCTACCTTAACCAACAGATTCTTGTCTCTGTCTAAAACATTAAACCTAAGTATTATTTTAATAGGTCACGTGACCAAAGAAGGACAAATTGCCGGTCCGAAAACATTAGAACATATGGTTGATTCTGTCCTGCTCTTGGAATCAACTGAGAACTCTAAATATCGCACACTTAGTTTTTCCAAAAACCGTTTTGGCTCAGCTGACGAAATATTACTTCTTAAAATGGAGGAAAACGGCCTGCAAATAATCTCCGACCCAAGCCTTGCTTTGCTGGAAAATATTGAAACCGGAATAGGTATTTGTTATGGTTTGGGAATGAACAAAAACTTACCTTTCGTAACGGAAATTCAAGCCTTGGTTTCCACTTCAAATTCAGAGCAGAATTACTTTGGCAAACGAGAAGCACTGGGTCTAAGTAACTCAAAATTGAATACAATTTTGGCCATCGCTGAAAAGTACTTAAAGATAAGGTTAAAATCTGCTGATGTTTACGTCCAGTTGACTGGTATTGCCAAGAATATACAAGATGACAGTCTGGATTTGCCTATAATCATAGCTATTTTATCATCGCTAAACAATCAAACGATTGATCAGTTTTTAAACATTGAGACAAAAAAGAAAGCTATTTTTGCCGGTCGTCTTACTTTGAGTGGTAAATTGAGGAAACCGACGAATCTGGAGCTGAGACAAACCACGGCCAAAAAACTTGGTTTTGAATATAACCCGGGCGTTGCACAAGGGGATTTAAAAAAACTCTTTTAGATG
The DNA here is from genome assembly GCA_964434775.1 of uncultured Candidatus Saccharibacteria bacterium. Taxonomy (GTDB): domain Bacteria; phylum Patescibacteriota; class JACMRA01; order JACMRA01; family JACMRA01; genus CAYSWH01. The sequence goes on along the minus strand of CAYSWH010000007.1, from coordinate 14,902 downwards.
AAAATTTTGATGAAATTGGGAAAACTCTTAAGGGGTTGAAAAGCTATTTTAGCAAGTATCAGTCTCAGTTGACAAATAATCAATCCTATCCTAATTTTAATAAATAACAATTATCTATGCCTAGAAAAAGTAAGGTGGATAAAGATACTCAACTAACTTCCAGGCAAAAAGCAATATTGTTTGCCGTCATCAAGGAGTATTGTGATTTTGGCAGAAGTTTGGGTTCCAAGGAATTAAAAAACAAATATCATTTTGATTTCTCTTCAGCAACAATTCGTAATGAGCTTGTGGCTCTTAGAGAAAAAGGTTTTTTGTTTCAACCCTTTACTAACAGTAGTAGTAAACCTTCGGAAAAGTCTTTCAAGCTTTTTATCAGTCAGCTGCTTCTGGGCCTCCAAGTTACTCAAAAACAACATGAGAATCTCAAGAAGCAAATATTTGATCTGGAACAGAAACAGGCAAACTTGACCAAGGAGATTAGTCGACTTCTTGCTTATAACGCCGGCGGAGTTGGTTTTTCAGTTAATCATCAGAGTGAAGTTTTTTCCGGCATTTCTAATCTTCTGGAAGCACCGGCAGAAGGGAAAGTTTCGGAAATTTTAAACTTTTTGGACAATTTGGACAATTACAAACAATTCCTTTTGGAGTCATCCGAACAAATGATTGAGCAAGAAGATACAAAGCAGAGCCCGGAAGTCTTAAGAACATTTATCGGCCAAGAAAATCCGGTGCTGCCTTTAGGAAGAGGTTATGCCATGGTAACCACCGATGTTTATCTTAAAGAAGAAGATCAGAAAGCTGTTGTCGGCTTGATTACTCCGGTTCATTTGTTGGGTAACAAAAAAAAATTGGAGCTAGTCAAGGCTTTATCCAAAATTTTGGGAAAAAAAGAAGAATCCGAAGAATAGTTTTTCTACAAAGTCGGGAAAAGTTGAATAAATAATTGCGGCAAGTCTCCAACTAGAGTGCTTGAGCTTTATCAGATAAATCGGAAGGTAAGAACTTGACTTTGTAAATAGTTTATTTAATGTTGCAGATATGAACTAGGCTTAATTGATAATTGTTCTTTAAAAATGTAATTAAGTAACTCTATGTCCAAAAAAATACTAATTATTGTTGCTCCAATCGGATTCCGTGACGAAGAAGCCTTTGAACCGAGACAAATCATTCAAGAGGCGGGGTATAAAGTCTACATAGCTTCCAAAGGCACAAACGTGGCAAAAGGAAAATTGGGGGCTGAATTGCCGGTGGATCTTGATATCAAGGATGTATCTGTGGAAGATTACGAGGCTATAGTCCTTACCGGCGGTCCCGGAGCAAATGATTATGTGGATAATCCGGCTATTCATTCAATAATTGAAGAAACTATCCAAAAAGACATACTCCTGGGAGCCATCTGTATTGCTCCAAAGATATTGGCGGTAAATGGTTTTTTGGACGGTAAAAAAGCGGCAATTTGGGATGGGGACGGTAAACAAAGCAAGCTTTTTGCGGAGCTTGGGATTGAGTTTACCGGAGAAAAAGTAACCGTAGACGAAAAAATTATAACCGGTAACGGACCGGAGGCTGCAAAAGAATTTGCCGAAAAAATAGTGTCCTTGCTTTAAGTAATTCCAGGAATCATCAGAATAATGCAAAATTTAAAAGCAAAATATAGAGTTGTGAGGAGCTTATTTTGAGATTATCAGGGTTAATTTTTAGTAGATATTTTCCGATCATGCAGATTGACTTTTATGTTTAAAATAAATATAGTCGATCCGAACACAACCTATCCACTTGTCATGCTGTCACAACGAACTTGTTTCGGCATCTCTTCGAAGAGATCCTGAAATAATAATCGTCATTCCGAACTTGTTTCGGAATCCAGTGTTGAATGGGATCCTGAAATAAATTCAGGATGACTGTGTGGTAAATTCAGGATGACGGGATAGCAAATTCAGGATGACCAATTGGCAATTGACCGAATGAAATTTGGAAATGTTTAGTTATAAATAGGGTTTAGCTATAACTCACAATGTACAATAAATAATTATTATGTCAGAAAAATTGATAAAAGTAACTATCCGGCAGACGGATACTCCTCCATACTCTTTGTTGCAACTAGCTGATCCGTCAGAGGAAGCAATCAAAAAATACATCAACCAAAGTTTGGTTTTTTCGGCTATTTACAATGATTCCGTTTGTGGTGTAATTGTTTTATATCCTCACAATAAACAAATTATAGAGATTAAAAATATCGCTGTTTTAGATAGTTTACAAAGAAAAGGGATAGGATCTCAGTTGATTGACTTTACTATTGAAGAAGCAAAAAAGTTAGGCTACAAGTCGATCGAGATCGGGACCGGAAATAGCAGCTTCGGGCAGCTCTATCTCTATCAGAAAAAAGGTTTTAGAATAACCAAGGTTATTAGAGATTTTTTTGTTGATAATTATTCCGAGTCAATTATTGAAAACGGTCTTGAGTGCAAAGATATGATCGTTCTTTCTCGGCGACTCTAAAAGAATTATATCAAAAACCTGATAGATAATTAGCTTTGAGCTTTCAAGACTATTCGAATGAAATATTAACTATTTTCCACTCATCGTTTTCTTTAATCATATTAATTTCCACCGGAACAGTTTGTCCGTCTTCACCGTTAACTGTACCCTGAATGGACAATCTGTCGTTTTCCCGATTTACAGACCTGGCTGAAAAGCTTTCAAAGTTTTCAAAAACTGAATACTGCTCAGTAAAGTTTTTATATTCACTCAAGGTGGTTGAATCCTTAAATATTTGAGATGTGTCTTCGCGATAAGCTTCTTCGACCTGTCCGTCCTCAATTTTTTGAAAGTGATCGGTTACAAGTTGACCGTAATTGTTTACTACCCCGAAAGCAAACCATACAATTAAAATTATTACTAAAGAGAAAACCAAAAAAAGAGTTCCTCCAATACCCAGGACCAGTAAGATAATTTTATTTCGCGACATATAAAGATTCGTAAGTGATTGAATACAACTAAATATTTAATATATTATGGTTTTACATCTTTCTTTGGTCAAGTAATATGATTAATAAATTTTCCAAATTTAAAAAATTATTTTCTAAACTCACTACTATTAGAAGCAAAGAGTCTTTCTGTAAGGATAATATAATAAATACAAATCTGTGCATATTCTCTAAATTGACAAAATATATTCAAGCTAAAAGTATTAAGCAGTATGACAGTCAAGGTTCTCAGTGACTTACAAGAAAGTCTTTTACACAATTTAAATGACAGACAAAAACAGGCGGTGATGCAGACTACCGGATCAACTTTAGTAATTGCCGGAGCAGGTAGCGGGAAAACAGCTGTATTAACTAAGAGATGTGCTTTTTTAATTGCAAAAGGGGTAGAGCCGGGAAAGATTCTCAGTCTAACTTTTACTAACAAAGCTGCCGGTGAAATGAGACTTAGAGTAGAAAGAGAGCTTAACTCCAAGGGTATTTACTTACCTTCGATTCCACCATGGAAAGAAGATTACACAAATCAGCCTTTGCTTTGTACTTTTCATTCATTGGGGGTAAGACTCTTGCGAGAATTCGGAGAAGAAATCGGTGTGAAAAAAGAATTCAATATTATTGATCCCGATGATCAAAAGAAAATTCTCAAGAAAATTCTCAAAGATTTGGATATAAGTGAAAAAGTGGTTAACCCCAAGCTTGTTTCATATTTTATCACTCAATGTAAACAAGAACTTTTAACTGCCTCTCAAAGTCGAAAGTTGAGTAAAGAGTTTTTACCGGTTTTTCACAAATGTTACCGAAAATATGAGGAGGAGCTACACGATAGCCAAGTTGTGGACTTTGATGATTTACTTCTTTTAACATATAAATTACTTAGTGAAAATGAAGGGGTTCTGGACATTCTTAGGCAAAGGTGGACGCATTTGCAAATTGACGAGTTCCAAGATACCAATCAGGCTCAGTTTGAAATTGTAAAATTGCTTTCTCCGGTTAGTCTTTTACAAGAATTTTCAACTATGGTAGAAGAATCCGGTAAAAGCAGAAGTTTGTTTGTGGTTGGGGATGACGCTCAGAGTATTTACGGATTTCGCGGGAGTAAAATTGAAATAATCCTTAACTTTGAAGAAGAATACCCGGGAAGTACTGAAATAATCCTCAATCAAAATTATCGCTCCACACAACCGATTCTCGATTTAGCGGAAAAAGTCCTCTCACACAACCCTAATCAAAAGAAAAAAGAGTTGTTTACCCAAAATAAGGAAACAATTGATATTCATTATTATTTGGCTAAGAGTGAAAGAGACGAAGCCCAATTTATAGTAAGAAAACTCTATGACTTGTTTGTGAACCAAAAAAAAGTTGTATCAGAAATTCGCGAATTTGACGGTCCACAGGTAGAGTTTGAACCGGATGGGAATTTAGATGATTCAGAAAGTCCTTCTCAATTTACTCCAAAATCAAACGACCCGGTTTCAACAATGTTTGATGTTTATCTGGAAACTGACGATTTTAAACCAACTTCGCTAAACAATTATCAGCCGTCTGAATGGCAATTACCTGAGGCTGATTGGAAAAAAGTTAAAAAATTAAACGAGGTAGTAGTGCTTTACCGTACACATGGACAAAGTCGTAGTATTGAAGAGGCTTTCTTAAAAAATCACATTCCTTACCGATTAGTATCCGGTGTAAAATTCTTGGAAAGGAAAGAAATTAAAGATGTTTTGTCCATCTTAAGATTCTTGGCCAACGGAGATGATAAAGTGAGTTTGGGTAGGTTTCTTCCTCTTGTCATGGAGGGGGTTGGACCTAAAACTATGGAAAAGATTTTTCACTATTTGGAAGATTACGATTACCCGCTTGCCCCCAAAGTCTCTTCTCAGGTCATGGATATTTTTGGTAAAATGCAACAAGTCTGGATGCACAATCAAAATCTGATTGACTTAACCAAAGAAATATTGGCCGTGAGTGGCTACTTCCGTTATCTTAAAGGAGAATATCCAAATAAAGAGGACTTTGAAACCCGTATGGAAAATATAGGCGAAATTTACTCACTAATGTTCCAATTTGATACTGATAAAACAGTTTCTCTTTCTGAAAGACTGAATAATTTTCTAGCTCACGTTTCCCTGATGACAACCCAAGACATTCAGGACGATGATATTCCCAAAGTTAACCTGATGAGCCTTCACCAAAGTAAAGGTCTGGAATTTGAAACCGTTTTTTTGGTTGGCATCGAAGACAACATTCTTCCTCATCAAAATAGTCTTGTCGAGCCCGGAGGACTGGAAGAGGAAGTTAGGCTGGCCTACGTAGGAATTACCAGGGCTAAGCAGAACCTCTTTCTTAGCTCCGCTGATAGTCGGGTCCAATTCGGACAAATCCAAACCAACCCAGTCAGTCGAATCTTTCGGCCGTTTCTAAATAGTCATTGCAAGCGAGGGTTTTAGATGAGAAATCTTTGTTAAAAAATTGACAATTGAGAAAAAATCAGGTTTGGATATTTCAAAGACTAAATCATCAGTTAGCTCGATGTCTGATAAAAAAAGTTCAAACAAGATTATAAAAATATTATTGGTTGTCTTTGGGATTCTTGCCTCTGTAATCCTCATATTTACTTTGATTGTAGGCTATTTTTTCTACCGGTTTGTTTCAGAAAGACAGGAGGTAGAAGATGTAGTGCTTCACAATGATAAGGTTTATGAGGAATATGTGCAAACAAGTATAGATTTGGTGGAAGATTTTTCTGATGACAGTAATCAGCCGTCTCCCCAAACCCCCGAGCAGGCCAAACAAAGAGTATCTCAAATTCAGGAAATGAAGAACGATGTACGGCAAACCAAAGGAGAGTTTGATCCGGAAAATCTGGGTATCAGAGAAGGTCCCAACGAACTTACTGCCGATTATGCCCAAAAGATTAAGGAATCAGCCGATAATTCAAGGCAATATTTAGATAAAATCAGTTTAATTTTGGAAAGTACTGAATGCTTATATTCCCAAACGGAAAAAGTATTGATCTTAAATCAACAAGTAGAAGAAATTAACCGTCGTCCAAATGAAACAAGAGAGCAAGTACTTGCTAACCTTCAAGAAACTAAAACTAAATCCGGAGAATATACTGTTATTTATTCTGAAATAGAGGATCTTTGTTTTCCCGGAGAAAAAAGTGAATTTTTGGATGAAAAAACCAAGTCTGAAATGAACAAAAACGCCAACGCATTTAGAGAGATGGAAGTAAACTTTGAAACCTTGATTCAGGCAATTAACGAATCTGATTTGACCAAGGCAGAAGAAGCCCAGGAAAAAATTACCTCTTTAGACCAAGAATTTTCAAATGACCAGGATGTAACCAACAGCTTCGCAAAATCAATTTTGGACTATCTTGAGCCAGAGGCTAATGCTATCATGGACAGGCATATTGAAGTGGAGAAGTCAAGAGAAGTGATCGAAGAAAAATATCTGATTTAGGAGACAAATCTTTTTATCAACAAGGTGAGTTTTTAGGTTACTTGACAAAACAATCTCAAAACTGCAGTTTTTAGGGAAATATTCATTTGCTATGACTCAAATTATTACTACTATCGGTCCGGCTTCTCTTGATTCCGAAGTTCTTAGCTATTTTGTAGAACATAATGTACGAATTGCTCGTCTTAATTTTTCACATGGTACGAGCGATTGGCATTTGAGCACAGGCCAGAGCTGCAGAAAGCACGGTTTGGAATTAATGCTTGATTTAGCTGGTCCAAAGATACTTTTGGGACATTTGAATACTGAAATAGAAATCAAAACCGGAGAAACTATTGCTATAGAATTTACTGAACCTAATCAAGAATATCCGGCTAACGAAATATATCAAGGGAAGCCTATTATGTTGCTACCCTGTCAGTTTGAAATTCAAAAATTTGCGGTTGTAGGTAAAGATATCTTGGTAGATGACGGGAAAATGGTCTGGACCGTGCAGGAAGTTTTGAATGATAAGATTATTTGTAAAGCTGCCTTCGGAGGATTGGTGAAGAGTAATAAGGGTATGAATTTACCGGAAATGTCGATTAACCTTGATTTTCTAGTTAAGAGAGACGTGGAAATGCTCCGGTCAACTCTAGCTAAACTCAAGCCAGAGTATGTAGCGCCTAGTTTTGTGAAGAGTATGGACGACTTGAATACTTTGAAAGTGTTTATTAATCAAATATTAGAAGAAAACGGAATAACTGACTACTATCCTAAGATTTGCACTAAATTGGAAACATCGGAAGTACTCGAAGAGGCAAACCTACAGCCGGTTATCGATGCCAGTGACATGGTTATGATTGCTCGAGGAGATTTGGCTTTGGAGGTATTGCCGCCTCACATTCTTACTCCGTTCCAGCAAACTCAGATTGGTAACCTTTGCAAGCAAAAAGGTACCCCTTTTATCGTTGCTACCGAAATGCTTTCCAATATGACGGAAAATCCCGTACCAACTAGAGCTGAAGTAAGTGATATTTACCGGGCCGTAGTTATCGAAAAAGCCAATTTTATAATGCTGTCCGGTGAGAGTGCAGCCGGTAAATTTCCTAAGCAGGCTATAGAAATAATGGATGCAATTATCAAGAGATCGCAAGAAACAGATTATTGAAGTGCGTAGAAAAACCAGGCGACTATAAACTCCAAAATAACCAATCCGGCCAAATGAAAGCACCCGTGAATAACTATTGTCTTGAGTAACCCGGTGTAATTGAGAATACTGTTGCCGATTTTTTTGGTTTCAGGCATTGTTTTAGGCTTAAAAGTAGTCTTTTGGATTGAAGTAGTCTTGGTTGGCTGATTAACACTACTATAAATTATTTGCAGTAATAATTATTATTCAAAAAAAACCTTTTGACAATTCTCAGATTTCTTCTAAACTTTGATATAATCTCAAAAATCGGTTCTACCCTTTTATTTATGAAAACAGTTAAATTTTTGTTACTCGGAATAACCGGCGATTTATCCAAACGTAAAATTTTACCGGCACTTGCTCAATTGGCCGAAAACAACAAAGAAAATAATATTGTAGATTTAATAGGATATTCCAGGTCTATTCCTGATTTAAAAAGATTACATTTGATATTAGATAAAAACTCAAAAGATACATTTCATTCAGTTAGCACTGTAAGGCATGTTCGTGGAGAGTACGATGATAACACAGAATTTAACAGCCTAATCTCCAATTTAAATGAGCCGGAAGAAGTATTCATTGCCTATTTGGCAGTTCCCCCAAAAGTTATTATCAACTTCTTATTGAATTCTTGCCCGTACCACTCTAAGAAGTTTTATCTTATTATTGAAAAACCTTTTGGACAAAATAGAGAAGAAGCCAACAAAATATTAAATATTCTCGACGCTTGTGATTTGGGAAAACAAATCCATTTCTTCGATCACTATTTATTTAAAAACTCAATCTTAAAAGGTAAGAAATACTTTCGTCATCATCCGGAAATATTTGATAAGCCAATCAAGTCAATTTCAATTAGTGCATTAGAATCGATTGGAGTAAGTAACCGAATAGGGTATTATGAAATAACCGGTGCTTTTAAAGATATGTCGCCCCACCTTTTTTCATTGCTGTTTTTAGTTTTTGAACTGGCCGGCCTTCAACTTGATGTTTCTAAAATGTCTCCTGATAGCTTGAAACTCGGACAATATGAGGAATATTGTAAAGAGCTTGGACTCAAAAGTTCGACTACGGAAACATATTTTGCTGTATCACTAAATTATGATTTAAAGCGTGAGCCTTTAGTTATTAATTTGTCATCAGGCAAGAAACTAGAGAAAAAAAAGACAACTATTAATGTAGAATTTATAGATGGTTCTAAATTAATTTGGGATGTCGATCCTGAGGGTAGAGTCCGCCTTTTTGACGATCGTGGAACCTTAACAGTTGATCACGAAATACCCGGGAAAGAGTGTCTGGAACATGCAATTATGTTTGAAAGGATTATTGAAGGGCGTAGTTTGGATTTTGTAGAGCCGGATCAAATTTTGAGAGGTTGGGAAATCTACCAAAAAGTAATGAATTACAAAAAGGAAAAGCAAATCGGAATAAAAAAATATTAGTAACTTATCTTTTTATCATTTGATAAGCAGAATTTGATAAAAAAAAGTTAAATTCAGCAATTAATTTGAGATCTTATTTTAAGTGGTCAGTCATGACAAGAATTAGTGAAATCAATATTGAAAAAATAGGAAAACTTTTTGTCCAAAAAGAAATCGGACCTGCTATAAATTTTGCCAAGTATACTCAAGGAAAATGGGAGACAGCCACTTTTTTTATTAAAAAAGAATTTTTTACAGATAAAGAAACCTTGTTTGATTTAGCTTCTTTGACCAAAACTTTTACGGCTACTCAAATTCTTTTGCTAGCCAAAGAAAAGCAACTGGATTTGGATGCTCATCCCGGAGACTACTTGGGTTTTTTGAAGGTCATTCCTTCTCTAAGAATTGCCGACCTTTTGGATCATACTTCCGGGTTAATCTATTTAAGGTCGATAGAGAAAAATCGAAGGTATTCCAAAGAGGCTATTTTCAATATTTTATCTACAGGACTTAAACAAGAAAATTACGGAAGGTTCAATTACACTGATTTGGGATATATTTATTTAGGATGGATAATTGAAAAAGTTACTAATCGGCATTTGGCAACTAATTTACAATTATTTTGCAAAGATTATGGTTTACCTCATACAACTTATCATTCAAATCTGCCAAAAGGTAAAATTACTTTTCCCACTCAGAGAGATTTGGAACCCGGGGAAGTTCAAGACGAGAAGGCTCGATTCTTGGAAAAACCGGTAGGTCATGCCGGAATTTTTTCTTCAATTAATGATTTAATGACATACTCCAAACTGTGGCTAGAAAATTCGTTTGGTTTTGATCAGAGACTCCTGAGACTTGCTCTAAACGGTAAGAACGAGACTGAAGATTTTTTGAATAACTCCCCTGATTTTTCAGGAAGTAAAATATACCCTGAAACCTACGGTTATGTCTGGCGTAGAGGGCGTTATTATCCTCACCTCAACTTACGCAACCACGCGGGACATACCGGCTGCATGATGCATTTGGACTTTGAAAATAAGGAGGCGCTTATTTACACCACCACCTTTCATTATCCATCCAGAAGCGAAAAAAATAAGCAGAGATTTCTTTTGTGGAATTGGGGAATATGGAATAATCTGATAACTTAAGTATGCCGATTTAAGTTGACATCCAAAATTATTTTATCTCTCGGCAAGGTGATTCCTCATAGTAGAAGGAGATTTTTATTGTTTGAAATTAAAAATTGAAAGTGTTCTCTTCCACCACTTTTTGTCTTAGCTGCTTCTTATATTGCTTATGGATAGATTGTATGTTTTAATTAGCCGGAAAAATACTCTGACCGACTGCTACATTTGTAAATCTCCTCGGGTCTTTAAATAGAGACGCAAGGATTATGTTATAAATATAACATTCTGAGTATTTAGGAGGTTGCTATTTTTGTATTGGCATTACAAATATCAAACATTTTTTGGATACAGGCTTCGGCTTTTTGGAAGGTCTCTCGCGGGATGGAGATCCTCATTTCATCCGTGGGATCTTTAAGTGCCTTGAGCACATTCTTTAAGGTAATCTTCTTCATAAAAGGGCAAAGGTTGCAACCTCCGATAATTTGTTTGTCAGAAATTTCCATTCTTACTCTATCACTAATTCCACACTCGGTAATCAGCATGAAGGTTTCGTCTTTGGAATTTTTTATATAATTCAACATGTCTGCCGTGCTACCACTCATGTCACTTTTATCTACAACTTCCGGGTCACACTCTAAATGAGAAAGCACTCTTACTCCCGGGTATAGATTCTTGGCAAAATCGATTTCTTCGGAGGAAAATATTTCGTGGACTATACAAGTGCCTTCCCAAAGAATCAATTTTTTGTCTGTTTTCTTTTGTAAATTCTGTCCCATCAATTTATCAGGGATAAAAATAACCTCATCTTGAGGTACGGCATTTACAATTTCCAAGGCATTAGCCGAAGTACAACAAACATCGCACTCAGCTTTTACTTCGGCTGTTGTATTAATGTAACAAACAACTCCGGCATTGGGGTTTTTTTTCTTAAGCTTTCTAACCTCTTCGCCGTTAATAGACTGAGCTAAAGAGCAACCGGCTACATCCGGTACTAACACTTCTTTGTTAGGGCTGAGGATTTTGGCGGTTTCACCCATAAAGTGGACCGAAGAGAAGATTATTTTGGAAGCATGATGCTCAGCGGCAATTTTACTTAATCCGTAAGAATCTCCGATAAAATCAGCCACACCATACATAATTTCCGGTGTTTGATAGGAATGAGCCAATATGATGGCGTTTTGTGACTTCTTTAATTTCTGAATCTCCAAAGTTGTCGGGGCAATTTTCCGGCAATCCTCCTCGCTCCAACCTACTTTTTTGAGCAATTGAAAAAGCCTGTCCGTTTCTTGCTTTAAAATATTCGAGGGGTATGTTGTAGTCATTCTTTGTATTAGATACTGGAAAACAAAGAATCATAAACACAACTTGTAACTTTTTGCAAGCATAAAAAATAATTTGTTTTTGGTTGTATTATATAGCCATCCCCTCTTAAACCTAGACATTTTCAAATTCTACCCCGTCACTTACCAAGTGGTTATCCTGAATTTGCAACCCCGTCACCTTGAAAACCTCCCCGTCATCCTGAATTTATTTCAGGATCTATTCGAAGAGATGCCGAAACGAGTTCGCCGTGACAGGTGTATAGGTTATATTTGGATTGACTATATAATTATTTATAAACTATAGTGCTTTAAATTGACATTTTATCTTATCTGTAGGAATATCATTTTATGAACTCTGGTGAAAAAAATATGGATGTTTTTGTTGTAACCAGGTCTTTTTTGGCTGGCAATATAGAAGTTCTGCTCGAGAACTTGAGCGTTCGTCGAGAAGCCAAGAAAATCGACTCTGAGGATTTGTTTAACGGGGGAGAAGGGGTTGAGGATTCGGCAGGTATTCCCTGGAACCTGAATTTCGGGAAAATTCATAAATATGATATACTTCTTTTAGAAAAAGAAAGCTTGGGTATTTATGTTTCCGGTAATCCCTTGAAGGAATATGAAGAAATCTTAGATAGTGTTAGACATATTGTGTTACGGGATGATATTTTTCTAGTGTTAATTGAGAAGGCCAAAAAAATTTTTACCAGAAATAATAGCATGATGTTTGCTCTGCAAATTACACTTCCTGACGATGAAAAATTTGAAGGAATAATTTTTCCCAAAATAGCTCCATCTTTATCACCTAAACTTGAAGAAAAACAACTCTATTGGGTGAAAGGGAAAATCACCAGCGGAAAAAAGAAAAAACCGGAAAGTAATCTTTCTGAAGAAGTCCAAGGAAGTGATGTTGGGCCTGAGACAGAATCACATATGGAAGAAACTAAAGAGTATGAAGAACTTCCAAAGCTTATAATAGAAAATTTAGTTAAGTTCGAAGAGGGGGTTATACCTCTTTTTGAAGGTGAAGACTTGCAGCTGACAAATACCAGGCAAGAGTACTTGGCAACTTTCAATTGGCAAGAATTAAAGGAAAAACCCGGTAAAATAAAAGACAAAGCATCAACTAAAAATAATAAGAATAAGCTTACTAAGCAATCTATCTATAAAGAAAAGGACTCTTCGCAGTCTCCTCCAATAGTTTTAAAATTAAAAAAATCTCTAGGGACTACCAAACTCAAAGAGATTAAAAGCCACCTGACTAAAAATTCAGGGGAAGGAACGGTTGAAGTCAAATTGGAAATTGAAAATGGTGAGGGGTGGAAAAAAGTCAAGGGTACCTACTGGGTTGATGGGGAATATTTAAGAAGTTTGAATTTAGATGGTTCTTGAGTAATTAATAGTAAGCAGGCATTTTAAATTGCTGTGTCGATAATTAATTTATACTCCTTATTTTATCCCTGGTATCAAATATATTTTTTTTAAATTTAGGATGATCATACCTTGACAAAATCGGTAAAAGCTATTTGCCTCGACTAAGGAAAAATGGGCGACATAGCTCAGTTGGTTAGAGCGAGGGACTCATAAGCCCTAGGCCGGTGGTTCGATTCCACCTGTCGCCACCATCAATAAATGGCAATTATAACAATACTTAATTTCGATAAACCTTGCTTAAAGCAGGGTTTTTCTTTGTATTAAACATCAATATTTTCGGATCGGAAGACTGTTTTGATACTTATTGGCAGAGATAAAAAAACTTCTAATCATTCTTGGGTTTTAAAATCTTTAAAGATTAACCCTGTAAATAAAGAGGAAAGGAAGATTTAATTTTTGTATAAAATGCTTCGCTGTTTGGGAAATAATTAACTAAAAATCTTTTTGATAACCCGGTTTTGGAACAATAATCCTAAGAGAATCACATTCTTCTTGAAAATGTCTGATTTTATTCTCGAATAACCGCGAATTTCTTGTTTTTCTTTGGACGTGGGTTAGTGCAAGTGTTTTTACTTTAATATTCTTGGCCAACTCAATTATTTCAGATATCTCGGCATGATTTTCAGTTTGATGGAAAGAGTAACCATCATGAATTAAGAGGTCTGATCTTTGAAACAATTTACTTGAATTTTGAGTAAAATTACCGTCTCCGCTGTAGCCTATTTTAACATTTTGTGATTCAAAACTAACTGCCAGATTTTTCATGGAGTGCCGTGTTACGGCAAAACTAAGTTTAAACTCTGACAAAAACAATTCTTGACTACTTTCAATTTCATTAAAGTCCAATACAAACTTAATTTTCTCCAAAATACCGGGATATCCAAGATTACATAAGTCTTTAATATTTCGGGCAAAACCTCTAGGGCAGATAATACTTAACGGTTTTTTTCTTCCGTCTTCATTTAGTCTTAAAACCAAAGCCGGTAAACCGAAAAAGTGATCGGCGTGGGTGTGTGAAATGTATATATAATCAATGAAATCCGGGTCTTTTTGGTAACTCCATAATCGAACCGGAATTGAATAACCGCAATCAACCAGAATTTTAGTTTTATCACCAATGAGAAAAGAGTTGTTGTAGTAGTTCTCATCAGATGCTTCACCTGTCCCGAGAAAGAATATTTGCATAAAAAACTGAATTATTTATTTCTTCTAAAGAGAACTTTTACTACCTCAGGGTCTGAAATGTCAACCTCTTCGACTTCAAAACCAAGGGAAGCAAGCATTTTCCCTGTCCAAGTTTTACTCGCAGCCAGGCGCTGACTGCCATACGGATCATTTATTTCTTGATCAAAGATTTTTTTGTTTACACTCCATCCATACCATCTACTTTGTACCATATTCACATTCATTCCGTTTATTTGGAAATATTTTATACATTCTACAAATAATCTTTTGGCGTATAGATCAGGATGTTTGTGTCCGTCAATAAGTGTTTTTACAGTAAATTCTATTGTTTCGGAAGATATTTTTCTTGCTGAAAAACTGAATGTTCTGTTTTGGTGTTCGGAATAGATTTTAATTGAAGGAGTATTTCTATTTAACAAAACCTTTGCTTTTAATCCAGATTTTAATATAACTGTATAAACCCCTGTTAGGCCTTTATGAAATATTCTTTTTGGAACCCCTCCAATCCATCTTTCATTTTCTTCAGGTTCTTCAAAAGGTTTATCCGGGTTATTTAACATAAATTTAAAAATATCAAAACAATACTAAATAGTCCAGTATTTATACGAAGTGATTAAGTATAATGGCAATTTGACAAATTTCCAAAGATGCAAAGCAATAAAGAGAGTCAGAATACGGAAGTTAAGAAGAGAAAATAAATGCAGTTAAAGAATATCAAGAATTAATTTATGCCAATTATTGCAAAATTCAAATCAACCCCTCAACACTTTATAAACAATAAACTTACCCTTACCTTAATAAC
>CAYSWH010000006.1:0-65355 GCA_964434775.1 uncultured Candidatus Saccharibacteria bacterium | reverse complement strand
AAATTGTACAATTTGGGAGTGACGCAAGAAAATCAGTTCAAAAAGGTGTTAACGTGGTAGTTGATGCCGTGCAAACTTCCTACGGCCCGGTAGGTCGAACCAGCATTATTGAAAAATCCTACGGAGCTCCGGATATCACCAACGACGGTGTAACCATCGCTAAAGCAGTTGAACTGGAAGGTCTGGAACAACTCGGTGTAAGTCTAATCCAACAGGCGGCTAATAAAACCAACGACGAAGCCGGAGACGGTACCAGCGGGACTACCGTAATCGCCGGAAGTTTAATCAACGAAGGAATTAAGGTCGTAGAAGCCGGTTCTGATCCGGTAAGACTCAAGGCCGGTATCCAAAAGGCAGTTAACTACAGCTTGGACTATCTCAATCAAAACGCCAAACCGATTCAAAGCAAGGACGAGATGGCTGATGTAGCTACTATCTCCTGCCGAAACAGAGAAATCGGAGAAATGATTGCGGAAATGCTGGACAGAGTCGGTAAAGACGGAGTAGTAACCGTACAAACCGGTGACACCAACAAGATTGAGCAAGAAGTTACCAAAGGAATGCAGTTTGATAAAGGTTACAAATCACCCTATTTTGTAACTGACACCAATAAAATGGAAGCCTTGGCTGACAACCCTTATATTTTGGTAACCGATCAAAAGATTAGCTCTATCCAAGATGTTTTACCTCTAATCGAAGAGTTGGCTCAAGCCGGAAAGAAAGAATTGGTAATTATTGCTGATGATATTGAAGGCGAAGCCTTGGCTACTTTTGTTTTGAACAAAATTAGAGGTGTCTTTAACGTATATGCAGTCCAAGCTCCCGCTTTTGGTGATCGAAGAAAGGCTATGCTCGAAGATATCGCAATACTTACAGGAGCTACCTTTATTTCCAGTGATCTTGGAATGAATACCAAATCTGCTACTACTAACGATCTTGGAGGTGCCGAGAAAGTCATCATGACCAAGGACAACACCACAATCGTAGGCGGTAAAGGTGATAAAACTGCTATTGATAACAGAGCTGACACTATTAGAGCCGGTATTCAAGAAACCACTTCCGAGTATGACAGAGAGAAATTGGAAGAGAGATTGGCTAAATTGGCCGGTGGAGTAGGTGTAATCAAAGTAGGTGCGGCTACTGAAGTAGAAATGAAAGAGTTAAAATATGTAGTTGAGGATGCTTTGAATGCAACCAAAGCGGCTGTGGCTGAAGGTGTAGTTGCAGGAGGAGCAGCAACCTTGGTAAGAATTTCCAAAGAGTTGAACAATCTGACTTCCGCCAACGCTGAAGAACAAATTGGAATCAACATCGTGCAAAAAGCTCTAATTGCTCCATTTAGATCTATTGCTCAAAACAGCGGTATCTATGACATCGCCATTTTACTTAACCAAATTGAAAACTCTGCCACTTCCGGGTATGACTTCAAAGAAGACAAGGTGGTTGACGATATGATTGCCAGCGGAATTATTGATCCTGTTTTGGTACTCAAGCAGGCCATTTCCAACGCCGGATCTATTGCCGGTTCTGTAATTACCACTGAGGTAGTTATTGTTGATGAGCCAAAAGAAGAAGACTCAAACCCAGCAGCCGGTGCCGGAATGGGAGGCATGGGCGGAATGGGAGGCATGGGCGGTATGATGTAAGCTCAAACTTCAAAACCTTCAAAAATCTAAAATGTATAGGACTCTCTTGACTTTTCAGGAGAGTCTTGTTTATTTTATAGCCTCTTATTTTATGATACAAAAGTAGATTTGATTTTATGGAAGCCCCAATAATTATGAGACAAAGAGAAGTTTTGCCCGTCTGCCCAAAAATCGAAAGGATACCCTGGCCGATTATTGATTACGCCAAAATTATTGAATCATTGCCCATAGAATTACGGGGTGATTATATAAAATATCTAAATAAAAGGAGGCTTAAAGGCGATCTTGAGATTGGAAAAATAGTCCCTATTAATTATGAATTTGCTGATGGAGGAACGGCTTACAAAGTAGTTTTTGTTGATAAACATGGTAATAGATTCGAGGCAGCAGGTTTTACTGATAGTGGAGGTCATGCCGATGATGTTGAGGATGCAGACTTATGTATTTCGACCCAATCCGGATGTACCAGAGGTTGTCAATTTTGTGCGGTCGGGGAACATATGAAAATGCTTACACCGGAAGAAATGATTATGCAAATAGAACATACTGTGGGAGTGGTTAACCCTGATAGAAATTATAAAAATGTTTTGGGATTTATGGGTAACGGTGAGCCTGTGGATAACTATTGGAGTGTAATAACTGCAATCTATTATTTAGCATACCAAAGAGAACTTAGTATTGACCACGGTACAATTTCTACCACCGGTGTAAATCATAAAGGAATAGAGGCTCTGGCTAAAGCTCTAGCAAAACTAAAAGAAGATCGCGGAATAACAATGAAACTGCAATACAGTCTCCACTTCCCAGACGATGTTGTAAGAAATAAGGTCATGGGTTTACCCGCCGGAAACAGCCTTCAAAAAGCTCTATATTATTTTGATATGTTTGCTATTCTCACAGGAACAGATGTAAAATACAATGTGGTATTGATGACTAGAGATGATGGCCTTACTAATTGTACGCCTGATTTTGCCAGGCGAATTGTTGCACTCTTGACTCAACAAAATTTGTTTGACCCCTCCTTTCCGATAAACAGAATAGTTAAGCTTTCAGCGTACAACCCGACTAGAGATGGAATATTTATAGCCCCTCCACAGGGCAAAAGAGATGAGTTTACTCTTATTATATCGCAAGGCGGCTTAGTAATCAAAACCTTCCTGGGAAGCGGTATTGATGTATTCTTTGCCTGTGGTCAGCTAGCAGACGATGCTTCTTAAGCGTAAAAACCGGCTATCACAGCCGGCTAAATTACGATCAAGATTTTTAAACTATTCCTTAATCGGTTTTAAAGATAAATAGATCGCTCCAAGAGAAACTCCGGCAAAGAGAACAAGAATTGCTTCTTTGGCTAGGTCTAGGCCACCGGTTCGAGGAGTAGTATGCATTTCTTGAGGGGCAGTTGAATCGTCGGTTTCACCTGCATTGGCTACAGCCTGTTGTACTCTCTGATTTAATTCGTCTGAGAGAATTACTTCGTCAATAATATGGATACGACCGTTTGATGCTTCTACATCGGCAGTGATAACTTGAGCACTACCATTCAAAAATAGATCGTTTCCGCTGGTACTCAATTCAATAGTACCTCCTTGGACCGAAGTAGCTGAGTCAAGTGTTACAGCTTGAGAAGACGGGACATCTCCACTAACTACATGATAAGTTAGAATATCAGCTAACAACTGCTGATTTTCAGGAAGTAAAAGCACATTTAAGGTGTCACCCAATTCACTGAAAGCGGCATTAGTGGGTGCAAAAACAGTGAATGGTCCGGGTCCGGAAAGAGTATCAACCAAACCTGCTGCTTGTACGGCATCCACCAAAGTTGAAGTGTTGGAATTTCCAGAGGCAATCTCTACGATATTTTGAGTAGGTTGAGCTTGAGCTTGGATAGAAAAAATTACGGAAAAAACAAAAACTAAACTAAGAGAAATCGCACTGAGCTGTTGAAGTATTTTACTAATAGACATATATAAACAGATTAGAGTTTTTAAAAACAAGGCAGCTTAATTTTTTGCCTGTCAGTAAACTATACGAATAAAATCAAAAAATATTTCACCTGTAATTTTTAGTAGGTCTTAAATTTAATTTGTGTATAGAAAAATCGGCTATCACAGCCGGCTAAATTACGATCAAGATTTTTTATACTATTCCTTAATCGGTTTTAGAGATAAATAGATTGCTCCAAGAGAGACTAACCCAAACACGCCTAACATAATTTGACCAATTAGGTCATAACCTCCAGTTCGGGGGTAACATTTGGAATTTTTGAAGTTTCTGAACTATTCTCCGGCTCCCCAATCTCCAAGTTTTCTTGTCTATCCAAGGTAATTGTGGTGAGCGAATCAGAAGCGATGGTCATAGTACCGGTGTCAACTACCTCTCCGATATCACCGGTCGAATTACAGTTATTATCATACTCGCTTCCAAAAGTAAGATATTTTACTTCATACTCACCTGCTGATAATTGATGCTCAACTCCATTAAGATTCCTATTTTCACTATGGCCGACAACGCAAAAATTGCCATATGAAGGAGCCGAATAAAAATCAGGAACAACAAATTTGTAGCTACCTAAACTACTTTGTGCTGAAGCAGTTAAAGGATTAACTAAGGAAAAACTTAAAACTAAACTTAAAAATAGTAAGCAAAGATTGAATAATTTAGACATAAAGAACAATTAAGTAAAAAATATGATTGAACGAAACCGGTTCGCTTGGGTAGTAAATTTTGAGCATATTTTGTGATAAAAGTACTTTATACTAATATAAAATAAGCTTTAAGATGAGATTTAATAGCAACCGCATAAATAAAAACCCTTTTACAGGCTGTTTCTGTACGACTTATCGGCAAATACTCAAGAAACTATTAAATTTTCATTATATATAACCGTCCTAAGGCTGCCACTTTTCTAACTTGTATGCACTATCCCAAAACATCCATTCCAATCGGATGCAATTTTGATAAGCTTCTTTCATCAATTTACGATTATTATCGGTAGTTTTTTGAGCTAACTCTTCAGTAATTTCAATTGCTTTTTGAGTTGCCGCTTGAAACTCCTCTCCGGAATATGTATCAATCCATTTTTGGTACGGGTTGTTTGTATTAGAGTTATTTTTGTAAATATAATTCCCAACCTCCATATAAACCCAAAAACAAGGGAGAATAGCAGCCACAGCGACTTCTATGGAAGCAAGCATTGCTTGAGAGAGTAGATAATTAGTATAAGAAAAACAGGAGGGCGATTTACCGGATTTTATATTTATGGAAAATTCCTGAAAAAAATTTTTGTGTAAAATTCTTTCAACGGTTATAGCACCCTTGGCAAAGTCCAAAAAATCAGCCACATAATCTATATTATCCAATCTCGATGCAATTAGAGCCAAAGCTTTTCCGTAATCTTCCAAATACAGCGAATCTTGATAAATATAGAATTTGAACTTATTTATATCCAAACATCCTTTCATTAATTCTTGATTAAACGGTAAATTCAAAATTTTCTCAAAAACTTCTTCGTTTTCCAGCCAACATTCTTTGGTAAATGACATATCTTCTTCTTATTAATTACTTGCCGGCCAAATTCTATCTAAGTTAACCAAATAATGCAAGCTTGTGTTTTTTTGAAGTCAATCATTTTTTGACTCCCTACTAAATTTACGACTTTTTAATTTTATCATCTGTTTCCAACCATGTTTGATTCAAGGCATTAAACTTAATTACTTAATTATTTTAATAAAATATTTGGTTGCTAAAACATAAAAACTAATCTAGAATCTGCAAAAAGCCATTATGAAATCCAAGTTTAAATTAATCAAAAAAAATTCTCTTGCTCCACACACTTATTACTTTGTTTTTTACTCCGATTTGGAAATACAATTTAAACCCGGACAGTATTTTCTCTTGGAAACTCAGGAAGGTACTCACCGAGCTTACTCAATAGCCAACTGTTTCAAAAAAGAAGATTTTTTACTCAAGGATTTACCGGAAATTAGCACTGGTACATATATTTCTTTTATCGTTAGTACCAGACCAAACGGACCTTCTTCTCATTTCTTTGAAGAAGTGCAAGAAGATATAGAGGTTGAAGCAATAGGTCCAAACGGCAGGTTTAATCTGGTGCAGAATGATAGACCGAAAGTCTTTATTGCCACCGGTACAGGTGTTGCTCCTTTCATCCCTATGGTTTATCAATCTTTGGCTGACAACCCTCTTCAGAGTGTCTCAGTTTTTTTTGGGCTAAGTTTTAATGAAGATAAATATATCAAAAGATTTTTTGCGGAAATAATTAACAATAAAGAGGAATACCCTAATTTTAAGTTTTATCTGACTTCCAGACACTCTCAAGTTACTGATCTGGATTTACAAGGTAGAGTTACGGAATCCGTTCCTCAAACTTTAGTTAGACCTGAAGAGTCTGATTTTTATATTTGCGGCAACCCCGAAATGGTAGACGACATGAAATTGGCACTTGTTCAAATCGGTGTTTTTGAAAATAAAATCTTTACAGAAAAATACGGTAAGTCTAAACCTAAAAATAAGTAATTAATTATTAAAATTTTTTATGCTCAGTAAACTTCTCAATAAGAAACAAACTCAAAATGTAAGCAATGCCCAAGATTTTGGTTATCTCAAAGCTCAAGATTACTATTTTGACTCTTCCTGCCAAACCTTGAGGCCTGAAAGTGTAATTGAAGCTCAAAAAGATTACTTTCATAATTTTAATGCCTGCGGTCATCGAGTTAAATACAAGTGGGGTCAAGAAGTAGATAAGAAAGTAGAAGAATGTAGACACAACTTACTCAAGCTGGTTAAGAAGTCTCCAAATGAATATACTGTTTACTTTGGTCTGAATGCTACAAGTGCTATTAACTTGGCACTTCATCAACTTCCGGATATTTTTGACAGTGTTGTTACTTCAGAAGTGGAACACAGTTCGGTCTTTCTACCGAGTATCACTTGGGCCAAAAATAGAAACAAACAAAGGAAGGTATTATCCAGAAACTCCGATGGTAGTTTAAATTACCAAGATAAGGATCTGGAAAAATCAGTCGTAATCGTCAACTCTACTACTAATTATGACGGAGTTCATCTTACAAATGCCAAACAGCTTGCTGAAGATGTTCACAGGCAGGGAGGGATTTTAATTTTGGATGCCTGTCAAACTTTTGGTCATAATCACCAAATTCTTCATGAAGTTGATTTTGACGTGGTTGTAAGTTCCGGACACAAGATGTACGGCCCCAGTTTAGGCTTTGGAATTATCAAGAAACCTCTGGTTAAGCAGATGGATACTTATTATATTGGCGGTAGCACTATTACCGATAACGACAAAGACAATTTTGAGCTTATTGAGGAGGATGAAGAATTATTTGCCAGATTGGAACCGGGACTTCAAAATTTTGCCGGAATCGTGGGACTCAATCAAGCTATTCTCTGGAAAAACAATTTTCAAAGGAACAGTCAGAATGCCCTTGAATATGAAAAGTCTCTAGCTGATTATCTTTTTGCGTCGTTACAGAAAATTGACGGGTTAAAAATACTTAACGATAAACCGAGCTCTGTTGTTTCAGTTTACTCTGATAATATAGAGAGCTACAAACTGGGTGGTTTTTTGGGTGAAAAAGGAATTATGTGCCGAACCGGCTATCATTGTTGCTATTATTATTTGAAACATCTTAAGGAATATCCTCAACTACTTAGAATATCTTTAGGGCTAAACAACAACCAAAAAGATATTGATTATTTAAAAGAAAATCTTAGCTTCATACTAAAAAATTTTGCATAAATCGAAAATCAGTTAACATGTTAATTTTATAGATAATCTTTTCCAGCTTCTTTTACTGAATTATACTAATATTTCCAAATTAAAAAAATAAATATTCGAAATCCATAAATCTATATGTAGTATTAAACTTTCCGGAGAACCCAGTTTGTGTATCGTAAATCTTTTTGCTCCCATTAATTCGAGTAGTACATACTACATAATGTGTATTATCTTAAAATAATATTGCTTATCAAGTATTACATCATATAATTTATATGAAATTATGCTTTTTTTTCTTTATTTAAAGGTATTTTTGGATAGTCAGTATTTGACATATTTTTTTAAAAAAATAAATCTGATTAGGCTAGCTTATTAAGTCACCTTTTTAGTCGTTAACGTTAAATAAGAGTACTTTCCAAACATTTAAGTTACAAAGGGATGTAAAAAAAATAAGAAAATATTATGGCAAATGTAAATCTAAATATTCAGAATCTGGTCAAAGAAAAAAGCGCAGATCTGGTAAAAAAATACATGGAGGTCTTGGACTGGCAAGTCAAAGAAAATGCAAATATGAGTTACTCACTCCAAGGAATGAGAAATTATATTAGTAACGAGGTAACCAAAGATTACTGGTTACAAGAAGTATACCCCGAAAATATTGCTAAAGCTCACCAAGAGGGCGACTTCCATGTCCACGACATGGGCGAACTAAACGCTTACTGTTGCGGTTGGGATTTGCAAGATTTGTTACGTATCGGTTTTAACGGTGTAGCCGGAAAAATCGCCTGCAAACCGGCCAAGCATTTTAATTCTGCCCTAGGTCAAGTAGTCAACTTTATATATACTTTGCAAGGTGAAACCGCCGGGGCCCAAGCCTTTAGTAATTTTGATACACTCCTTGCACCATTTGTAAGAAAAGACAACCTGTCCTATGAGACTGTAAAACAAGCCCTGCAATCATTTGTTTATAATGTAAATGTTCCAACCAGAGTTGGCTTTCAAACTCCGTTTTTCAATATTACCATGGATGTTAACCCGCCTAGCTATCTGGCAAGAGAGAATGTGCTTATCGGTGGAGAAGTGATGTCAGAAAAGTACGGAGATTTTCAGGAAGAAATGGACATGATTAACCAGGCTTTTGCCGAAGTAATGTTGGAAGGCGATGCCAACGGGAGAATTTTTACTTTCCCCTTACCAACTTATAATATCACTAAAGATTTTGACTGGAATGATAGTCGCTACGATAAAATTTGGGAGATGACCGCTAAATACGGCATCCCTACCTTTTCTAATTACATCAATTCAGACATGAATCCGGAAGATGCCAGGAGTATGTGCTGTCGATTAAGATTGGATAACCGTGAATTAAGAAAAAGAGGGGGGGGTCTTTTTGGTTCCAACCCCCTTACAGGATCTATCGGGGTAGTAACAATTAATCTTCCGAGACTTGGTTATAATTCTTCCAGTAGGCCTGAATTAATGGCTAATTTAGCTAGCCTTATGGACCTGGCAAGAGATAGCTTGGAAATAAAAAGAGAGTTAATCGAAGAACTAACTGAAAAAGGACTTTACCCTTACTCAAAATACTACCTCCAAAATATTAAGATGAAGAACGGAACCTATTGGGCTAACCACTTCTCAACTATAGGATTGATCGGCATGAACGAGCTACTTCTTAATTTCATCGAAAAAGATATCGCTACTGCTGAAGGACAAAAACTAAGTGCCGAAATCTTGGATTTCATGAGAGAAAGGATCTCTAAGTACCAAGAAGATACTTCACACCTTTACAACCTGGAGGCAACTCCGGCGGAAGGTACCAGCTATAGATTGGCAAAAATTGACCAGAAAAAAAACCCGGAAATTGTTTTTGCTAACGACAGACACGTAAAAGTTAGTCAGGCTGAACCTTATTACACAAACTCCAGTCAATTACCTGTAGGTTACACTGAAGATATTTTTGAAGCTTTAGAATTACAGGATAACTTGCAAACCAAATATACAGGTGGTACGGTTTTACATGGTTTTCTGGGTGAGAGAGTGGATGATATTGAAAGTATTAAAGTACTAGTCAAAAGAATTGCCGAAAACTACCACTTACCTTACTTTACCTTAACCCCTACTTTTAGCATTTGTCCGGAACACGGATATATTCACGGTGAACAGCACACCTGTCAAAAATGCGGCAAAGAATGTGAAGTTTACTCCAGGGTAGTAGGCTATATAAGGCCTATTGAGCAATGGAATAAAGGAAAGCAGGCTGAATTTCACGACAGGCTTGAGTTTAAGGTATAGTTATTGCTATTACAAGTAAAAAGAGACGGCCTAAGTGCCGTCCGTTTCCTTTGGGGGACACATATTAGTACCAAGACGACTTTTTTCGACGAATCATAGAGTTACCTTGTCTAACAGAACTAAATTTAATTCTAATATTTTAACTGTTCCCCAATTGTAAGTTGTAAAAATTCCGGTTAAAGTTGGTAATTGAATAGTATTTGCCTAGAAATTAAGGAAAATTTAAGAATCACAAAAAAGACTTTACAAATAAATAATTTTGTTTTATACTAGATTTTCGAAATAGATAATCTCTATTATGGACTTAATCCGGGATAGAGTATCGGCTATTAAAAATATGTAGGTTAGCCCCCTACAAAGATCTATGGTAATTATTATTTCGAGCATTGTATTGAGTTTAGGATTAATCGGAGGCAACGTAGCTCCGTCACAAGTAACAGAAGAGGCACAAAACACTCAATACGCTTATAAAGTTTATAGCTATAAATCGACATACTCTCATAAATCAGGGGAAAGCAAAAAAACAATTCCGGTAAATAATATTTTGGAAAACGAAATATACGTTTATGGAGGAGAAGCTTTGAGAAAGCAAAAGCAGGAGAAAGTTGCCGTTATTATCAATCAGCAATTGGAGGAAGAAAGAATTAGAAAAGAAAAAGAGGAAGAAGCAAGAAGAGTTGCCGAACAAAAAAGACTAGAAGAAGAAGCAGCTAAGAAAAGACAACAAAGTGCAGTTTCTGCAAATCAGCAATATGGAGTTGGCGGTCAAAGTCCAGTTCCTTCAGGCAGTTATTCCAATCAAATTATCCAATGGTGTAGTGTATACGGATGTAACCCTTCTCAGCTAATTAGAGTAATGATGTGTGAAAGCAGTGGTAATGCCATGGCTAGTAACAACGGTAAGTACTTAGGGTTATTCCAGTTTCACCTCAATACTTTCAGAAGCTATGCCGGCATGATGGGTTTGTCAGGAGCTGATATTTGGAATCCTGCCCACCAAATTCAAGTGGCTACTTGGATGTTTGCCAATGGTCAGGCATATCAATGGACTTGTAAATAGCATAAATATTTCCAAATAAAGGATGCTTTCCAAAAAAAATCAACTCGCTTTGTTTGCGATTCTTTCATTATTAATATTAGTCGCTATTATAAGTGTCGGCTTTTACTATTATTCCAATTCCGGTCAAGAAAATAACGAAACAGTTCAAACTAGAGTTGGAGAAAAAGCCCTGATTTTGCAGGTGAGGTCTCTAAATCGTCTTGAAACCGTCGAAGAAAAAATCCGGTCGGAAATACAAGTTGAGTTTAGTAAGGAGGTCATAGAAATATTTGGAATTACAATTCTGGAAGACAGCAAAGTTCAGACTGTAGAAGTTACAGGTAATGTGGTTGCTGGTATAGATCTTAGTAAAGTGGAAGAAAAGGACGTTGAGGTGGACTTAAATGAAAAAAGTTTAAAAATAACTTTCCCTCAGCCGGAAATTTTTACTACCGAAATTATAGCAGAAGAAACCAAGGTAGTGGACGATGAAGAAAGCATCTCCGTAAGGCTCAAAACTGTCTATGATAGTAGGTTGCAAACTGAATTAAGTAATACTTTTTTAAGAGAAATAAACTCAAAGGGTAAACAGTCATTAAGAAAGGCGGCTTGTCAGGATGAAATATTGGAAAAGGCTAGAAACAGCACTCAAGATAACTTTAAAAATATTTTTCAAAAGTCCGGATTCGAAAAGATCACCGTAGAATTTTCGGATCAGGAGAATAGCTGTATTTAATTTAACTATTTTGACAAACTTTTCACTTGCCAAATTGCCATCATCATAAAACTAAGATAAACTGAAAATACAGCCTATTTGGTTGTTGACAACAACCTGTTTTAAAAGTTTTTTAGAAGAAATAAATAAAGACTGTCATAATTATGATACCACGATACAGACAGAAAATATTTCGAATATTTAGTGTATTTTTTATTTTAGTAGCCCCTTTTTTGATTATTTATTCTTTAGGGTATAATCTCAAGCTACAAAGCAAGGGAAGCGGGAGCAGTTTAGAAATCGAGAATACTTTGGATTTTCGGATAGAAACATTTCCAAGTGGAGCAAGACTATATAACCATGAAAACCAAATACTAGACAAGACTCCCGGAGATTTAATGGCCACGGATAATCAAGTTCTACAACTTAAAATCGAAAAGGAAGAGTACGTAGAAGAAAAATTCACCTTGTGGGCAGAGCCTGATAAAAACACTTCGGTAAAAATTACCAAGCTCTTTCTCTTACCAAAAAATTCTGAAGAGGTGGAAGATTTTGCAAAAGAAATTTTAGAGCCTCTGACCATATTATCCAATAAGTATGTCCTTTTTACCGATCAAGACAAATTGTTTGTTGGCACCTACAGTTTCGGGCAATTTTTGGATCAAAGAGAAGAAGTTGCAACTAATGTCAAAAGAAAAATATTTCCTGGTAAATGGAAGCTACTTCAAGAGGATACCTACTGGAATTTAAATCAGCAATTGATAATTACCAGGTTTGAAGGAAAATGGTTTCTCAAAGATTTTGAAGAAATGCCTTTTAGGGTAATTTCAGCAGCTAAAATTGATGAAACTAACTGTTTAATACTTGATGAAAACGGCAAGCTATGGAACTATGATTTTGAAGAAGATGAATATTCATTTTTAACCAACCACATAGATGGCCTGACTTATACCAGCGCTCCTGATAATATTTGGCTCTTACAAGGTGAAAAAATTTTTAGCTTTACCAGAAATAGGGAAATCATAAATAACAGTTTTGACTTATCTCAAAATATTTATTCAACAAACAACCAACTACTCCTACTCAGAAATAGCGTAGAAAATGTTTATGACTATCCGTCGGATTATTTTGCCGTAAAAAATTCTTTCCAAGGCATAATATTTAAGATAGCCGACAACTTGTTTTATGTTCCTGATTCAAACAAACAAAATTGGAGACAATTGGCCGAGGAGGTCAAACTAGTTGGCAGTCAAGAAAATTTGGTTATCTGGCTGGACGAAAAAGATGATCTCTTTGTTTTTAATTTCTTCCCGGAAGATTATAAGTATTTAGGAAAGGTAAAACTTCAAGGAGATTTTAAACAAATGGAATTGAATTATTATGCTCCCTGGAAAAGGATATTAGTTTATTCTGAAAGTCAAGTCTATTCAGCTTGGTATGATAAAGAGATTCCCAATCCGTCAATAACCAAATACTACCCTTCGTTATGGATTAACGACGCTAGCTGCTTTGGAAATGTATATGAAAAATATCAATTCTGTCTACGTGACAACAAGTTAATCAACTACAAGAATAACTCCCTTAGTTTTTTCTAGAAAATATTATGTTCAGAAAA
Source organism: uncultured Candidatus Saccharibacteria bacterium (assembly GCA_964434775.1). Lineage (GTDB taxonomy): Bacteria > Patescibacteriota > JACMRA01 > JACMRA01 > JACMRA01 > CAYSWH01. The sequence goes on along the minus strand of CAYSWH010000006.1, from coordinate 52,287 downwards.
AAAAATAATCTGCCCAACACCGGCAATCTTCGTGAGAAGAACAAACCGAACTACAATGATTATTTCTCTACCGATTTCAATTCAACAGAAAGTGCTAATTCTCCGAGAGCTCAAAAATCGCTATCATTAATATGGAAAGTACTGGTTCTGATGGCTCTGTTAACTCTTGTTTTCGGCTTTTTCGGTTTGACAATGGCCTACTTTAATCAACCAAAAGAAACAAAGGAATATAATGCCGTGGAAGTATTCGTAACCGGACCGGAAAACATAGCTACCTTCGGAAGCGGCATATGGGAAATAAATATCCATAACAAAAATGATGTCCCGATTCATAATCTGGACTTAAAATTAAACTTTGATTCGAAATTCAGTTATTTTTCTTCGAGTCCTCAAGCTTCCAACTCCGAAGGTAATAGTTTTCAAATAGAATATTTAGGTACTGAAGGAGACAGCTCCAAAACAAAAATTATTTTAGAAGGAACTATAAACGGAAAAGTTGACGAAGAGCTGTCTTTCAGTGGGACTCTTAGCTACACACCTGAGCCTCAGCTAAACCTTGGAGTACCCAAGTTAAACAAAGATTTCTCAGGTTTAAAAGTAGTAATTAGCTCTGCCGAAGTTAAAGCTAATCTAGAGACGGGAAAAAAATTAGTGCAATCCGGAGAAACTATTAAATTGTCAATTATATATCAAAATTTAACTGAAAAGACACTTAAAGATCTTAAGTTGCGTTTAATTTTTCCTGAAAAAAATTTTTCTATTTCCTCAGCCAAGTATGTTTCTAAAAATACTGCTTATAAAAATATTAATTTAGATGAAGGAATGATTCTAGAGCTTGAAGAATTGACAAGATACGAGGAACAGGAAATTGAAATTTCCGGAATAATTACCGGTACCGGCGGGGTAAAACAAGATTTTGAAATTGAAATGCTGAAAGGAAACGAGCAAAAAAAATACCAAACTATTGATAGGGTCTCCCGTTCAGTTACTATAAATAATCAACCTTTAAATATTAGAACGTACATTAAAGACAGAGAAGAAGAAAAGTTTTACGAATCAGGAGATTCACTGCCTATAACAATTGAATATGAAAATATAAGCGATAAAACCATAAGAAATCTGGAAATAACTTTCCTGGTGGAGGATAAAGCTAATGTTTTGGATATTTCTTCTACCAAGTTTAATTCAAAACAAATAGGCATCTTCCAGGACGATGAAATACTTTGGAAAGGCAGTTCAATCACAAAGTTAAATGAGCTATTACCTAAAGACAAAGGTGAGATTGAGTTTTCTATCCCTGTAAAAGAAGAAGATAATTTTATACAAAGTTCTTTAAATTCCGAAGATTACATTTTAACTCCGATGGTTACAGTAAAAGGAACTAACCTCGAACAATTAGAAAGCCAAGGAAATAGCTATAGACCCAGAAGTAAGATTGAGTTTGAACAAGAGATAAATTTAAATGGCTCACAAAACGGCACGGATACCTATACAGTTACTTGGAAAATCAGCAATCAGCAAAACAATATACTTAATTTAAGGATTTATACAACTACTGATACAAATAAGCATCCCGAGTTTTCTAATAGTATTGCACCTCAAGAAAAATCCGATGAAATAATATTTGATGATAAAAACGGAAGGATAGAGTGGAATATTGGTTTTTTGCCGGCATACACCGGAATAAACTCCGAACCGGCAACAATCAGCTATGAAATCAAAGTACCTTCTTCTTTTGACGAATCACAAATAATCGGAGAATCTAAAGTTACTGCAGTTGACAGCTTTACCTTTGAAAAATACGAAATATCTCTTAAACCAAAGATAAATAAGTAACAAGAATCCAAAAAATATGGTAAATGAAGACTCGTTTCTACAAGAATACCTTAAGCTCAACCCTCAACAGAAATCAGCGGTAGATTGGATTGACGGTCCTTTAATCGTTATTGCCGGCCCCGGATCCGGAAAAACTCAAATTCTAAGTCTCCGGACAGCCAATATTTTGAGACAAACCGACACCCTTCCCCAGTCAGTGCTTTGCCTAACTTTTACAGATTCTGCTTCTGTAAACATGCAAAAAAGATTACAAAAATATATTGGATTTGAAGCATTCAAAATAAATGTACATACTTTTCACGGTTTTTGTTTGGAAGTAATAAACCGCAACCCCGAATACTTCTTTCATGGAGCCGATTTTAAGCCTGCTGACGAATTAGCCCAAATAGATATTGTACAAGGCATCTTAAAAAAATTACCCCACACTAACCCACTTAGCTCATTTCACCCCGAAAACGGCTGGGTGTATCTTAAAGATATCCTCTCAAGAATTCAAGACTTAAAAAAAAGTGGACTGAGTGCAGAAGAGTACAAACAACTCATTTACTCAAATTTGGATTTTTGGAATAAATTTAAAGCAAGATTAATAACATTTTTTGAAAATTATAAAGCTAAAAATATTCGGGAAGAAGTAAGCAAATTAATAACCGACCTGGAGATGATCCCGGAAAACAATCATACTGTTACCATTTTTCAAAATGTGGGGTTAAAAACAGCCAAGGAAAACTTAAAAAATAGGTTAGTAAAAATTCAGTCCTCGCTTGAGGAAAATGAAAAAGTTTCGACTAAAGAGGTTACACTTCTTAAAAACCAAATTTGTGAGAAAGACCACTTAAATCAATTAATTGTTAAAGAGCTAAAGAACCAGGAAAAACATATAACTCTTGCTGACATTTATAAAGAATATGAAAAGCTAATGGACAAGGCCGGTTTATTTGATTTTGAGGATATGCTTCTGAAGGTTAACCGTGCTTTTGAGGAAAACCCTGATTTAAAATATAATTATCAAGAGAGATATTTATACCTCTTAGTAGACGAATTTCAAGATACGAGCGGAGTACAAATACGACTCTTAAATCACCTAATAAATTTAGAAATAACAGAAGGAAAGCCAAATATCATGGTAGTTGGAGACGATGACCAGGCTATCTATAAATTTCAAGGAGCTTCCCTAGAAAATATCCTTAGCTTCAAGGATACTTACAAACAAACCAGAGTAGTCACCCTCACCAAAAACTACAGATCTAAACAAGAAATACTAGATTTGGCCATGAAAGTAATTGATAATTGTGAAGTTCGTTTGAATGAAGTGATCAATGTAGACAAAACCCTGGAAAGTCAAGTTAGATAGCCCTTTCAAAGCAAAACTTAATCAAAATTATATTAAGCTAATAAAGATTTTTTGCAAAATTGTTATGATCTATAATTATAAAAAAAGATCTAAAAAAGAGCTGCTTTAACCTTTAGACAATCGCTTCAAAAAATTCAGTAACATTATTTCTAAAAACGAATAGTAAAGACCCATATACTACCACAATCAAAATTGCCGCTAAAGCCCGAAGAGCATAGCTCAGACGGTTAATTTTTTCTTTGCCTTCGACATCCGTCCAAAAAATAAAATCTTCCAGAGAGTTAGTGGTAAAATAGTACAAAATGGCACCTATACCAGTAAAATGCGGTAAACCAAAAAAAAACGAAACCAAAACTCCTTTTAGAAATTCTCTGGCAATTAATTTTCTGGTTGATATTCTTTTATCTCTGTTCTTATGAATAAAAGCCTCATTTACCAAATGCATTCCGAAAATCAGTTTCCCAAGAGATCTGGAACCGAATAGGATGGTGCTAAAGGTATAGTAGGCAGGAAAAAATGCCACCAGAATAATAATTACTATAATTGAATACGGATCGGTTACTCTGGTAAACAGCTCCTTGTTTGATGGGTAAATGGAAAAAATGCTCCAAAGAAGAGTAAAATAAGTAATGAAGCCAAGCAACCAATCAAAAATACCGGCCCAAACCCGTCTATAAAGCAATGACATTTCTATACCGGTAAACATATACTAGACAATAATTAAGTCTTAAGAAATATTTGAGATTAACTTGTCCAAATTGATATATTACTTCTTAAAGATATCAAATTTACCTAATTTTGTCTACATTTCTTAAGGAAATAAAAGAACTATTAAAGCATTTTTCATCACTCAAGATAAATGAGTCTAATTATTTTGCTAAAAACTCAAGAGTCGCCCCACCTCCCATAGAAGCAAAGCTAAACTTGGAAATTACTTCTGAAGGTAAAGCAGTCGTAATATCACCTCCCCCGGCCACTTTGTAACAGTTTTGTAAGCTTGAAATATGTCTGGCTAATGTCAATGTGCCTTTATTATATGGTTCTTTCTCGTAAAAACCTATAGGCCCGTTCCAAAAAATAGTCTTGGCGGTAGACGTAATTTCAATAAATTTCTGCAAACTTTCGGAACCGGTATCAACTCCTTCTTTCTTGCCATCAGAATAATCATAAATATAATCAAACGGAAGAATAATTTTTTTAGGGTAATTAGCAAGAATATCCTTGGCATCTTCAAGAAAATCTTCTTCAACCGAAGTGTCTCCGATATCCACCCCCTGTAAATAATCCAGACCCATATCTTTTCCTGCTTTAACAAAAGTAAAGGATAAGAGACCTGCAACAATGATCTTGTCCGTAATCGGAAGAAGCTTTTGAATCAAAGGAAGTTTGGTCTCCAGTTTGGCTCCGCCCATAATCAAAACAAAGGGCTTCTCCGGATTTTCTTTAATTTTACCAAGGGTATTCACCTCTTTTTGGTAGGAAATTCCTTTCTCGTACGGCAAAAATTCCTTAATTTCCGCATTTGTAGCTTCTTTCCTATGACTAACAGGAAAAGCTTCATCTATAAAATAGTCAGCTAAATTAGCATACTTTTTTGCAAGCTCCTTTCTTTTGGTTATATCTTTTGATTTCTCATCAGGATTAAAACGTGTATTTTCCAGAACGAAAAGATTTTGTGCTTCGGCCTGCTCAATCTTTCTACCTGATTCTTCAAAGCCGTCTGAATATTGATCCAAAAGAGATACCTCAGGCCTAAAAGGCAGGTTATTTTTATATTCATCGATTTCTCTTTGAATGATTGGCAGTTGTTTTCTTAAAGAGTATGTATCCTGCACTTCTCCTTTCGGCCTACCCCAGTGAGTAACTATGATAACCTTATTATTATTACTAATTAAGGTAAAAATAGTTTCCAAAGAATCCTTTATCCTGGCGGTTTGCTCTAAAGATGAGATATCATAACAGACTCTTACCAAAACTCTTTTGTTGCTAATTTTATTAAGCATATTAATTATTATAAATTAGATATTTCTATTATTTCGATTAAAATTAGTTTACGTCAAGTTAATGGGCATACTGAACTATCTTATCTTCCCAAATACCTATAACTTTTATCTCACCGGGATATTTCACATCTGTTTCAATCTTGTTGGCTATTTCTTTGGTTATTTCATGAACCTGGGCAGGACCCACCTCCCCTGTATCAAAAAAGACCCAAAGCTCTCGACTACCTCTCATAATCCAACTCTTATTTACTCCTTTGGTATTTTCCGCAATTTTTTCGAGAGCCTCCATTCTCTGAAAATAGGCTTCCACCGACTCCTTTCTTGCACCCGGCCTACTACCGCTGATGTTATCACAAGAGTCTACAATTACTGCCTCAATACAAAAACCGTGTTCAGGGTGATAATAGTTTTCGTTGTGATGTGAAGAAATGCAAGTACGAACCCTCCAGTCCAATCCAAAAGTATCGCAAATCTTTTCTCCTAGAGTAATATGATTCCCTTTAGGAATTGTTTCTTCATCAATGGCTTTACCGATATCGTGCAAAAGTGCCCCTTTAATACAAGTTTCCACATCAATAGGACTCTCCCAATGGGGAAATTTCTCGTTCATTTCTTTGGCAATTAAACCGGCTAGTCTAGCCATCTCTACACTGTGTTTCAACATGTTTTGGCCATAACTGGTTCGAAATTTCAAGCGACCGATTATTCTTATTAATTTGGCAGGTAAATCGTAAATACCAAGATCGTTGACAGCCCATTGACCGGCCTCGGCAATTTCTTGAGCTAACTCAGCCTTAGATTTTTCATACATTTCTTCAATGGATGCAGGGTGAATCCGCCCGTCTTCCAATAACTTTTCCATGGTTTTTTTGGCTATATGTCTTCTGATAGAGCTAAATCCGGAGATTGTTACAACTTCCGGAGTTTCATCAATAATAATTTCTACCCCCAAGGTTTTCTCCAACCATTGTATGTTTCTACCGCCCTTCCCGATTATTTTACCTTTTTCTTCATCGCTTGATAGCTTAATTGAAGTAATAGTGAGTTCATTGGCGACCTCGCTGGCACACCTCTGAATAGCTAACGACACGACCTCTCTTGCTTTTAAATTAGCATCCTGTTCGGCACTTTCCAAATATTTCTTTTGCCACTCCAAAAGGTCTCTGCCCATAGAGTTTTTTACGCTTTCATAGATTTTCTCTTTTGCCTCTTTGGATGATAATTTGGCTACTTTCTCAAGCTTATCAAGATACTGTGCTTCCAGGTCTGATCTTCTTAAATCAATATCGCTAATTTTTTGATTTAAATCGTCTTTTATACCTCTTAACTCTTCTTTAATACTATTTACCTTCTCCCTTTCTTGTTCAAGATTTTCATATTTCTGGTCAAGGGCTAATTCTTTTTTGTTAACACCTTCTTGTAATTCAAAAATTTTTTGACGCATTTTGTCCTCCTCTTCTTTTATTTCTGCTTCTTTCTTTAATTTAAGTTTTTCCAAAACAATTTCATTTTGCTGAGAATACTTTTCTTCCAATTCTTGCTCTTTTTGCTCAAATCTTTCTTTTAAATCTTTCTTGTAATCATCCAGCTGCTCTTGCTTTTCTTGTTTGATAACCGCTATTTTTTCTTTGACCGTCTTATCAATTTCCGACTGGGAGAGATTACCCTCAACACCTCTATTTTTGGAGCGATAAAAATAAAAAAGAGCTAAATTTGAAATTAATAGAATTATAGTTAGTAGGAATAATATTTCAGACATTTCTTTACACAATTCAGTTTTTATTAGATGTGGAGCCGATGACAGGGTTTGAACCTGCGACCTACGCATTACGAGTGCGTTGCTCTACCAGCTGAGCTACATCGGCAGTGTTTTGTCTTAGCTTACCGATTCCCACTGGAAAGTAATTAAACCTAAGAAATTCAATTTTTTCGACTCAAAATCAACTTAAATTTAGTAGACATTAATTATTTGATGAATAAAGAACAAACAATATTGAGCTGATTTTTCCTAACAATTAAGTTGATTATTTCTATTTTTTCTCATTTATATTAATGATTGATCCATTCGGATTTGTCAAACAAAAATTCATTTTTAATCTCAAAGATGAGATACCCTCTAAAGCTCTTTCCTCTTAAATAAGAAATTTTTTAAATTATGATACGAAAACAGATAAAAGCCGAAAGGGATTACAATCGAAGGTAAAATATCAAAAACTATTTCCGCCAAATTTTTGTTTAGTATGTCTTTGTAATTAAGTATCAGGTTGTATAGGTGAAAGGGATAAAAAATTGTTTGTTCATAAAATCGGCTAAAGGTAATAATTATTAACAGACCTATCAAAATCAAACTGGTAAACCCATATAAACCGGTTAACAACTCCTTGCCGTCAAGCTTGGGAAGTCTCTTTTCTTGCAACACCCCCTGCATAACCATTCTTACAATACTAAAAGCTTTTTGCCTCAAATTTGGAATATCAAAATAATCCACCAAAACCCAATATCCGTCAGTGCTGAAAAAAGGGTTTAAATTAGTGAATAAAGTTGAAGTCAAAAAAATAAGACTAACCAAAAAAATAGTGAAATTACCGGTTACAAGTGAAAAAAATAGTAAAAAGCAGTTTAGTACTATTTCAAAATAAATACCACCCAAATTTACCAAAACTCTCTGTCTGTTTTTTAATTTCCAAGCTGAGCTGGTATCCGTAAAAACCGCCGGCAAAACAAGATAAAAGCCTAAACTAATTGCCCCGTGATCCAGATTATAATATTTACATGCTGATGCATGTCCGAGCTCATGTATCATAAGCGTCACCAATGCAACAATTATATAAATAACTATGATCGAACTTAAGGAGACATCATTGAGCCTGAGAGAAATAAATTGAGAAAAATTTAGGTATATGTTTAGAAAAAGTAAAAGCGAAAAGGTTAGGAATACACTTGCGGTAACACCAGGAGCGAATAAAAAACTTAGATAACCTGAGAAAGTGTTCGCGTACTTTGCCGGAATTATATCATAGTTAAATATCACACTTTTTCTCCTCTTTGCAGAAGATGGATAATATCCATCTATAATTACTACCCCGTAACCTGCAAGTTTATTCTCAATCAAATCTTGAATATCTGCTAAAGAGACTGTTGACTCGTAAGCCTTATTGAACAATTGATGCAAGGATTTTAGAGGTAGGGGCCTATCCAAAATTTTTAACAAGTTTATTACTTGTCCATCAACTTTTAGTTTATAACCCAAGCTTTGATTCTTCAATAGAAAGAATTTTTCACTAATTTGATCAACGGTTATTTCCTTGTTTGGGTATATTACAGTACTTTCGCTAATTTTTAATTTAGTCATTTATTGGGAATGCTGATTCAAGTATTTTTTTATTACTTCTTGAGTACGATAATTTTCTCTACACATTATATCAACTTTAAAGTTCCATTGCTCAAGACTATATTTACGGACTGCTTGTTTTGATTTTTCCAAGTATTTTAAGGCCTCATCCAATAACTCCAAAACCACTCTTTCGGTATAGAGATAAGTTTTTAATTGCCTTAAATCAATTTTTTCCGGATCCACTAGTTTATTCTGAAGGTGTTTTTTTATTGAATAGATCATAATATTGAATTGTCCGTTATTATAATCTTCTTCAAAATCGGTTACATCTTCCATTATTTGATACCCTACGTAGAAATACTTGCTGGCATTAAAAAGGTTTTCCAAAAATTCGTTATTTTCTTTCTTGGATAAAATGAACAATCCGTGAAAAACTATCTTTTCCAGAGAAGTCTTGTGATCGACCAACTTTTCGTAATCAGTGTCTGTAAAATTATCCTTTGAGCAGAATTCGCTAAGATAAGAGTTAATTAGCTCATTTTTTCGATCGCTCCAAAAAGTCCAAAATCCTTTGTTATTGGAAAATAGATTTGATAGGATTCGGATACCTTCTTGAGAACAAATAAAAAAAGGCAGGAGAGTTTGTAAATTATTTATTTTTTTCGGACAAGAATCTTGAGAGTCAATAACACCGTCGAAGGTTAAGATATATCTTCTATACAAAAGCACTGCTATCATAAATTGAAAGAAAGTAGAATCGTCGATATTTAAGTATTTTTTTCTTATTTCTTGAGAAGATGTCAGCAAAAAATAGTACAATATATCTTTTTTTATTAAATAAAAATCAGAGTTGCCAAGTATCTCCTTTTGCCGTTTCGGCAAGCCTGATTCTTCTTCAATGTATTTATTCAGTTCTTTCTTGATAGTATCTACCAACAAATCACTTTCTATTGCCTTTATTACTTCAATATAATTCATGAGAAAAAAATTATAAAAATAATCCAGCACAGTGGCTGGATTAGTAGGTAGTTGCTTTAATTACCAAGCAGTGCCGCCTGAAGGACCCCACCAATAAGGCTGAATCCTCTCTTCCAACTCTTCTACATTGAAAGTGTTTCGCGTGTTGTTGTTACAAGACATACACATATAATATTACAATTTATAAAAATTGCTTGCCAAAAAATGGCGCATCCAACGTACACCAAATCCGGGTTATTGTCAACGAATATATCAAAAATAATTAAAATATAAGCACTTTAGTAAGAAAATGTGTTTGTTATTTAGGCGATATAGGTAGAAACGCTTAACATGTTAAACTTTATTATTTAACAAATCTTCTATAAATTTGTTTATTCCTTTAAAATTTTTCTCATAATGACCGATTTCAGGAAAGTCCAGTTTAATTATCTTTTGATAAACTATTTGAATAAGGCTACTTAAAATGTCCGCATCAGGCTTTTGTAACTGCTTTCTGTAAATTATCAATTCGGAATCAGAGGATAAAATGTTGTGAGATTTGGAATCAAGAAATTCAAGCCTACCTTCTTCTACTTTATAACTTCTGCCAAAAGAATTTGAATGTTCAATCAAGAGCTTGTAAAAAAGGAGCTGTGTTTCATATTTCCATAGCTTTATTTTTCCGGAAGCGGAAGTTTGGTTTGTTGAATATAAAGGTTTACCAGTTTTATAATCGGTCACAATAATCTGATTGCCTTTAAGAAATTCCAATTTATCAATTTTTCCTGTTATCTTAGCCCCTTCCAAATTTACACCTTCACCGGAAAAATCGTATTCTAATTTCATATTTTCGTGAATTATGTCTTTAGAATTTTGGTAGTAAAAATCCAAGTTTTCCAGACCTTTTTGGAGATACTCTGAATAATCTTTACTGCTTAACCTTTGGTGATAAAGACTGGTCTCAAAGAAATAATGAAGACGACCAAGAGGAGGCAACCGATTATTCAACAAATATTCTTGGAGATAAAGATTTAAAGAATTGTGCATTGCACTTCCATAGCTACTTTGAGGGTTTTTTGATTTAGGGAATCTAAGCAGGTTATCTTCAAAAAATTTAAACGGACCACCGTTTACAATGTCTAAAAAGTTTATCAGGTGAGTAACTGAAAGTTTATAATCACTGAGTAAGGTATCCAAAAAGGTAGTTTCAAGACGAGAATAGCTTCGAGGCTTTGTGAATGCATTATACCATGTTTCCAAAGCATTATCTTTGTTATTAGACCCGTCTTTTTTACATTTAAGAGGCTCACCGTTGCTTTTTTCTAAGTCATCCAAGAAATACAAAGGGACTAGCTCCTTTTTGGAAGATTCCGCTGACTTAAATTTATGCGTAGAGAGATGTAAAGTATTTTTGGCTCTAGTTACAGCCACATAGAAAAGTCTTAACTTGTCATCGTTATCATCCGGACTCGCATTCAAGGGCAAATTTGATGGCAAGCTCAGCTTATCACCTCGATTTTTGGGAAACCACTCGTCTTGATGACAGGAAAGCAGAAAAACTTGATTAAATTCCAAACCTTTAGATTTGTGAGCTGTAAGTAGATTGACGGAGTTCTCCGGAGAATTAAGCGAAGAATTATCAATGAGAGGTAAATTATTGATCTCCAACAAATCAACAAATTCAACCAAATCCTTTACTTTTAAGACATCCTTGGACCTATATTTTCTCACCGCATTAATAAAAGTTCTAAGGCTCGAAAGTAAATTTAAATATTCTTGATTTATGAGAATCTTCTTATCATCTGAAAAGATCCGCTTTCCAAAATAAAACTGTCTAAAAGAAGAAATAAACGAAGCTCCCCGAAGATTTGTATCTTCCGGGAATTCTCCGTCATCCTCTGTTTCTTCAGATATTTGTTCTAAATCGCTTCCAATTATCAAATCTAATACTCTCTCTACAGGCTCATATTTGTCCGTCTGTGCCAAAAAAAGTAAAAAATCAGCTATTTGCCGTAATTTAGAAGGATTGGAAAAATTGTAATTTTCCTGATTGGCCTTCATCATAATTTCCAACCACAAACTGTCGGGAGGTTCTCTATTTTTGTAAGAGTTAATCGATAATTTCCAAATATCAAGCCTATCTATACCCCAGAACGGATAAGCAAGGATTTCCGTCAACAACTCATCGGCCTCAAGCTCCCTTCCTTTGTTTAAAGAGTTAATGAAGCGGACTATGGTTACAAGCTCTTTAACCATCTCTTCCTCTAAAACATTTTGCCCCCTTTCGTAGTAAATCGGAATTTGATAATAGTTAAAAATTTTAGTTGCTTCCCTCAAAGTACTGTGCTTCCTGGCAATAACCGCGATATCTTGAGGTTTTCCGCCATTCTCCAGCTGCCTCTGTATCTCTTTTGCTACATAACAAAGCTCATCCAGGAAGGTTCCAAATTGGTGATATTCAATTGCTTGCTTCGTTTTTAACATACTGATTTAGTCCCTAAGAAGCTCTGAATTGTCAATAATATAAGAAACCTACTCAAAAACTTTTTAGAGTAGAGAAAATGATTATTAATGAAAAATCGACAAAAAAATATGATAATACATTTTAAAAAATTATTACTGAAGGCCAACTTCTCTAAACATAAAGATGTTTACATGAGTCTATCAAAGAAAACCCACCTGATGTCTTGAGTTAAATTGACAAGATGCTAACTTTGACAAAATCCTTTTTTTAGGCTAATTTATTTCTAGATTCTGTTGAGGAATAATGGATAATTAAGATCAAATATGCTTGGTTTTGGTAAGAAAAAAAAAGATCCCAAAGTAGAGTACATGGATAACTCTAATGTACCTCTGGACCCGAATCAGAGACAAAGTTATTCAGATTATTCTTCAGATAATTCCGCTAATTTTCAAAGCCAATACAATAGCTACCCTGAGAGTTACAACTCTCAAAACTCCCAGACTCCGAATAGTCAGCGTAAACTTCCCGGTAAAACAAAAAAACAGGGAGGAGTACTGAGCTCAATAAGTCGGTTTTTTAGAAATATCGGTATCCTTCTGGTACTGACAGTACTATTAATTTCAACAATAATTGCTTATGTTATTATTGACCCGGAATCCGATATCAGTCAATTTATAGTCAAAAATACTCCTTTGAATGAATATATTAGTATCAACGATCAAGAGGAGAGGACAAGGCAGAATGAACCCGGCAACCAAAGCCAAGAAGACTCAAAAATAATAAATAAAACCTTTGGTTTGGACACCCAAGATGAGGGCTTTTCTTTTGCAGATCCGGAAGATGGTAAACAGGTAGTCTCTGTTGTAGAAGAAGTTTTGCCTTCGGTGGTTTCAATCAGCTTAAAGACTTCTGACGTTATCGAAGTAGATAACCAAATTGTAGCCGGCACCGGATTTATTGCCAGAGAAGACGGTTTGGTGGTTACAAATAGGCATGTTGTAGCCAAAAAGTGCGAACCCGGTAACGACTCAATCATAATAACCGCCTCCGGTAACGGGAGAGAAGTGTTCGAACTCGAACTACTTTCCGTGGATCCGATTTATGACATCGCTATTTTGCAAATTAAAAACCCGCCTGACAACCTCCAAGCACTCAAAATATCGGATAGTGATGAATTAAGGTTGGGAACGGAAGTAATCGCAATAGGAAATGCATTGGGTGAATTAAGGAACACTGTAACCAAAGGAATAGTTTCCGGCCTTAACAGAAATATCAAGTCGGATTTGGAAGACCAATGTACCGGTAATTCCGTAATTGCCGAAGGACTAATCCAAACAGATGCTGCAATCAACAAAGGAAATTCGGGTGGACCCTTATTTAACGCCAGCGGGCATTTGGTAGGCATGAATACTTTTAGTACTCAGGAAGGACAAAATATCGGATTAGCCATACCTTCCGATATTATTATCAGTGCTCTAAATAGTTACAAGGAAGAAGGGCAAGTGGTTAGGCCCAGACTCGGAATCTTTTCCAGGCCTATTACCAGCGTACTAAAATCTCAATGGACTTGGTTACCCAGGGATTACGGTGAGATTATTTTAGCACCATCCGGAGAACAGGCCATTGAATCCGGAAGTGCAGCTCAAGAAGCAGGACTACAAGAAGGCGATATAATCCTGGAAATTGACGGAGAAAAAGTGGAGCTTGAAACTGAAGACAGTATTTCACCTCTAAGAAACAAACTTTTGGAGAAAAAACCAGGGCAGAATGTGACTATGAGTATTCTTAGAGTTAGGGAAAAGACTTCGCAAAATTATACCTACTTTGAAGAGCCTGTTGAAATTCAAGTGGAGTTGGGAAGGGCCGTGTTTGACTTAGAATAAATTGCTTGAAGTAAGTAGTGACAATTTTATTGATAAACTAGCCCTATCATTGACAAAATTGTCTTTTTGCTTTCAACTGTATTAGGTTAACATTTGATTTAGTAATTTCTAATATGCTCACAATTGTAAAGATTTTAGGACCTCTGGTTACGGCCAAAATTTTAGATCAGGCCGAAAACGCCCCGATGATGTTGGAAACAGTTTATGTAGGAAAAAGTAGATTGCTTGGAGAAGTAATCAGTATTGAAGGAAATGAAGTACAAATCCAAGTTTACGAAGACACCACAGGTATCGAAATCGGTGAGCCGGTAGAGCTTCGAGGAGAGTTGTTGAGTGTAGAATTGGGCCCCGGGATTTTAGGGAATATGTTTGATGGAATTCAGCGTCCATTAGAGGATATTGATAAAGTAAGTCCTATATTTATATCACCCGGAATTCACCTTCCAAGCCTTAATAGAGATAAAGAGTGGGACTTTATCCCGACAGTACAGGTAGGCGAGGAAGTAAGAGAAGGTTCTAAAATAGGTTTCGTACAGGAAACTAGCTTGATTAAACACTGGATTTTAACTCCTAAAGGAATTAACGGAACTGTCAAAAAAATAGAAGCGGGAGCTTTCAAGCTTGACTCTCCGATTGCAGAAATTGAGTTGTCTGACGGCAGTCTAAGGGAAGTAAAAATGTATCAGAAGTGGCCGGTGAAAATACCTCGTGAAATTCAGGAAAAATTAACCCCTAAAGCCTTGTTTAAAACAGGTCAGAGAATAATTGACGCTATGTTCCCTGTTTTGCTGGGAGCCCGCGTAGTCACCCCGGGTCCTTTTGGCGCAGGAAAAACCTTTACCCAACAACAAACCGCCAAATGGTCCGATGCAGAACTGGTAGTCTATGTGGGTTGCGGAGAGAGAGGTAATGAAATGACTGAGATGGTCAAATCCTTTCCGGAGCTAACCGACCCCAGATCGGGTAAACCATTAATGGATAGGACGGTTCTTATTGCAAATACTTCAAACATGCCTATCGCCGCCAGAGAAGCTAGCATCTATACCGGAATAACAATTGCCGAATACTTTAGAGATATGGGTTATAACGTAGTATTAATGGCTGATTCTACTTCCAGATGGGCTGAAGCAATGCGGGAAATATCGCAAAGAATGAGTGAAATGCCTTCCGAAGAAGGATACCCGGCTTATCTTTCTTCCAGGATGTCTTCTTTCTACGAAAGAGCCGGTCTAGTTAAGACAGTAGGCCAGGAGGAAGGATCGGTAACAGTGGTGGGAACAGTTTCTCCTCCGGGAGGTGACTTTTCCGAACCTATTACTCAAAATTCCCTTAAAAACGCCCAAGTTTTCTTGGCCTTGGATGCCGGTTTAGCCGCTCAAAGACACTATCCGGCCATCAATTGGAACACAAGCTATTCACTTTACGAAGATGCTTTCAACAACTTGTTAACAAATGATACCGAAGAAAGTCGAAAATTTGCTGAAGATAGAAAGCTTGCTAAAAGAGTTCTTTCTCAAGAGGGTGATTTGTTAGATTTGGTAAAACTTGTCGGCATGGATGGTCTTGATAACGATAAACGCGTAATTATTGAAATCGCCAAATCTTTGCGAGAAGACTTTTTACAACAAAATGGATTTGATCCGATTGATACATACTGCAGTTTTGATAAAATGATGGCTATGCTCTCGGTAATTATGGATTTATACAGAGAGGTAAACGAAGTCCTTAAGGACGAAGACAAGAAAAATGAAGAGGACTTAGTAGCAAGAATATTTGATGCTAAAACTAAAACAGATTTATCTAACCTGAAATATAAGGAAAGTGTGGAGGAAATTAAACAGGTGGGTCTAAAACTTCTGGAAAAGGTAAAAGACTCTTAACTAATTATCTTTAAATTCAAGATCAACGCTAATCGGGCAGTGGTCGCTACCATATATTTGATCGTGGATAGTAGCTGCTTTAAGATATTTAATAAGTTTTTCATCAACCAAAAATAAGTCAATTCTCCAACCAACATTCCGTTCTCTGGCTCGAGTAATTTGATCCCAATAAGTATATGATTCAGCCTTTTCAGGAAAGAAATGTCTAAAGGAGTCTATAAAACCGCAGTCCAATAAATTTTTTAAAACCTCTCTTTCTTCAGGAAGACATCCGGTGTTGTTTTTATTTGTCTTGGGTCTGGCTAAATCCAAATCAGTAAAAGTGGTATTAAAATCCCCACATAAAATTATTTTTTCTCCTTTGGACTTCAAATGATGAACCACTTTAATTAAGTTATTATAAAATCCAAGCTTAAAATCTATCCGAAACCTGCCTCTACCCCCTTGCGGATAATAACAATTAATTAGAGTAAAGTTTATTTTTCTGTCCTTGATTAAGTACCTTGTTAAAACAAACCTTCCTTCATAATCAAATTCGGACAAACCAATCCCTTCTTGAAAATCGATCAATTGAAGATTGTCCTTACCTGCTTGAATATTTGAGAAAAGAGAAGCCTCTTGATTCTTCCGTGACATGGCCTTGCTCAAGGTAGCTACCCCACTATACCCTTTTTTTTGACTCGAGTGATAATGTAAATTATACTCCGACAAACCAAGGTCAATTTTGTTCATTACTTCTGAATCAGCTTTTATTTCCTGAAGACATATGATATCCGGTTCCAACTTAAAGACGGAATCATGAAATCCTTTTTTTAAAATTGCTCGAATCCCGTTAATATTCCAAGAAATCAATTTAAGTTTCATCGTAAGTAAGTAAATATTACCGCTAAAAATACCAGACAATGATAAAAGCTGGAAATCAAAAACTTTGCAAAAAATCTATCGTCTTTTACCTCCTCGGCAATAGTAGTATAGGCTACAAAAATATAGTCCCAAACTATTAAAAACAGTAGGGTTTGATACCAATAAGGCAATTTTAACAAGTATATAAAAAGTAATATTTGAAAACTCAAAAATCCAAACAATAACCAGTGACTGATTTTCTTCTTAATGTCATTTATTTCCAAACTAAAGATGGAGATTGCCGCTATGGAGAAACCGGAAAAGAGAATCCAGTAAAAAGTATCTATTCGAAAAATCCACTCTATCCAAAAAACAAAAAACTCTCTATCAAAAGTACTGTCCACCTTTATTGCTTCCAGAAAAGAATAAAGCTGAAGAGAAAATAAAAGAATTTGAGGAAGAAGATAATAAAGCTTTCGTTCAAGTTTTCCGAACAAGTTCAGATTTATTATAAAAATCAAAATTGATAGCGGGAAAAGCATTATTCTGCTAGTAAAAGTTATCTCCCAAAAAGTGAATTCAGATCCGAAATTAATTCTACTATAGTATAATAAACTTATGATTAGAAGAAGGTTGGATTGCACCCAAGTAGAAAAAAGTCTGGAATTTGTAAAGGCCAGCAGATAACCTGACAAATAGCTAATAATTAAATACAGCATCAAAAAACCCAACCCAAACCATCTTTGTGAAAAAAAACTAAGTCGGTTGAAACTTTCCGGAAAACCAATAGTTAAAAAAAGCAAGAAAGCTAAAACTGCCAGGATAGTACTGACTAAATAGACCCTGTAAAAATAAAGTTTAGTAATGACCCGATCGGTAATTGTACGAATTATACCGTTTCTATCTATTTTTTGAATAACTTTCAATAAGCTAAAATTTTTACTCATCTGATAAAAATAAGTGGAATAAATCTTTTACTATTATCCTGTTCTACAACCAAATTTGATATTACTTTTTCTCTTTTTGCAGGTTTTTGTCAAACGCAAGTTGACTTTTTCCGGAATATACGTAAGCATTATCAAAATAATTCGGGATGTGGTGTACCGGTTGCATTCAGCTTTCGGGTAGCTGAGGTACAGGGTTCGATTCCCTGCATCCCGACCATACTCTATAATATAATTATTATGGATCTGATTTTAATTAAACTTGGCGGCTCTCTGATAACCGACAAAAAAAGTGCTTATACGGTAAACCGCCGAATCATTCACAAGATTGCCTTGGAAATTAAAGAACTATTCTCAACAGGAAAATACAAGATTGTTCTCGGAAACGGGGCCGGTTCTTTTGCTCACCAATCAGCAAAAAAATATCGAACAAAAGACGGTTTTGGTAGTCGAGAAGGTAAATATGGGTTTTGTATGGTTCAAAACGATGCAGCAAAACTTAATAGAATACTCTTAGAAGCACTTCTGGAGGAAAAACTCCCCGTATTCTCCTTGCAGCCTTCCGCTTGTTTCATTGCAAGCAATCAAATTGCGAAAGAATTTATTATTGAGACCCTACCAAAGCTTTTAGATCATAATATAATTCCCGTAGTTTACGGAGATGCGGTAATTGACGAACAACTGGGATCAACCATAATCTCTACGGATTATCTTATGGAATTGATTGTTAAATACTTAATTAGTTTAAAAATAAAGCCTAATCTAGTAATTAATCTGGGTAATTACGACGGAGTAACAAAACCCAACGGCCAAATCATTAAAGAGATAAATCGATCAAATTACCCGGAGGTAAAAAAATACTTTTATACTAACCAAGAAGTTGATGTTACGGGAGGGATGGAATATAAAGTTGATGAGTTTCTTAAACTTGCGGATTTAGGAGTTTCTTCAGTGATTGCCAACGGGAATATTAAGGGAATATTAAGAGAAATAACTAACGGAAATCATATCGGAACCCTAATTAGATAGCAAACTTTTATTTTTCCTTGTGGTAGATAAGAAAATATGCTAGAATGATATAGATAGGTTATTTTGCAAATAAACAACATACAAACACAAAAATGTATCTCCAGAATTATTTAATTGTGTTTACACAGA
Source organism: uncultured Candidatus Saccharibacteria bacterium (assembly GCA_964434775.1). Lineage (GTDB taxonomy): Bacteria > Patescibacteriota > JACMRA01 > JACMRA01 > JACMRA01 > CAYSWH01. The sequence goes on along the minus strand of CAYSWH010000006.1, from coordinate 33,634 downwards.
TGATAAGATGGTATCTTTTCCAAGCTGGGTTGATTTGTGCCTTAATCTTTATCAACCTTTCCGTTGCAGTAGCTATCAAAGAAATCGGTTTACATTTTGTTGAAAACAGAAAACCTATTGGCTTGACAGTAAACATTTACATTAGTGTTTTTATAATTTTTTTTATTACTTGGGGGCTGTTCTATTTCAAATATATTCAGAAATATCCCACGGCAAGCATTTTAATAGTAGCCGGTAGCTGGAGTAATTTTCTGGAAAAAAACATCTTTGGATACGTTGCTGATTATATCAACACCTACATAGCCTACATCAACTTGGCCGATATACAAATAATAACAGGACTGATTCTTCTCAATATTCAAGTTTGGTTGCTGAGCAGAAATAGTCCTCTTGAAGACAAAAATAAAGAATAAGTATGTTTCATCCAAACAATCAAACAAATAATATTTCAAGACTATCCAAAGAATGGGCTACAGTTTTGAAATATTATCTTAGCTTACCGGATGATTATCAAAAAAATCAGTATTTACACACAATGAGTTCTGAGCAAAGAAAATATTTACTTGGTTTATTGAGTCAGTCATACAACAAGGGAATGTCGACAAATCAGAATAATTCTCAACAGTCTACGAGCTACCATGGAAACACAACTGCGGTCGACCCCAACCCTGCAAATAACAAATCAGACAGATTAACAGATTTTTCCTTCACTCAAAAAAAACACATTGATCATAATGCTCAAGCATATCCAGCTTACTCTCAAAAAGAAGATGTTTTCTCTCAATCACCCGGACAATCTTTCGGAGAAATAGACAAGCAACAGAAATTCACTAGTTTTTTTGAAGACAGGCAAGGCGATAGTAGGCAATCAGTATATATCAAACCCAAAAATAAAGTTGCTAACTTAAAAAAGAAAATCGGTGAAAAAATAGGATTCTTTGCAAATAAAAAAATGGATTCGCACACGATATCCAAGGATGATTACATGAAAATAAAAAATAAGAACCAAGTGCTAAAATACGGAAAATATGCCGGATTAGGCGTAGCAATTCTTATAACTTCCCTGTTTGTTTTTAACCCGTCTTTGCGATTCCAATTAATTAGCTATTTACCATTTGTTAACAAGGGCATTGAAACCAGAGCTAATTTAGATAATAAAGATAATGACGAAAGATATAAAAAATGGGTCAGCTCGTTTATTAATGAGGCCGATAAAAGAGATCCGGACCTTGATTACAATAAAGACGGCTTAAGTAATTATGAAGAATTTTTGCTAGGATTGGATCCCACCAATTCTGACATAAACGGAAACGGAAAACTTAACGGATTAGATTTATTAGAAAGTATAGATCCAATGAACGGGAAATTTCTTTCCAGTAGTGACAGGGATAACATAGAAAAATTAGTAGACAGAGAAAGAGTTGTCTACAGACTACAGTCCTACACTCTAAATCAAAATATAAATCCCGAAGACCAAGAGGAATACACCTCCCTACCCGATCTAACAGTGAGAAATATTGATCCCGAGCACAAAGGCTTGGTAAATATTGAAGCCATCGATATCAAGGATTTAGAAGTACTCTGGCAATTTAATGAAGATAGTTTAAATTTCAGAGAAAATATTTTGGTAAGCTTAATCCACTATGATAAAACCAATCTCCCCGCAGTAGGAGGAAACGCATATGTCTTCGGTTCTATGGAAAAGTTATCCAATCTCAACCAAGTTCAACCAAATGATGAAATAGTTTTAAGAGTAAAAACCGAGGAGGAGACTGAGAAAAAATTGGTATACGTAGTCACAGGTAAGAATATTTTTGACCCTATCGATTTTTCTCAATTTGAATCCAGAAAGTATTCTGAGCTTAGCTTAGCCGCTCCTTTAGAGCTAAACACAAGTATGAAAGTATTGGTGGTCAAAGCAAAACTGGTCTCCGTTGAAGACTTGCAGGTAGAACCCGAGGCACAAGGAAATCCAAAACAAGAAACAGAAATCGTTGAAGAAGAGACAGAAGAAATTCTTGAATAAATAATGTAACTACAAAAAATATTTCGGGACAATTGAACCTTAAGTTAAGAATTAATCTGCACAACAGTGTGATTCCTTCAACTAATATAAATTTAGTTAAAAGAAAATAACTCTGTTTTTTATTTGAGGATATAATACACTCCTTCAGTAGACTCTAGTTAAGAAATCAACTTGTAATAAAAGGTTACAACCTTCTCTGTCTTTTATAACACTTTTTTATTTTTACCAAATAAATACTTGAGTTCATTCTATCCGCTCTTGACAAAAAATGAAAAAACCTATTCCTTTGAAAGAATGTAAAGTTGATGATTTCCACTCATGACTCATTATATTACCAAACAAGGTCTAGAAGATTTGAAACAAGAATTAGAGGATATTAACAGTAACAAAATACCTGAAATTCTGGAGTCAATTAATCGTGCATTAGCTGAAGGAGATATTAGGGAAAACTCTGCTTTGGATACTGCAAAGTTAGAAAGAGATAAATTAGAGTTTAGAAAAACCGAAATCGAAGATATACTAGCGGATTACGAATTAATTGAGAGCGGTAAGAAAAGCGGAACTGCAAGAATTCAGTTAGGAAGTAAGGTTAAGGTTGAGTATTTGCATAATACTGCTGTCTACGAAGTTAAAATAGTCGGAGTAAGTGAAGCAAATGCAGTTAATGGAAAAATAAGTAACGAGTCCCCGCTGGCCAAAGCACTTATCGGACACAAAAAAGGTGATGAAGTCAAAGTCAAATCAATTAACAACAGTTTGTCTGTTAAGGTATTGGAAATTGTTGAATCTGTATAATATTTTTTATGTCTCTAGTTGTAAAGATTGGTTCGAAGCAGTATGTAGCTGAATATGGTCAAAAAATTATCACCGATAGGATTCCGGCACAAGTAGATGAAATTTTGGAATACCCGCTTTTGGTTAAATTTGATGAAAAAGGTTTGTCTACCAAAGCTAAAAAAGTCAAGGTAAAAATTTTGAAACACCAGAAAGGTAAAAAAATTTCTGTGCTTAAATTTAAGTCAAAATCAAATTATAAAAGAAGGTACGGCTTCAGACCCCAAGAAACTGTAGTAGAAATTTTAAGTAAATAGTGGCTTATGAATCACCTGAAATCAACTAAAAAGCTGAAAAGAACAACTGAAGAAAGAAAAAAATTAGCTAGAGATCTGAGCGAGGCCCTGATAAGACATGGTAAAATAACAACCTTTTCCGGAAGAGCAAAGTGGTTTAGACCTAAGTTTGAAAGACTAATCAGTTTAGCCAAAAAGGCTGGAGATGATAAAATTTTGGCTCTAAGAAAATTACAACCGTTCATTTCAGAAAAAGACGCTCATAAATTAATTGATGAAATTGTTCCTAAATATAAAGAAAGAAACGGGGGCTATTTGTCAATTTTGAAAGTGCAACAAGATTTTAGTGAACACGATAAAAGTATTGTAATGTTAGTATAGGTATTTACCTAATAATGATTAATTTATGTCTGATACCATAAGAAATAGTTCAAAAACTTCCAGACCGACCAAAAGAGGATATAGACGTCCGTGGTACTTGTTTGATGCCAGTAACAAGCCTGTAGGTAGACTTGCCACCGAGGTGAGCCGAATATTAACAGGTAAAAACAGAGCTGATTATTCTCCTGATGTAGATATGGGCGGTATGGTAATAATAATAAATGCCAAAGACAGCGTTTTAACAGGTAAAAAACCACAAAAAAAGAACTATTTTAATTACTCCGGAAGACTCGGCGGAATGAAGGTCAGATCTTTTGAAGAGGTAATCAAAAAGGATCCAAGCAGACCTCTCTATCGTGCCATTAAAGGCATGCTTCCGAAGAATAGACATCAAGACCTAAGATTAAATAACAGACTATTTATTTTTCCTGAAAATCACAACTTACCAGTCAAAAAATTTGAGAATGTTAACAATTAGTAATTAGAAATCCATTTTATATTTATGCCGACAATTAATCAATTAATCAGAAAACCAAGAGTAAAAGTAGAGAAAAAGTCTCAATCACCTGCCCTTTTAAGAGATTGGAATAGTCTATCCAATTCTGCCAACCAGAACCCTAACCCCTTTAAAAGAGGAGTTTGTGTAAAAGTCTACACTATGACCCCGAAAAAGCCTAACTCGGCGGTGAGAAAAGTAGCCAAGGTTAAGCTTTCAAATAAGATGGAAGTATTGGCCTACATTCCCGGTATCGGACACAATCTTCAAGAACATAGTGTAGTTTTAATACGAGGCGGACGAGTAAAAGATTTACCTGGAGTAAGATACACCATTGTTCGAGGTAAGTTGGATGCCGGAGGAGTTCAAAACAGAAAGCGAGGTAGATCTAAATACGGTGCCAAAAAGCCTAAGTAAGACGTTTTTGAGTAATAATTAATATAAATTTGCTCGGTGATACCGAGCTTTTTTTTGGTTACATTTTAAGAAGAGTATATATTTTTGACTCAAAGTTATATCTAATCTTTATCAACATTTTTACCAACTTCATTTAGACCTTCCCCGTACAAATCAAGCATTTCCTTAAAGAACTTAATGTCCAACTCAGAATGTTTCTTACTGTACGCATCTACTTTCTTATGGTATTTGTCCCAAAACTCATTTTCGCTCATCTTAGGAAGGAAGAACATTATCTTTTTCAAAAGTCCTCCCTGGTAACTCTTTTCTAATTTTTCCATATCTTTTTCCATATCTTTTTGCAACACTTCTTTCTTACTTTCAAACTCTTTAACCAAAGATTGAACTTTGGATTTAATTTCACCGAGAATCCTGGTTTGATTGTCTATCGATTGTTGATACAATGCCAAAGACTTTTTTAGGTTGTTTGTATCTTGATAATATTTATCCAATATTTCATCCTTGCTTAATGTTTTCAAGTCCCTAACATTGCTTACCGGAGTAGCTTCTTCTTGAGAGGGGTTGCCAAAGGAGTCAGATGATTCTTCTTCTATATCTCCGGGGTCAAAATATTTGATTAATTCTAATAATAACTCATATGCTTCTTTTAATTCCACAAAGCTCTCCTTGCTTCCGCCCTGACTATCAGGGTGCTTGATTTTAGCTTGTTTTCTAAATTCTTTTTTGAGAAAGTCTTGATTAATCCCTCTAAGACTCTCCAAGTTAAATATCTTCAAAGCTTTTTTCTTATTCATATCTTCCTTTGTTATATCTTTTTTTCTCACTAATAATTAGCTGGTCAAGTATTGAAGACCTTTCTTGATTAAAGTTACAATACCTTCTTCTTCGTTCCAAACGCTGTCTCTTTTCATCTTTGAAATGGTTTGCACAATCTCTGAACGACTATAACCTAAATTTCCAAGGGCCTCAATGAAATTAGTTATTACCTCGTTATTTTGGTTAATGTTGTCAATATAGTTGAATTTAGAGTACTTTCGCAGTTCCAAAATAATTTTTTGAGAATTCTTTTTTCCTAGACCCTTTACGGTGTTAAATATTTCTGGTTGGTTATTTTGAATTGCTTCGGAAACTTTGTTAGAACCCAGGTAATAAATAATATTTGCCGCGGATTTATTTCCTATTCCGCTAACTTTTGTGAGTTTCTCCACCCAATTTCTATCATCAATGGAGTCAAAGCCGAACAGCTCGCTTTGCCCGTCTTTTGAAAAGGATTGGTGAACAAACAAATCAACATTTTCGTTAACCAAATATTGCCTGAGTGGAGATATATTCACGACATAGCCCACCCCTCCAGGCAATCTCAAAATTATTCTGGAGTTAATTTTTCCGATAACCTTACCACTTAAAAAACCTATCATAGACCTATTAATTTATCTCTGGCAATTTCTTTTTGCTTACCATGACTATGCTTTAAAATTAAAGCAAATATTTCCTTAGCCTTCTCTTTTTCCTCAAATTTAACATATAACTCGCCGAGCTCAAGCCAGATATCATAATTTTCCAAACCGGAGTCTTTTAATTTAAGCAATATCCTGGATTCCAACTTTTCGAAAACACTTGAGTTAGAATCTTTACTCTGCTCGGTAATCTTTGAAGCCGAAGCAGCAATACCTATCGTAGCCATGTCCTGATTTTTCGCATTCGAAATCTCTATCGAATCATTTTCTTTAGTTGGCTCTTCAAGTTTTAACGGAAAATCTTTATCTAAGGAAGATTGTGCTTTTTTCTGAGAAATATTGGATACTTTTTGAATTACATGATCTACTTCTCCTTTCTTTTTATTTTCTTCATCCTCTTTTTCATAATCTACAATTTCTGCAGGCTTAGATAAGCTAAATAAATATGCAATCATTTTTTTCGTAGCAGAAAACAAGTTTTTCCTGGCAAAATCTATTTCTTTTAAAGTTCTTTTGATCCATTCCGGATATTCACTTTTTTCCGAGACCACCACTAATGCTCTTTCTTGAATTTTTTTTGGCAAGGATCTACTTAGGTCAAAACTGGTAAAACCCCTATTAACAGAGCTTTTATTTAGGATATTTTTTTGTGAATGAACTATCCTGCTGGTTAAATCATCCACTTTTAAGTTTTCCCAAGAGTGAATAGCATAGTTTAGTATTATTACTATTACTAAACCAAACACCGAAGTAGAAACAAAACTTCCCGCAAACAATAGCCACTCCATAATCAGCTAAAATTTGTTTTTATTTTTCATAAACTCTTATATGAGAGATCAGTTTATTTTCTGTTTTAGTCAAGACACTATTAAATAAGAATAAAAAAATATGGAGCAGGTGCACCTATAAGTTCATAAGGAACTCCTGATTTTTCAGTATATTTATAAATAAACGACTGACCGGAGTCTCTTTGCAAAGGCTCAAGAATAATTCTCTGAATAGGTTCTTTGGAATCACCTAATTTTTGACTTAACACAGCCGTAAAACGTCCGGTACGCAAACCGTCTTGAGGTTCGTTTAAACTAATAACTCCTATTGTTTCGTACTCGTAATTTGTTGCTTCTTGGTTAATATAGGCTGCTTTTATTTCCAGTTGGTTGGGAATTTCATTAACCAGATTGAGTTCTTGTGATTTAAAGTTAAGCGGCACTCCCTGCAGCTCTATCAAAAGTTCAGTTCTGTTATCTTCAATACTTTCTTTAAAATACATCTTCCCGTACATTTGGCTGTCAGCACCGACAACATCCTTGGTTTGCATATTGGAAAGGGAGTTAAGCGTACTGCGATTAGGGCTGTTTACCTCGACCTCATCAGGCAAAGCATTAACGTAATTCCGATACCCGGCCATATACCCTATAAATAGAAGAATAAAGGCAACTATTAAGGCAATTAAGATGTGGGTTATTCTTTTTAATTCCATAATTATTTATCACTGATAAGGTTGAGATTTTTTTCTTGATCCGAAGAAATAATTTTGTTAGTTAAACTACTAACCTTTTGCAAGGTCTTTGTGTAATTCTTATCTTCATCATTCTTGATGTTTCCGTAAATATAACATTTTCCTGTTATTTGACAAGTGTCAAAAAATACCCTGCTCCACCAAGTATCAATCAAGTTTCTATACAAAAACCTTAATTTCCATGTAGAATCGGAAGAGAAGCAAAATGAATAAGCCTTAAGATTCTTCAAAACCCCTATTCTTCTTCCTCGATAGTTCTTATATGCAAATCCGCTACTAAAGACCGCATCGATAAAGCTTTTCAAGATTCCTGGTAAATTATACCAGTATAATGGAGTAAAGAAAAAAATTGCATCACTACGATTAATTCTGATTTGGTATTCTATGGTCTTTGTATCAGGATTATTAGATGGAATACGGTAAGGGTCAAACTCTACATCCCTATAGAGATCAATTAAATCGACTTGTATGCCGCTTGTTTTTACTTGCTGTATAAACAATTTGCACAATTTAGCTGAAGGGTCTGAAAGTTCCGGTGCAGCTAAAACCACTAAATATTTTGTATTTTTAGTCACACCTCAAATGCTAATAAAATCATCATCTTTTGACAAGAGCTATCTCTTGGTATTGATCTTTCTAAATAATCAACAGACGGAAGACTAGGTAGCCTTGTTGTTAAAGATTTTGTAATTAAAGATCGGTCAAATTTCCAAAAGTACTTTATTTAGTTAAAGCGGAATAAGCAAAAATGCCGTTTTCTTGACAAAAATCATTTTTTGATTAAAATTTATTCAACATTAAGTAATAAAACCCTACTGTCAACGATGACAAATTATCGTAGAAAAAAGAAGCCACAGAAGGATACCGGAAAAAAATATCGAATTAATAGAAGAATCGAGGCAGATGAGGTACGCGTAGTAGATGACGAAGGAGGGATGTTGGGAATTTTATCAAGGTCCGAAGCTCTTAGGGTTGCCGAAGAAAAAGAAAGAGACTTGGTGGAAATTAACCCTAAAGCAAATCCTCCTGTTGTAAAGATAATTGATTTTAATAAGTTTAAATACCAGCAAGCAAAATCCGAAGCTAACAAGCCCAAAAAAACCAAAGAAATGAAAACTATTAGAGTTTCTGTGAGAGTCTCCGTCCATGATATGGCAGTAAGAGCAAAAAAAATTGATGAATTCTTGGATAAAGGAATTAAAGTAAAAATCCAGGTCCAAATGAAAGGAAGAGAAAGGTCACACCCGGAAGTAGCAAAAGAAGCAATAGAACAACTTATTGGAATGGTGACTGAAGAGTTTGTTTATGAGAACGAACCAAAACTAATTGCTGACAGTTATTTTTCCACAATAAAACCTAAAAAATAAACCTTTTTCCTGAGGTGCACTTCTATTCACTTAAACATTCGAGTATGGCCTTCAAAGATTTTTCAAAGTTTTCCACCCACAACCAAAGTAGTATAATTTCGCAGCTATACAGCCTCATCAAGTATTATGGGGACTTTTTTTGCCCCAGGGAAAGAGTCTACCTCAAAGAACTAAGTAAAACCGAAAAAAATATCTATTGGTTGGAGGGAAAGGATAAAAAATTAGTGGCTGCTGCTTTACTGGAACCGGATCATTCCTTTTGGCTGGAAGGAGTTGAGCTTAAGCCTTTAGGCTATACCGTTTCCAAAGCTCCGGGTTATATGAGTAGAATATTTGACCATATTTTTAGCGACTATGAAGACCAAAGCATTATATTTTTTTGTAGACGAAGTTTGGCAAACAGTATGGAGGTATCCAACTACGGACTAATTCATTTAACTTTATCTCAACTGAACGACTGGGCTCCGGAACTGGCTCAAGCCAAGACAAACTACTTTAACGTCAAAAATGACACTCTAATTAAAGGACTAGAAAGAAAGCAAGATGAAGTATATTTAAGGTTATCTCCATCTCATAAAGATGCATTATCAGGTAAATATCCTAAACTTACTAAGTATTTGAACTCTTAAACCCGACTTATCAAGAATTTATACTCTGAAATAATTCGGAAATTCTTAAATTTAATAGTAAATTAGCAACTAATATTCGAGGTTGACAATTTTATATATCCCGGAGAAATTAAGATTAGAATTATAGGAGATTTATATGCAAGATTATTACCAAGTATTAGGAGTTGAAAAGAATTCTTCGCCAGAGGAAATTAAAAAAGCTTACCGTAAACTAGCCCACAAATATCACCCGGATAAAAACCCCGGAAATAATGAGGCGGAAAAAAAATTTAAAGAAATAAATAATGCATATGAAACTCTAGGAGACCCTCAAAAGAGGTCAAACTATGATCGTTTCGGAAACAAAGGAGGTTTCGGAGGGTCACAGGGACAAGGTTTCAGCGGCTTTGAAGGAGTAGATTTTAATTTTAATAATTTTGGCGGAAATTCCGGCTTTGAAGATATTAACGATGTTTTTGAAACTTTTTTTGGTGGAGGATTCGGCAGTAGCCAAAGATCCAGAGCAAAATCTTCCAGGAGGCAAAAAGGGGTAGACATTGAAATGAGAATCGAACTAACTCTGGAAGAAGCTGCTAAAGGAATAACAAAAACTTTTAAGTATAGACATAAAGTAAAGTGCTCCAACTGTAACGGCGAAGGTCATGAAAAAGATAGTGAAGTAAAAACCTGCCCAACATGCAAAGGAAAAGGTAAAGTGTACCAAAGAATGGAAACTATTTTTGGAATTATTCAACAAGAAACCGTCTGCCCGACTTGTGAGGGTGTTGGAAAAATATATGAAAAAAAATGTCATGTCTGTTCCGGAAAAGGGTATAACGAAGAAATGGAAGAAGTGGAAGTAGATGTGCCGGTAGGAATAAGTACCGGAGACAGAATTAGAGTTCCCGGCAAAGGGCAAGCCGGATACAAAGGCTCATCTCCCGGAGATCTCTACCTAAGAGTAGAGATAAATGAGCATAAATATCTCACAAGGGACGGAGAAAATATCTATTCAAACGTTGAAGTAAACTATTTTGATCTAATTTTAGGAGCTAAAATTGATGTATATACAGTTTGGGGTGAAGTGGAAGTGCAGGTTCCTCCTTTTACCAACCCGGAAAAAGAGCTTAGATTGAGAGCTCAAGGAATGCCTAAACTAAATAACCCGAAAGTGAAGGGCGACCATTTGATTAAACTCAAAGTAAAGATGCCCTCAAATTTAAGTGAACAACAGAAAATAGATCTTTTGAGAATCAGAGATGAAGTAACCAAAAAATAGAACATGCATTTTCTGTTTAAATTGAAAGGGAGAGTGGCGAAGGGAAGAGAAAGAGGCAAAAAACTCGGATTTCCAACGGCAAATATAATCCCGGAGTATTCCCCGGAGAATTTGCAAAACGGTGTATATGCTTCTCTAATTGAAGTAGATAAACAAGTTTACCAGTCAGTCAGTCACATCGGTCCGGCGGAAACATTCGCAGAACATGATAATAAGATTGAAACCTTTATTTTTAATTTTGATAATAATATTTATGGAAAAAAAGTGGAGTTGAAACTTGTTAAATACCTGAGAAATATAAAAAAATTTGATGAGGTTTCTACCCTCGTAGCGCAAATTAAAATAGACTGTCAACAAGCAAAAGATTATTTGAATGAAAATAGTTAATTCCATTCATAATTTAGGGGAAGTAAATAATCCCGTGCTGACTTTCGGGTTTTTTGATGGCTTCCACTTGGGACATCAAAAATTAGTAGAAAACGTTATAAAGCACTCCCGTCTCTTGAAAGGCAATTCTATAATAGTAACATATTGGCCACACCCAAAAGAAATAATAAACCCTAATCAAAAGATTGATTTAATCTACAACAAACTAAAGAGAATAAAAATTTACGAATTAACCGGTGTAGACTATATATTGGAATTAAATTTTAACAAAGAGTTGGCCCAAACCAATTTCTCCGATTTCATTGATTTGGTAGTAAAGGCTCTACACCCTAAAGTAATAGTCGTTGGAAAAAATCATCGGTTTGGAAAGAATAGAAAAGGAGATTACTCAAGCTTGCTGAAACTGGCTGATAATTACGGCTTTGAAGTAGTTAAAGTTGATCCGGTATATGTCGAGGAGGAGATGGTAAGTTCCAGCGTAATAAGAAAATACCTGAAAGAGGGCAATCAACAGATGGCTGAGAGAATGCTTGGTAGAGACTATCAACAAGAACTATAAATCTAGTTATTATAGCGAATCTGCACACTGCCAATTTTTCCTTGCATAATAGCCTTCACTTTTTCCAAATCTAAAATGCACCTGGAAGCTTTTTGACCAAGATGTTTATCATTTGTGATCTGATCACGGAACTCCTGAATATAGTAGTTTTGACTACCTTCTAACCAGTCAGCTATCTCAATGAAATCTTCTTCCCGGTGTATGCCCGGCACACAAGTGGTACGAAATTCATAGTCGATTTTGGATTTTTTTATTATTTCAATAGATTCTCGGATTTTTGATATGTCTGTCTTTTTGCCAATAGCTTCTGAGTATTTTTCCGGAGTATGCTTAACATCCATGGCAATATAATCAACCAAGCTTTCTTTCACTACTAACTTGACAACATCGGGATTTATACCCATTGTGTCCAGTTTAACTAAAAACCCTAAATCTTTAACCTTTCTAATAAAATCAGGTAAATCAGGTTGAATGGTCGGTTCTCCTCCGGTAATTACTAGACCGTCTACAAGCCCTTGCCTGCCTTTCAAAAAAGTTAATATCTGCTCTTCACTATAGAGACTTCTGTTTTTTCTATTAACCTTAATTAAATCGGGATTATGACAAAAAGGACAGTTAAATACGCATCCTTGTGTAAAAATTACTGAGGAAATCTTTCTAGGGTAGTCTATTAAAGACATTTTTTGGAGTCCTGATATCTGCATAAGAATTCTTCAAAAACTACAATTAGTTGATTGCATTTATAGGCTCTTCTTTAAGATATTGCTTTATATTATTTAAGGTAGTTTCCCAAATTCTTTCTTGAGCTTCTTTAGTATAGTAAGCTGTATGGGCTGTAAAATAAACGTTTTTTCTGGAAATTAATTTTTGTAAAGTTTCATTTTCTTTGCAACCCAGCAAACTTTCCTCGTTCTCGAGAACATCTAAACCGGCAGCAGCAACAATTTCTTGATCCAAAGCTTCCACCAAAGCCTCGTTATCAACCAAGGCTCCCCTAGAAGTATTAATCAAAACCATTCCTTTTTTCATTTTTTGAAAACTCTCTTTATTGATTAGATGGTGGGTGTGTTTATTGTAAGGGGCGTGCAGTGTAATCACATCAGATTCCCGCAATAGTTCATCCATACTTACATAATCAAAGTCCAGCACTTCGGAGAGAAAGCTTTTTTGGAATAAATCAAAAGCAATTACTTTCATTCCCAAACCACCCCCTATTTTAATTGAGTGAAGACCAATATGACCAGCCCCGATAACTCCTAAAGTTTTACCCCTTATATCCAAACCTCTAAGGTCCTCGTATTCAAAATTTCCTGTGTTGGTTCGATTGATTTGCTCGGGAATTTTTCGAACAATAGAAAGCAATAGAGCAAAAGCATGCTCTGCTACCGTATTTTCTCCGTAAGTTGGAACATTACAAACGGTAACACCTTTTTCTTTTGCATAACTGAGATCGATGTGATCAAATCCGGTTGACCTGGTAACAATCAATTTTAATTTTGGTAATCCATCGAGAATTTTTTTATTTACTTTGTTATAAATAAATATATTTAATATTTCCGTATCTTTAATTTCTTCGAGCTTATCCTCTATTTGCTTATCCTGAAAAAACAAGTTGTTACGAGTTTTTAACCTTTCCTTAAAATAGACAAACTCTTCCGACTGGGCACTAAGAAAATGAGTAATGAGCATATATGATTGTTTTTATATCCAGAATAATTAAACCACCACAAAATAGTAATGTCAATTAAAACAGTGCCAACTGCTTTAATCTATAACAACTAACTCAACTTTCTTTAATTCTATAGTAATGATCTCCTTTTTTTCCTATTTTACATTCAATAACCAGATACCTCCTCCCTAAAAACTGCATAAAAGCCTGTTTTTTGAATAATTTTTCCGGCCACTCCAAAAAAACGATATTGGATATATTGATTAACTCCTCTTCTATCCAACCCATATCCTCATCATTAATAGTTTTAAGTCTGTGTAAATCCATATGAGTAACATTTTCAAAATCAGTCTTCTGTTTAATAGAACTACCGGCACCTATTTTATACCTATTTACTAAGTTAAAAGAAGGAGAATTAACCTCATCTTTAATCCCTATTTTCTTGGAGATTTCTTTTACAAAATGTGTTTTTCCTGAACCCATTTCCCCTCTTAAGAAAAACAAACTATAATTATTCAGATTAATCTGGTTGGCAACAATATCTATTGCTCGATCCAAGAAAATTTTTTTACCCAAGGGAATCTCATCCGGAACAGACTCTTCTTTTTTAAAACTTGTTGGAGCAAAAGCTTGAGGTTTGATGCCTTCCAAGAAATCAATTAGCTTATAGCTATTGGTATGTGCTCTTACTTTATTCAAGGCCACTTCTTCAATTTGACGAACCCTTTCTCTCGTTACTTTAAACACTTCTCCGATTTCTTCAAGCGTATGGGTAACATTTGTTCCATCCAGTCCGAATCTCAGAAGAATAACCTTTTTCTCTCTCGGCTCCAGACACTCATCGATTATCCTCATTAAATGATTTCTAATCATCTTATTGGAGGCAGTATCAATCGGTTGGTTGGTATTCTCATCTTCAATCATTTCGACCACTTGTGTATCACTATCTTCGCTAAAGCCAACCATAGTATCAATTGAAACAGTATCTTGACTAATTCTTTTGAAGTAATAAACCGTATCCAAATCAATTTCTAATTTTTCAGCCAATTCTTCATCAGTGGGTTCTCTGCCAAGCTGATCAATCAACATTCTTTTTTCTTTTTTATAGCGGTTTAGCTTTTCCTCAACATGCACAGGAAGCCGGACCGGCCTACTCTGATCAGCTAGTGCCCGCCTAATACTTTGATCAATCCAGTAACTTGCATATGTGGAAAATTTATAACCTTTTCTCCAATCAAACTTTTCCACCGCTCTGAACAAGCCAATATTTCCCTCTTGAATAAGGTCTAAAAAAGCTAGATTTCGCCCCATATACTTTTTGGCATTGTGAACCACCAATTTAAGGTTGGCATAGGTTAACTCTCTTTTGGCCGATTGGTCTCCTTGCTCAATTCTTTTGGATAATTCAATTTCTTTATCTTTGGAAAGAACCGGATATCTGGAAACATCTCGAATGTAGTTTTGCACAACATCATCTTTTAGTTCATCCCCCCCTACGTCACCTGCCAAACTTCCGGCCAATTTTTGGGCCAGTTCCATTTCTTTCTTCTTAGCCTCTTCTTCGTTTTCCAAAGAAGCCCACAAGTCATCCAGAGTGCTGTCAAACCTGACTGCAGCACCGCTATCTTCGCAAAGATCAATCATATCTTCCAACAACTCAATGTTTTCTTCAGGTCTAGGTAATAGAATTAAAAGCTCGTCTTCGGTTACAAAGCCCCTATTTATACCATCCTTAATCATCTTAATAGCTTTTTTCTGAAAACCTGTAGCCTGAGATTGAAATACGGGGTATAAAGAGATATCATTTTCAATGAATTTTTTTAGCACCTTTTCTTTGGTTTTACTATCTCTTTTCTTGGTGATTTTCTTCATTTTTATCCTTACTCCATCATCGGTGACCTTATACCTTCTGGACCCTCTCTGTTCGATGGTTTCATCTTGAAGAGCCCTGCCTCTATTAAGTTCTGCTGTTGAAACCAAATTCAAACCCAATATCCCTTTACGAGTTACTAACTGATTATTTTCATCTTTAGTAGCCCTGCTCCTTTTTCTAGGTTTGGTAACCTTTTTTTCTTCTTCCGCTTGTTGCTTCTCCGCTTCTTTTCTCTTAAAAATCCTGGTAATTCTAGGAACCTTAGCCTTGACGTTTTTTGCTGAACCGATGGTTAGTCTTTTTCGATGGGCGGATGATCTTTTGGCTCTTTTTTTTGTCTTATCCTGTTCTTCGGTTTCAGAAAATTTTAGGGTTTCACTAATTGTTTTTTTTGACATGTAGCTTGATAAATCGGATTAAATTAAAAATAAATTTTGTAGAAAAATCGCAATAATTAATAGATAAATATCATATTAAACTAAACCATTTTTTGTCTCAAAAATAAATAATCGATATGTATAATTTGCTTTCTTCCATAGTTGATACATACTCTAATATTTTAGTGCAATGAAAATTAATTTTGTTACATTTTCTATTTTTACATGCATAAATAAATAGTAACAAAAACCTTGTTAAAGAGAAACATTCAAATGAAGACAAAAAATTGTGACAAAAAGGAAAGATTTTTACTGACAAAACAAGTACTGTGATTATTAATTATATATGATCTGGCTTGACTAAATTATTTTTTTTAAAAACTGTTTTCGTAGGTATAAATATCATAAAGATGTAAGTAATTGTCAAATAGATTAATTATGGCAAAAAAAGGCACAAAATCAAAAAAACTGAAAAACAATAAAAAAATTGTCGAACCCTCTTCCAAAGAAACTGCAAAATCTAAAAATACTCTCCAGAAAGAACAGAGGAAAGCAACCGGAAAGCCCAAGAAGCACATAGCAGAAAAAAAAGAGTTAGCCAAAGCTTCCAAGAAAGATTTAAATAAGAAAGAAACGGTAGCTATAAATACTCAAGATTCTACTGATAATAATAAGTCAGAGACCGGCCGTGGTTTAAACGACAAAAGCAATCTAAATAATTATTTAGTTAAAAACAAAGAAAAAGTTGTGGCTACTGCTATGGGGATTTTAGCTTCGGTAGTCATTCTTTGGTCCGCCCTAATCTATATACCTGAAATTAATGAAAGCACGGAAGACACCAAAGAATTTCGTGAAGAACAACAAAGAGAGCAGGAAGCAAAAGCCAACGAGGCAAAAATAGCCGAAGAAGATGAATTTTTTCAGGGAAACTTTGATGATAAAGATGTATTATTAAAAACTAATTTTGGTAACATAAAGATTAACTTAAAGCATTCTTCAGCTCCACAAACTGTCGAGAATTTTTTACGTCTATCTCATCGGGATTACTATACAGGAACTAAATTCCATAAGATTGTGAAAGACAGCAATTTCGGAATAATTCAAGGGGGAGACCCTAACTCCAAAGACAATGACCCGACTAACGACGGGGAAGGTGGGGCTAGTGCCTTTGGAGAAGACCTTAAGGATGAAATTTGGGAAGTGTCTCCTAAATACGACCCGAATTCACTTGGAAAAATAACTAACGACCCCATTTTTAGCGACCCCGATCTTTATGGTAATCTAAACAAAGAATCAGCCACTACTCTTTACCGCAAGGGACTTATAGTAATGGCCAAGAACTCTCAACCGGACAGTGCAACCAGTCAATTTTTCTTGACTTTCAAAGATACTGTTTTACCCGCTCAATACACTGTTTTTGGAGTAGTCGAGGAGGAAAGTCATTCTGTACTGGATAAGATTGACAATGAAATAACTCCCGTTCCCGGACCTAATGACACTCAAAACAACCAAGAAGGGAGTGAAGAAAATATATCTAAAGAGGTAACTGAAGGAATCCCCGACAAGGAAATAATAATTGAAAATATTGAAATATTGACGAAAAGTTAAATTATATTTATTTAATTATCTCTATAGAGCAGTAATCTTAAATTGCTTTAATTTTTATTTGTTATCGTTATTAGAATATGTCCAAAAAAGTACTTCTTATCATTTTATTAGCAATTTTCGGAATTATTGGTTTAATTATTATAGGTGTAGTAGGCTTACTAGTTTACGGAGT
The DNA here is from genome assembly GCA_964434775.1 of uncultured Candidatus Saccharibacteria bacterium. Classification (GTDB taxonomy): domain Bacteria; phylum Patescibacteriota; class JACMRA01; order JACMRA01; family JACMRA01; genus CAYSWH01. The sequence continues at coordinate 16,369 of CAYSWH010000006.1, read as the reverse complement.
TACTCAAGTTCAGGAAGAACAGGCAAATAGTTGCTACAATATGGAAATCACGCGAGTAGATGACTCTGTTAACTTTAATCCAGACGTTACAGTTTCTGCATTTAACGCTGTATCGGATATAACACTCGAAGAAGCCGGAGATTCCGATGCATTGTTTAGCGGAAATAATCAAGATGAAGATTTTTTCGTACTTGTTTATGAGGATCAAATAAGAGCTTATACCACCGAACCCTTTAAAGAGTTCGACGAATCCAAACAGCAAGACATTGCAAGAGACTTAGGGGCTATCTACGGTGCAACTATTATCGATATTAATAGCTCCGATCTGAACGATTTTGCACTAAAAGTTCAAGAAGGTGAGAATTATAGCTCCGAAGCAGGTGGTTGGAAAGTAGACTTCCAAGTAAAGTGTGAATAGCCGAGTATTTTTATTTTAGCCTAATTTCATAACATAACTAATACTTATGAAGTATCCTTCGAAAAAAGTTAGACAGTTGTTTTTAGATTTCATGAGAAACAAGAAGCACTCTGCTTTACCCTCTGCAAGTTTAGTCCCGAAAGAAGATCCAACAGTTCTATTTACCACTGCAGGAATGCAACCCCTTGTACCTTATTTGATGGGTCAAAAACATCCCGAAGGCACCAGATTAGCGAATTCTCAAAAGTGTATTCGAACTGTAGACATAGACGAAGTCGGAGATAATAGACATTGTTCCTTCTTTGAAATGCTAGGTTCTTGGAGTCTTGGTGACTATTTTAAAAAGGAATCAATTGAGTGGGGATTTGAGTTTTTAACCAGCAAAGAATGGCTTGGCCTCGATCCCCAAAGGTTATTTGTTACTGTCTACAAAGGAGGCAATGGAGTCTCTGAAGATACTGAAGCCATTGAAACCTGGAAGAACGTTTTTTCAAGCGTTGGTATTGAACCTACAGTCGGAGAAGAATTTTGTTTTGATAAACGGTATAAAAATACTGAAGACAAGTACGTGCATAGAATAATGAAAAGGAGCGGAAAAGATAACTGGTGGGGCTTGCCTTACAGAGGTCCTTGCGGACCATGTAGTGAGATTTACTACCTACTTGATCATAACTCGGTTGATTTTGAAAAAACTGTTTTTCCCGGACTGTTTTTCCCGGAAATTGAAGACTTTATTGAAAATGAGATTGTAGAGATTTGGAATCATGTTTTCATGCAATATGAAGGAGAAAAGGATGAAAATGACGAACCTATGAATCTAAAACCTCTCGCTGAAAAGAACATCGATACCGGAATGGGCTTTGAAAGATTAATCACAGTATTAAACAACTTAGAAAGCGTACAGGAAAGCGATCTTCTAAAGCCGATTTCGGATGTTGTTAGAAAATATTCCAAACCCGAATAACAAAACAAGTTTATTACCGAATAACAGAGTTTAGTCTTAATTATCAAACATTAATCACCTTGAAATATCTTACAAATTTGTATTTATACACATATTGGTTTAGATTTTTGTCTTAACCACTACATCTGTTATGGTGAGTTCAAAAAAATTGAACAAAAATAATCTAAATAAAAATAATATTATGTCAATGGAATTTTCACATATTTGGGTTGGGGTTTTTTGGATCAAATGCTCCAAATAATTTTTTTGATGAACAGTATAAAGATGATGATATTCCAATTTCAAAGTTTTCAGCAAGTCAAGGTGAAGACTGGATAGACCATGACTGCCTTGAAATAAGTTATAAAAATGAACTGAAAAACCTACCCCTGTTAGTTGATGGTCATTCCTATTCCCGAGACTATATTAATGAAGTTATCAAAAAAGCTGAAATATTAAATATAAATAAAGCAAATGTATTTGTTTTGTGCGATAGCAATGAAATTAATAATCCCAAACCAGTAATAGAAACAGAATATCAACTTTACTATTTAGGCAAATTTAAATGTAACATCCAAGGCCAATAGGTTTTTAGGTAATTACAAAAAATATTCTGTAAAAATAACTCGAAAAATGAGAAAAATATACCTGTATAAGGAAACAATTTCAGTTAAAAATAGTTTTTGACGAAGTTTGTAAAAAGTAAGTAAAGCACCTTAATATTGTTGGTCTCTTGTCTTTTTATCAACAAGAAACACTAAATAAAAGATCTATACTTAATACAATTTTTGTGAGATGAAATAATAATCAGTTTTTCTTCATGATTTAATTCACCCATCTGTTTTATATTGTTTATAAAGGATAGATACTACATAATTATCAACGAAAATTAAAGATAAGCAGTTCTAAGTACAATGTCAACCACTTCCTTTGGAGAAAGGACACTTGGATGATTCCATCCGCTTCCACCGACGGTTTTCCTGCCACCCCAAACCTGTCTGTCAAGTGGAGCATGCTCTTTGATGTTTTCTTCTCTGGAAAGCTCACTAAAGGTTAACCTTACATAGTTTAAATCGGAAACTTCCGAATGAAGAGGATCGCAACCCAAAGTATATTTAATTCCCCCTAGTGGATGATTCTTGATAGTAAGAGTCATCGGTAAGTAATTTTTTCCCGTTTTTCTGAGAGCTTTTAAGCAGGCATGCGGATCTACAAGGTGATCAAATGATGTAATATCAAATACAGGAATATCTTTAATAATATTAATTTTATTATTATCCAATAAAGCTTGGGTGTCTTTCTCAATTTCTTCCCAAAATTCACTTGCCTCTCCTTTCTCTCCGGGCCAACTCTCTTGACCGTTACAAGCTTTTATTAACCATTCAGTATTTATTTCAAAGGCTTGAGTTGAATATTTTTCGATCTGCTCTACTGTCCACTGATTCCTATCTTCAGGCAAGGCCAGTTTTGGAATCAAGATTTTTTCGGTTACAACTTTCATTGATGCTCCCGCCTGAGCAGCAAAATCAGACAAATGAGATAGTCTTTTCGGAACAGTTAAGTGATCGCAATCCCAAGCAATCGCCTCTAATTTTTGATATTTTTTTTTATCTCCGGCAACATCTCCGGAAAGTTGAATAAAAGCCGCCGCAACACAAGCATCAGCATCAATTTGAGTCGTAACAATCACCTGGTTTCTCTTAAAAAAAGATTCTTCAACTATAGATTTTTGTTTTGGTTTTGGTAGGTCTTCAAGCTGAATTGGGCTGCCCTGAGGTCTATGATGATCCCAATGGAAATCGCTATTTTTTTTTATCCATCCGGGCACTGTTCCATCTACCATAAATATCTGTGAGTTTAACGGAATCTTACTACTATTTGTAGTTACTAGATATTTCATAACATTTTTTATTTGGATATCTTAGTCGTTGCCGACATTATTATTAGTTAACAATTAGCTGTTTTGGAGTCCTTAAATTCAAATTACAGGCTTACAAATTAAAAAAGCATATTTTATAAAAAATACTCCAAAATTATTGACGTATAGACATGTTAATATAAATACAAAAAATAACAACCGAAAAATCGGTTGGTCGATCAATCTCTTCCTGATGGTGCGTAGTAGAGGGTTCGAACCTCTGACCCCTTCCACGTCAAGGAAGTGCTCTACCACTGAGCTAACCACGCCAATGATTACTAATTTTAATATTCTAGGTAAGGGTTTATGTCAAGACTGCCGTTCAGTTTGGTAAAAACTATTTGCTATATGCTATTATGACTTGGATCTTGACCTAGAAAATTTATTTCAAATTTAATTAAAATAATTAGGTATAATTAAACTCTTTACCAATTTAGCTGGTAACTGCCCCTGTATCAGCACCTTTCACTTGAGACGCATATTTTGCCAAAAAACCCCTTTTGTATTTGGGCTCGGGTTTAGTCCATTCTTTGAGTCTTAAGTCAATTTCCTCCTGAGTTAGTTTAACTTCCAATAAATTATTAGTTGGGTCAATTACTATTTCATCTCCGTCCTGAATTACGGCAATTACTCCGCCGTCTACTGCTTCCGGAACAATATGTCCTACGATAATTCCGTGCGAACCGCCGGAAAAACGACCATCAGTAATCAAGGCCACATCCTTGACTAAGCCTCTTCCTGCCAAAGCTGCCGTAGGAGCCAACATTTCTTGCATACCGGGACCACCTTTGGGACCTTCATACCTGATTACTACTACGTCTCCTTTGTTAACCTCACCGCCCAAAATAGCTTGATTAGCAGATTTTTCGCTCTCGTAAACCTTGGCTTTACCGACAAAAACCTCCCCGTTCATTAAATATTTACCACTTTGCTTAAAAACTGCTCCCTTTGTTATGTTTCCTCTTACCGGAACTATGTGATGTCCGGGCGAAGTCTTGGGTTTAGCAACGGTAAGTAAAACCGGATGCTCTTTGTAATCAGGATTAATTAATCCTTGGTTAATATCTTTAATTAGAGGGATATTCTGTAAGTTTTCGGCAATAGTTTTTCCGGTTACTGTTAGACAATCTCCATGAAGCAAACCTGCCTCCAAAAGTTCTTTCATCACTAAAGGAGTCCCTCCAACCTTGTATAAATCAAACATAACGTATCTACCTGAAGGCTTCATATCAGCCAAAATCGGAGTTTTTTGATTAACCTTTTCAAAATCAGCCAAACTCAAGTCTACTTCTGCCTCTTTTGCCAGAGCCAAGAGATGTAAAACTCCGTTAGTTGACCCGGCCAAGGCCATCTGCAAGGTAATTGCATTTTCAAAGGCCTTCTTAGTCATGATATCCCGGGTTCTAATACCTCTTTCCATTAAATTCCTTAGAGCTTTACCCACTTTCAGGCAATCATTGTATTTGGCTTCAGAAAGCCTACCGGTACGGTCGGTGGCCGGATTGGATGAAGTGTACGGGAGACTCATACCCATGGCCTCCAAAGCTGTAGCCATAGTATTGGCAGTATACATAGCTCCGCAGGCTCCACAGGTAGGTACCACATTTCTTTCAACTCCGTAAAAATCTTCTTCGGTTATTTTGCCGGCACTTATTGCTCCAATTGATTCAAAAATATTAATTACATCTACGTTCTTTCCTTGGTATTCACCCGGTAAGGTTGAACCTCCATAAAGAACAAGCCCAATTGAATTCATTCTGGCCAGAGCCATCAACGAAGCAGGGATAGTTTTGTCGCACCCACAAAGATTAATAGCTGCATCACAAAAATATGCTTCCATCATAGTTTCCAAACAATCAGCAATAAGATCCCTTGAAGGTAAAGAATACTTCATTCCGTCAGTACCCATTGATTCCCCGTCAGTTACCACCGGAGCAGGCATATAGTAGGAATTCATATCCAATTTTTTCAAATCGGCAGCAATAATTTCACTCATTTCTTTAACCTTATCGTTGCACGGAGTAATATTTGTATACGGCATACCTATACCAACTATAGGCTTCTGAAAGTCTTCGGTATCGTAACCGACAGCCCTCATCATTCCTCTGGCCGCAGACCTTTTCCACCAGCTGTCAGTATTGTATTCTCCCGTTAAATGGGAACTTTTTGATTTAAGGTTAGCCTGATTACGGCTTTTGCAATGATTTTTATCTGAATTGGCACAACAATTATCTGAGGAACAAGACATATATTATTATATAAATTTATAATTAATTGAAGAAGTTGCAATATTATCAGTTAGTTGAAATTGAATTAGGCAGCCAACTTTGCTGACCCGACGATCCCTACCTTATCTATGTGGACCACTTTGATACTGTCCAAAATCCCAAACAATTCCAGGTATTTATTTACATATTCTTTGTAGTGATAACCCTTCCAATATAGACTGCCTTCAATGAGGGCCAACATCTGAAAATCATTACTAACGCCAAGCAATTCTCTTTTGTAATCGTATATTCCTTTTATCTGCACTGCGGCTAAAGAAGCTGATCTTTCTATAACACTTCTGGCAGTCCAACTTTCTTCCGACTCTCCGGCGGCAATTTCACTTAACTCCTGGGTAGTCTTGATAATTTTTGAAAGACCTTTTTCTTGAGCAATAAGGTTAAAATGCTTACAAAGGTAACCTCCGCTTATTTCTTTCTCAAATTTATGAAAGCCGGGATCGTTAGATACTTGGTCAATAGTTTTGCCTTCCGGAGTTTGTTCAAACTTGTCAAAGTTGCCGGATTCCAAATTAATAAATGAATGTGCATCTTCAAAAAGACCAAAATTGATCCCCGTGCCGATAACTCCTACCATAGTATTCGACCAATCGTACCCTGACTCGCAGTCTATACTGGCCATACCTAAGGCTGTTGTATCGTTTGAAACGGTTATTTTAACTTCCCTTTGTAATTTACTTTTTATATAAAGCTCTATCTCTTGACCGATAGTTTTTCCAATCAAGCCGTCAAACCGATGCTCTTTTGGTGCAGCCAGTAGGACTCCATCCAGAAAACCCTCCCTTTCCACTGCCTCTAAAGGATATGCAAAATTGAAAGAGACCACTTTAACTCCAGGTAATAAGTGCTTTGCAAAAATACTGCAAACAATTTCTTTGTTGGATAACTTGGGTAAGTCTTCCTCATGAAAGTCCAATATCTCCACACTCTTGCCTATAACTCTCACTTTGACACTCTCCAAATGAGATCCGCCCATCATAATTACTTGAAAAACCTCGCCTTCTATAACCAAAGGCGTTTTTGGTAAAGGGTTCCTGGAAAAAGCAATACTATTTTCTTTCCCCTCTGCAGCAGACCGTATTTCTTCCTTCATGTTTCTTGCGAAAAAAGAGAGTTCATCTAATGAATGTAGCATATTTTTCTATGATCGAATTATTCAAAAATAATTTAATATCCGTAATTGAGCCGTTTTTGTCAAAAAAATAATAATTTTGAGAAGCTCAGGTTACATCTTCTTTCAGCTCTTTCCCCAATCACACTCCTCGGCTAAAAAGAATCTATTACTTTGCTTCATAAAAAAACTAGTCTTGGACTTTTTCTGCGTAAACCTTGCTTGTGATTGCATGAACTAAACCGGTGCTTTCACCGCCGACAATTTCTTGGGTTAGTTTAATATATTTTCCCACAATATTACTGCCTTGAGATATATGGTCTTCTCTTTCTAAAAAAGCCACTTCCAAAAAAAATGTGTATAAAACCGCTTTTACCGTTAAGTATGTTTTGCTTGGTTCTTTGAGGTTTTGAGTAAGAATTTGATCAAATGTTTTTTTATTTTCCAGAAAATTTGTAAATTCATTTTTGATAGCCTCTTGATCTAAATCATTTCTCTCTCCAAAAGCCTGTGCAATTATGTGATCCCAGTCCAAATGTTTTTCCTGATCAATATTTAGCCAAAAAATATATTGGTAAATACCGTAAAATAAACATATTCGAAAATTTTTTTTCCACATTAAAAATGTCTAAACCAGCTTAGCGATTACTTTTCTACCCTTATAAAATCCGCAATTAGGACATACTCTGTGAGGCATAACTCCATAACCGCAATTGGAGCATACAGCAACTTGTTTTTTTTCAACCTTCCCGTGACCGGATGAGCGACGATTGTTTATTCTTCTCTTGGTTAATCTTTTTCTTTGAACTCCCATACTATTTAATTTTTAATACTTTGGTATATGAAATGTAGTCATGAAGCATTCTTTTATTTTGAGAGAAAAAAGCTTTGGAAAAACTTAAACCGATAACCATCCAAGAAATTACATACAATTCTGCAAACGGATCATATAAGAATGAAACCGTAAGAAATAATCCTTGCAATATCCAAAACAATTCTCGACTAAAGGCTTCCAAAAGGGTTACTTTTTTCGAGGATGCTCCAACCACTTTTAGATTTAATAATCTTTTGCCTAAAGTAGCCTGCCAAGAAGAAATTGTCAAGAGTACAAAGTAAGAATTTGTTAAAATAAAAGAAATAAACGAACTCCATATATTCATTTGGATAAGATAACCTTGATTTTCTCGGCACATCTCCTTCAGGTTATCATCAGAATAATTGCACTCACTTTGTCGACTTAGTTTATCAAAAGTCTCTTCCAAATCCGATCCGTTTTCAGAAGTAATTAGCTTCTCTTGGAAATTTACCAAATTTTGGTATTGACTGGGATACAGTAAACTAAAAGTTATCGGAATAGTTATATTAACAAATAATATAAGAATTAAACACACTCCAAAATCAACCAATCTGGCTAGCAGTCGATCTTTAACTGATGCCGTGACCATGTTTTGAATTAAAAATTAGGCTTCAGAGTTGGTAATGTCGAGAAAGGTTCTCTTCTTAAGATTGCCGGTGAAGTTAAGTACTTTTTTCGCCTTAAAAGATAATACTCCGTCTTGTAAAGCAATTAAACTGTCATCACTAACTCTTTTAACATTTTTTCCGGGATGAAACTTAGTTCCTCTTTGTCTAACCAATATTTGCCCTACTCTAACTTTTTGACCGCCAAAAACTTTAACACCAAGTCTTTTGGCAATTGAATCTCGACCGTTTTTGACTGAACCTGCTGCTTTTTTATGTGCCATAACAAAATAAAATCTTTAAGAGTCTAAAAAATAATAAATTAACGTTTGGACCACTGCTCTCTTTTTCTCGCTTTTCGAAGTCCGGGTCTCTTCGGTAAAACCTTTCTGGTATCAGTTGTAATATAGCCGTTTGTCCTGAGAATAGGTTTGTATTCCTCATCAAAGGCTAGTAAGGCTTTGGAGATTGCCAATCTGGCAGCTTCCGACTGACCCATTAGACCCCCGCCTTTAACATAAATCTTAATAATTCCGGATTTCACCCCAACCGTAGTTAACATGTTGGTGATTGTTTTGTAGTTAAAATCATCAAAGTGCTTTTCCGGAGATTTATTATTAACAGTAATTTCCAGTTTCTTTGAATTAGTATAAAACTTAGCTCTCGCTGTAGCTGCTTTTCTTCTACCTACTCCGTAATGATATTTTTGGTTGGTACTACTCATATACTATTATCACTTCCAAGTTCTAAATCAAATAAATATTAGTGTTATTGTCAAGAATTAAAGCAAACTTGGTTAACTTTTTTGAAAATTATAGCTAAACCGGATTAAACCTAGACATTTTCAAATTTCACTTGGAGGAAGACCGGCTCCCTGAACTCGTTTCAGGGTCTTTTTATTGTTACTCCAGGATCCGGATCCCCTCATGACTATAGAGATGCCGAAACAAGTTCGCCGTGACAGTATGACAAGTGTTGTAGGTTATATTCGGATCGACTATATTAAAATCAGAGTTTTTCAGAGATACCTTGATCAATTTATATTTATAAAACGATTTACTAACAAAAAACTATGTTTAGAAGATTTTATAATTCTTTCTATTAATAAAAATCGTATAAACAAATTGACCGATTTCTTAAAATTGGCTTTTCCTTCCAGAAGCAGACTAAATAATATGGCCAAGTTGCTTATTGACAAAACCTTTTAGGCAGGCTAAGTCTTGAAATATTCTTAATATTAACAACAATTTTATGATAGAGAAAATCCACACCGAAAAGGCACCAAGAGCTGCAACCGTTTATTCCCAGGCCATTGCCGTAGATAACCAAAAGACTTCCCAAACTATTTATTGCTCCGGTCAAATTGCTTTGGATCCGGAATCCGGTAAGTTAATTGAGGGTGACGTAAAAGAACAAGCGAAACAAGCCCTAAAAAACATGCAAAATATTTTGGAAGCCGCCGGCTGCAGTTTTTCCAATATCGTCAAGTGTGAAATTTTTTTGGAGGATATTAATGACTATCAGGATGTAAATGAAATTTACGGTGATTATTTCCCTGAAGATTATAAGCCTGCCAGGGTAGCATATGAGGTTAGCAAATTGCCCTTAGGTGCTAGCGTAGAAATCGCTTGCATTGCAGTAAAATAAACACACTATGATCAGTCAAAAAGACATTCACAAGGCTGCCGGTACTATTGCCGAAGTAACCATTACCAGCCCTATTAATTATTGTAAAAGACTCTCCGAACAGTACCGGGCCGAAATATATCTCAAAAGGGAAGATCTACAAGAAGTCAGGTCTTTCAAAATTAGAGGAGCATATAATTTAATCAAAAATTTAACTCCGGAGGAAAGGCAGAAGGGTGTGGTATGTGTAAGTGCCGGCAATCATGCACAGGGAGTAGCTTACAGTTGCTCTGCTCTCAAAATTAAAGGAACCATCTTTATGCCCTTAACAACACCCAACCAAAAGGTGCAAAAAGTAAAAAAATTCGGTGGTAGTTATGCCAAGGTTAAGCTTGTAGGAAACAACTTTGACGAGTCCAGCAAAGAATCAAAAGAGTATTGCCGGAAAAACCAAGCCGTTTTTGTTCACCCTTTTGATGATGAAAGGACTATCGCCGGCCAAGGAACCATTGGCAAAGAGATTCTAGATCAAACTGAAAGAAATCCTGATTATGTTTTAATGTCCGTCGGAGGAGGAGGTCTGGCCTCGGGGGTAGCTACTTACCTTAAAGAGGAAGATAGAAATATCAAAATAGTTGGGGTCGAGTCTCAGAATCAGGCTTCGATGTACACTTCCTTGAAAAACGGAAAGGTGTCCACAATCACTCAAATAGACACATTTTTGGATGGTACGGCAGTCAAAACCCCGGGTGAAACGACCTTCAAACATTGCCGAAAGTATTTGGATAAAGTAGAGCTTGTAAAGGACGGACAAGTTTGTGTGGAAATGATTAATCTTTATCAGAATGAGGGAATTATTACTGAACCTTCCGGAGCACTCTCCTTGGCGGCCCTGGAAAACATGAGAGAGGAAATCAAAGGTAAAATGGTTGTATGTATTGTCTCAGGCGGAAATAACGACTTGCTTAGATATCCGGAAATAGTGGAAAAAAGCCTTATCTATCAAGGTTTAAAGCATTATTTTATTATTGAATTCGCCCAAAAGCCGGGTCAGCTGAAAAGGCTGGTTGATAAAGTATTAGGACCAAAAGATGACATTGTTAGATTTGAGTATATTAAGAAAAATGATAAGGAGAAAGGTCCGGCACTCGTTGGTATAGAACTAAATAGTCAAGATGACTACGAACCGTTAATCCAAAGGTTGAAAGAAAACGAAATCTCTTACCAAGTTATCGACCCAGATGATCCACTCTACGGTTTGATTGTGTAATGAATTAAAACTGCTGAATGGTTGGTTCTGTTCTGGAAACAGTTTTAGAGAATTTATAATCGTTCTAAATATAGTCACTTTTTGGTAATCAAAAACTCCTGACTATTGCCAAACAATCTTCATAAAAAAGGTGAATACCTGGAAATATCCAGTTTTAATATTGGTTAGTAAAACCTTTAGTTTAGATTTAGTTCTATAGCTATCTCCTCTTAAACTTAGACATTTCCATATTTTTCTCCGTCACTTGCCAATTACTCATCCTTAATTTGCAACCTCGTCATCCTGGAAACCAAAACTGCCCAGTCATCCTGAATTTATTTCAGGATCTATTCGAAGAGATGCCGAAACGAGTTCGCCGTGACAGGTGTTGGTTATATTCGGATCGATTATAACAAAAAAACCCTGAAAATTCTTCAGGGACAGCTCTACAGAGCTACAAATTAACAAAAAAGATTTAATTGGCTTGATTTACGGTCTTTAAAAGCCTTTCAACGTACCTCTTGATCTGATTTTGTTCTTTCTTGCTCAAGCCGGAGCCTAAGTTTAGGATTAATTCCATTTCTTTAATTATTTCTTTTAAATCCTGAAAACGGTTACTCTCTTGAGTTGTTTTCACCGCCTTTGTTTGAGAGAAAGTTTGCATACACCTTTGTAATTGCTGTTAAAAATGACTATTATAATAATGGAACTATTGATTAAATATTTTTTTTAACCATTATTTTTTGGTGGGCAACTTTTAAATTTTTTTTATTTTTCTGTCAAGAATTTTTTTCTTCTTATTTTGTAAACACTTAGTTAATCAAGTTTGACAAATTATATTGACTTCTATTTTTGTATTGCTACACATTGAAAAAGCGTTTATTCTTATCAAATAACTTACTACTCGCAGTGAAATTTAAAAAATTTTTTCGAATCCGATAGTAATTATTATGCAATTTGATTGCAGCAAACTCTGACTACCCGGCTATCCTAGTAAGCCAGTTTTCGTACTTTTTTTCTTGACCTTGGTTGATAGTTGTTAGCAGGCCTTTAAGTTTGTCGGTAATTGGCCTCTTTGCAGAAAGAGAATAATTTTCAATCTTTTTAACCGGGGTTATTCTAGCCGCAGTCCCACTCAAAAAAACTTCGTCGGCTATGATTAATTCGGTTTTATCTACAGGTCTAACCTCTACCTCAATTTTTAAATCCTTGGCCAGTTGAATTATACTGTCTCTGGTAATTCCTTCTAAAATGTCTTGATCTACTCCGGGTGTAATTATTTTGCCTTCTCTAACCATAAAAATATTCATTCCCGAAGCCTCGCAGACCTTACCCTGACTATTCATCAATATCGCCTCGTCATAACCCCTCTCAATAGCCTCGGTTTTAGCTAGAGAAGAAGTAATATAGGCCGCCGAGATTTTACCCCGCAAAGGAATGGAACGATCCTCTTGACGATACCAGGAAGCAAAGCAGCAACTAACCCCTTCCGGAGAGAGATAATCTCCAAGCTCCAAACCGTAAATTAGCCAATCTTTTTCAGCGTTATGAATCCTGGGAGAAATACCTAAATCTGAAATATAGACTAGAGGACGGATATAAAACGGGTTTTTGGTGTTATTTTGCCTGACGAACTCTTTAATTTTACTTTCTACATCCTGTTCTTCCAAGTGATGACCTAAATACTTGGCACTCTGACAAAATCTCTTAATATGCCTGTCTAATCTGAATAAGAGTACTTCATTAGTTTTTTTTGAATCAAAAGTAGCTCTCAAACCTCCAAAAGCCGCCGTTCCATAGTGCAAAGCATGAGTCGCCACAGAAATCTTAGCTTTATCAAAATCAACAAACTTGCCATTCAAATAAGCCTTCGGGAGAAATTTATACTTTGCCATAACCAGATTATTACAAACTTAGTTTCTTCCTTTCTAGGCAAATTGTCAACTTTTGCCAAAAGAGGCAATTTTTGCTATTCTTAATTTTTAGATGACCGAATTGCTACTAGCTGAAAAGGAAAAAGACCCTCTTGTAGAAAGACAGTTGGAACTTGGCCGTCAGAAAGTAAGAGAAATGACTAGGAAAATTGCCGATTTACAAAAAGAAAGAGATAAAATTGCCGGCTATGGAGAACAAGTTTTTTACTCCATCTACGATGATGCGGAATTTACTCAAGATGAATATATCCAAGACCTAGACCATCGAATTGAAATGATGCAACACTATCTCAGGATTTACAGGGACGGAATGAAGCAGATAGAAGAGTCGGGAGGAGAAATTTTGGTAGATGATTTATGGAAGTTGATAAATGCTGTTGGCAACTTCTATTACTATGCCGGAGAAGCTGAGGAAAACTTTGCTGGAGTTGTAGAACTCAAAGAAGATAATGCCGTTTGTCTTTTTACACAAGGTTATCTGGTAATTCAGGACCAAACAGATGACTTGGAGATTGATTTTCAAGGAAGTAAACTAAATATAGATTGGAGTAGTGAAAGGGCTATAGAAGCCTTTAAGAGTTACTTTTCCGTTCTAAACGATGCCAGAGAACAACATAAAGAATTGTGGGAAATTATTAATAAAGAATTAAATGATAGTGATTATCTTCAAAGAATTATTGTCTTATTTGGAGGAAAAGATAATTTTCAAAGGTACCTGAACGATTACTTGCAAGACAGAACAACTGTCTTTGTATTTTTTTCAGTAGATAACCCCAAGGAAGTAAAAAACATGGGTGTTGATTGGGATTATTTTATGAAAAAGACCCTTCCGTTTGCAAAGATCTCAGAATATGGAACCGTATCTGATTCGGCTGAATACAGATTTGACTCTGATGATTACGGGGAACATCGCCATAAAAGAGGACACAGCTTGATCTCTTTTTGTCAGAGAATGGTTTTATTGGATTTGTTTAAAAACATTGAAGAGGCTTTGATAAATAACGCTGAACATGAAGGCTACCACTTAATCATTGATAAATTAGTCAACAAATTAATTAAGCCGAAAAAGTTCTTTCCTTCTCAAGAAGGCTGGGTAATTGCTAATTCTTTGGATAAAAGGCATCTTCATTTTACAACTGAGGCAAAATTCTCAAGCCTTATCAGCCCGACAATTGAAGAATATCAAAAAAATTTCAAAGAGCACGGTTACTATTCTTGGCCTCGTTTTTTCCAAGCTCTGTATTTTTTGGTTAAAGAGGAAGGTCTAAATAATCGAGAGGAAATTTGGAAACGTCTGAGTGTAGTTATGATTGAAGCGGCTGTGGATATTGCAGAAGATCAAAGTTTGATGAAGCAAGACGATGCAGTTAAGTTTGGTAATTTGGCTCAAAAGATGATAGAAAAACTAGGGTTTGAAGAAACTCAAGTTGGTGATAAATATGAGGAGATAAATCGTAACCCACAAGGATTTTATGATCAAATGGTGCAGGATAGGGACAAAGGCAGAGATGAACAGTTGTAAAATACAACAAAAAAAGGCCCCACAACGGGGAGCCTAATTATTAATTTTTTTAATTCTAGTACTTGGTAAATCTGTCGTAGTCAACCGCCGTAGCCTGAGCTTCGATCTGTCTCATAGATTCAATAGTAACGGATACCAAAATCAAGATAGTAGTACCTCCGACAATATAATTTAGGTCTCCTAAAATTACGTTTGATCCCATAAGAATAGGAGCAATAGCTATACTAGCCAAAAAAATACTACCGGCTACGTTTAGCCTATTGGAAACATAACTTAGGTAAGACTCGGTTTCCGGACCGGGCCTGTAACCCGGGATATAAGCCCCGCTTTTTTGCAAATTCTCGGCCACATCGTCAGTCTTAAAGGCAATAGTATTGGTATAGAAATAAGTAAAGAAAATCACCAAAAGGAAATAAAACAGATTGTAAGCTAAAATTCCGGAGAATCTAAAACTAAATTCCGGCAAAACGCCAAAGTTGGTCCCGTCCACCTGAAGATTAAAAAACGTTCCTTCAAACAAAGATGTTTTTACTTGTTCTTGAGTACTAATTGTAAAACCGAGTAATTCTTGGCCTAGTGTTGGATCATAATTTACAGCTGCATTCATTTTATCGGCATCTGTAGTATAATAAAAACCCATAAAACCGGTAGGGAGATTGTCCGGCTCGGCTATAGGAACACCTGTCTCCGGATTTGTACGCTGCTCCGTGCTCAAAAACTCTGTCACAGTATTAGCTGTGTTATAAAGTGATTCCATATTGGATGTTATAAAGAATCTGGCAACGATAGTCGGAAACAAAATAAAAGAAATGGCAAAGATAATTGGAATTATTCCGGCAATATTGACTTTAACCGGCAAGCTGGCAGTGACTTTACCTAAAGTCCTGGAATTACCCACTGCGTGACCTCTTCTAGAATAAACTACCTTGAGTTTTCTGACCGCATCATTAATGTAGACCACCAACATAAGAGTAACTACAAATATGACCGCAAACATGACTGTGCTTCGGATTAGCTCCCATTGAGGATTCTGCCATATAAAGGCTTTCCACACGTCAAGATTACTAGCTTTTTCCAAAGTAAATTTACCGAATAATTCTTGTACGTCAGGATATAATTCTTGGGAGAGAAAGACTAATTGATCCGGTAATCTAACAACAATACCTGAAAGAATCAAAAGAGAGATACCGTTACCCATTTTATATTCACTAATCAATTCCCCGATCCACATCATAATAATACTCCCGGCTGTTAAAGATCCAATCACTATAAACCAAGACCAAACAGCTTCACTCCCTGAACTATTTGTGAAACTTTCAGGAAAAAGAGAACTGGTTTGCGGGTCGCTAGAGAGATAGCGCATAATTCCCCAGGCATTAAGTGCCGACAAAGGCACCGTGAGAAACCTTGTCCAGCGGTTAATTTTCTGTTTTCCTTGCTCTCCTTCCTCTTTTTGAATTTCTTTAATCTTTGGCACAATAACACCCATTAGCTGCATTACAATCGAGGCTGTAATGTAAGGTCCGATTCCAAGCATGACAAAAGACAGTCGTCCGTAAGCACCCCCGGAAATAGTATTCAAAAGACCAAAGATAGCATCCGAATCAATAACTGCGGAAATATCACTAATTCCAAGAAGCGGAATAGGTACATGAGCTAAAATTCTGGCAGTAGTTAAAAGTAATATTATTTTGGTTAACTTTAGTCTTAGTTCTGGATCGGTAAAAACCAGCAAAAATCTTCTAAACATAGTTTTTTGTTAACACGTATTAGTTCACTCGCTTTGTAAAAAAATAAAACAGACCTCATTTAAATATTCATTCCTATTTTAGTCAAGTATGTAATACATCAGGGCTATCCGATGTTTACCTCTTGACCGGAATCTTACTTGCGGCTCATATT
>CAYSWH010000005.1:0-69415 GCA_964434775.1 uncultured Candidatus Saccharibacteria bacterium | reverse complement strand
CCCTAGATTGTGAGAGTTTCATCAAGTTTGTCTTGAACATCGGATAGCCCTGACCGCCATTCATCAATTTTTTGAAAATATCCAATATCAGCCCCTAACACTCCTTAATGGTTTGATGATTAATTAACAAAGTGACAAAGTGAAGGAAAAATTATTTCAGAAAACTTTTCTGCCCCAACATTTCAGGTAGTAACAACCCAAAGAAAACTTAAAAGGAAAAAATCTCTTTTGCAAAAACCCAAAAAACTTGATAGGATTAAATTGAATAAATAAGTGCTGATGGAAGGCGAACGTCGAGGAGAGCGTCCGAAAAGAATTACTAGAAGGGAGTTACTAGGCTTGGAAAGGCTTGGGGAATGGTTTAAAACTAAAAATCAACATTCGTCTGTTAATGTTGGAGTTGGCAGTAAAACAACTCCAGAAAGGGAAGCTGCAAGTGAAGTTGGTCGGAGCTTATTTGATTTTCTTCATAATTTATACTTACCTCGGAGATCATTTTTAAAGATTTCGGGGTCAGTAATTGCAACTTTTTTATTGGCTGCCTGTGGTGGAAAGAATCGTACTGGTGGAGGATCTGGAACCGAAGACCAGACCAAAGAAGTATCTGTTACTCCATCTGCGACTCTCGAACCTGCTACTCCAACTGAGGAACCTGCTGCCCCAAAAGAACAACCCACTGCTACACCGACCTTGGAACATTATCAGCTGCTTTTTGAAGAGCTTAGATCAAGTATTGTCCAAATAGAGGATAAATATCCGGACGCCGGATTTTTTATTCGAAGCGGGGTAGGAGAGCAGAGTGAAATAGATCAAAAGCTATGCGGTAATTTTTTTAGTGAAGAAACGCAATTTACTAGCCAGGATACAAACCATTTTGACGGCTATTCTCCGGAAGAAAAACAACTTTTAGTACAAATTTCTCAGCAATACGAACAATTAGAGACAGAACACGGCTATTATACGGGGGTGAATATTCCGCAGGGAACCGATTTTCAGGTGCAAGTATCTAACCCAACAGACCCTCAAACATATATAAATTTTAGCCAAGATTATAATCTAGATAAGGAGCTTTCTCTTCAATTTAGTGCGATCAGGTTTTATAAAGAAGACGGTCGATTAAAAGTAGCCTTTCGGGTGGAGAATGCTATGGTAGGTACAGCAAAGGATGATATTAGCGGTAGTGTATGGGTTTCTGTTGATGCTCGTGTGGCATTGGATTCTTTACAAAAAGGAGGAAGAATGACTAGTGTTGCCTTAGCCAGGACAGGTGGAGCTAATCAGCTTAGAAATGTTCAAGTAGGGATGAATAAAGGGGCTGAGTTTTTAAACGGTTATACCGGAAGTAATGAAATAAGTATGCTTGATGCAGTGGGTCTTCTAGGTAATCCTGATAACGATCTTACTTCGCAGGGGCATTATGTGAATGCCGGAGCGATTATTGAGGGTGAAGTACGGCCGGCCGTGGCAGGTGGTATTTGTAACACTTCCACCGCACTTACCAGAGTGACGGATTTAGCTGCTACGATGAGAACAGGTCAAAGTCCAACAAAGGATAACCAACCCCATGGAGATATTACTAGTATGCCTAACTATGATACTAACTATCGTATTGGAGCGGTAGATATGGGTTCACACAATTATATGGAATGGGATGCTACTGTGGCGACCGATCGGGATGGGAATGCTTTGGTGGATTCAGGGATAACTCCGGCAAGTGAAATAAATGATCCTTTGAAAGTTTCCAACTATGAGCTTATGACATATTCCGGCTCAAGGTTAATTGGGCCAAGTGCTAATGTGAATGGGCAAACAATTGCGGAAAGTATCATGGAAGGACCCTATCTTATACAGATTGTTACCGTAAAATAGAATTTTACAACGAATAAACGTCCACGTTCAGCATTTTTTTCTCTTCTTCCCACTTAGTCAAAGCCTCTTGGAAGTTTTTACCGACTGTCATGGCTTCACCGGTGGATTTCATCAAGGGTCCGAGTTTTGTAGAGACGTTCTTGAGTTTTTCGGTGGAGAAAACAGGCCATTTGATAGCTACAAATTTGGGTGCGATTTTTTGAATTGGCTGTTCTTTGTAAACAATTTCTTCTTTGAGTGACCAGGCATATTCGGCATTTTTGTAGTATTCCAAGTCAAAATCAAATTCCGGCAGTTTGTTGCCCATGATGACGTTAGTGGCCATTTCAGTTAGAGAAAAGCCCAAGCACTTGGAAACAAAAGGTACAGTCCTTGAGGCACGGGGGTTAACCTCAATGACATAGATTTGTCCGTCCTTGACGGCACATTGCAAGTTACCGATTCCGATTACTCCAAAGGCTTTACTTACTTTTCGAGTTATTTCTACCAGTTTATCCAATATTTCTCGACTAAGGTTTTGGGAAGGAAATACGCAGCTACTATCTCCGGAATGAATTCCGGCTTGATCGAGTTGTTCCAGGATAAAACAGTAGGTTTTTTCTCCGTCGCTGATAAAATCAACATCTACTTCAATTGCCCCGTCAATAAATTTATCAATCAACAACGGCTTTTCAAAATGGTAATCACTGTTTTTATGTTCAGGGAAATGTGCTTCCAGATAGTTTTCTACATCTTCTCTATTTTTTGCAGTAATCATTCCTTCACCGCCCAAGACGAAGGAAGGTCTAAGAAGAACCGGATAGCCAATTTCTTGTACTTTCTGTTTAACCTCATTTTTGGAAAAAGTAATAGCCCAGTCCGGCATGGCATAACCCAAGTCTTTGACTATTTTCCCCGTTTTTTCTCTGTCTTCTGCCAGATCAATAGCCTGGGCCGTAGTTCCCAGAACGTTGTAGCCCCTTTCTTCCAGCGGTTTGGCTAAGTTGATAGCCGTTTGTCCGCCAAATTGAGCAATGACTCCCAGCAGTCCGTCTTTTTCGTTCTCTACAATCTTTTCTACAAATTCAGGAGTAAGCGGTTCAAAATAAAGCCTATCTGAAGTAGTATAATCTGTGCTAACAGTTTCCGGGTTGTTATTTACGATTATAGCCTTAATACCCATTTTTTGCAAAGCTCTGACGGCGTGTACGGTAAGATAATCAAACTCCACTCCTTGACCGATACGAATAGGGCCGGAACCCAGAATGATAACTTTTTTCGGTTCATTATGCATCTCCAGACCTTTCTTACAAACCTTATACATAAGTCTTTCTCCGTAATTTTTATTTTCATAAAAAAGAGGCAGGTCACTTTTGGAAATCCATAAAAAGCCGGAAACTTTATCAAATTCCAACTTAGGCATGTTCAAGTCTCCTTCTACCTCGACGTCGAAAACTACAGTTCTTTTTTTAACTCCTTCAAACTCCCAGTCCCTGATTTCTAAAATACTTTTAATTCTATTTAATCTCCAGCCGGTTTCCTCAAATACTATTCTATCCAGACAGTCCCGAATACTTTGATCCTCCCGAAAATGACCGCCGACAACCCCCCAACAATTAGGTAGGAATTTTCTTTCGGACCTCCTTTTTTGGACAAATACTTTTCCTTCTTGATTAAAAATCAAAGCATCGACCACTAACTCCCGACAGTCTTTATTAGCCTTGTCTATCAAATAATCGTAGTTTTCATCATAGCGGTAATAAAGGTCTTCCGTAGCCTCGTTTTCTCCACCGGAAGCAGAGTAAAAATATGGAGTTTTAGCCTCAAACTCTCCGGCACAAGTATCTACCATTTTATAAGTTTGAATATTTTGTAGTACTTGGTGTCTTTTGAGATATAGGTCGTACATTTTTTCAGTGAACCAAGGATGAATCTGACTTAAGTCGGTAATGTCTTGAGCACTTAGACCCATTCTAAAACCCAAGAAAATATGTTGCAGTCTTCTGGTGTTGCCGGTTGCAATTTTCTTTTTTACTTCTTCCAAATTTTCAGTTTGTTTTGTTAGTTGATTTTCATGATTTAGTTCTTCCCCGTTTGGTAGAACAGTTTGCTTTATATCCAGACTTTGAATGGCCTTGTACAAGGATTCCTCCAGGTTGCGTCCGATTGCCATTACTTCACCGGTTGATTTCATTGTAATTCCAAGGGTTTTATCCATTTCCGGAAATTTATCATCGGGCCATCTGGGAATTTTAGTGACTACATAATCTAAGGACGGTTCAAAGAAGGTCGTCTTTCCCGTAATTCCGTTAGTTATTTCCGGCAGGTTTTTGCCAAGAGCGATCTTGGTGGCAACCCTGGCTATCGGGTAACCGGTAGCCTTGGAAGCTAGTGCCGATGAACGACTTAGTCTAGGGTTCACCTCTATTACATAATATTCTCCGGTAAATCTATTTAGAGCAAATTGAATATTACATCCGCCCCTAATATCCAAAGCATCTACGATTTTAAAAGCACTGGTTCGGAGTAG
Organism: uncultured Candidatus Saccharibacteria bacterium; assembly: GCA_964434775.1. Taxonomy (GTDB): domain Bacteria; phylum Patescibacteriota; class JACMRA01; order JACMRA01; family JACMRA01; genus CAYSWH01. The sequence goes on along the minus strand of CAYSWH010000005.1, from coordinate 65,037 downwards.
TTGATGGTCTCTATCAGAAAGGGTTTGTCCGGGAGCTACAACAATAGACTCTCCGGTATGTACACCCATGGGGTCAATATTTTCCATATTACAAATCATCAATTTGTTTCCGCTACTATCTCTTATCATTTCATATTCAAATTCTCCCCATCCCAAGATAGATTTTTCCAGCAGCGTGCTGCCTACAGGGCTTGCTTTTAAAGCAAAATCCAATTTTTCTTTAAGGTCGTTTTCATCAAAGGCCGTGTTTCCTCCCGTGCCGCCCAGGGTGTAGGCCACTCTTAAAATGACCGGAAAGCCGATGGTCTTGGCAAATTCCAGACCTTCTTCTATCGATTTAACACTTTTGGAAGGGAGTACCGGCTGCTTGATAGACATCATTAGGTCTCTAAACAACCCCCTATCCTCCCCTTGTTTGATGGAGTTATAGTCTGTACCTAAAAACTTAACATTATATTTTTCCAAAATGCCCAACTCTTGAAGTTTGGTCCCCAAGTTTAGTCCTGTTTGACCGCCGACGGTAGCCAAAACTCCACCCGGTTTTTCCTTGGCGATTATTTTCTCCAAAATTGTCGGGTTTAAAGGTTCAATGTAGACTTTGTCAGCAATGTCCGGATCTGTTTGAATAGTGGCAGGGTTGGAATTAACCAAGATTGTTTCGATCCTTTCTTCTCTAGCTGCCAGACAGGCTTGGGTGCCGGAATAGTCAAACTCGGCTGCTTGTCCGATGATTATTGGTCCTGATCCGATAATGAGAATTTTTTTGAGGCTGTTAGACATATTGATTTTTCTGAGTTCTAAAAATATTGATGTGTTTAAGTGTGAATCATGTTAGGCAAAACTATCGGCCGCTTCAACCAGCAAGTCAGTCATTTCTCCCTCTTCGCAGTGACCGACTACCGGGACTATATGTAGCTTTGAATTTGGCCAACGTTTGTGGAGTTTGTAAGCTCCGCTTAACGGGCAAAGTACGTCGTAACGTCCGTGGATTATAATACCCGGAAGGTTTGCGATCTTATCCATATTTTTAATTATTTGATCCTCTTCCAGAAAGCACTTGTTTATAAAGTAGTATGCCTCCATTTTGGCTGAAGTAAGAAACTGCCTGCTATTCCTAAATTCATTTATTTTTTTCTCATTGGGAACTAAACTAGCCGTTTGGGCCTCCCAAATCCCAAAGTTAACCAAGGCTTCTTTGCTTTCTTCCTCTTCCCCGGAAAATATTCTTTGATTATAAGCTTGCAGGAGATCAGTTTGTTCACTCTCAGGAATATAGTTTTTAAATTTTTCCCAGTACTCCGGAAAAACCTCTCCGGCTCCGAATTTGAAGGTCCAGTCCAAAGCTTCTTGATCACCCAAAAAGACACTTCTTAAAATCATACCTTCCACATTTTGCGGATATTTTTGAGCGTATACCAGGCTCAAGGTGGAACCCCAACTCCCTCCAAAGAGAACCACCTTTTCAATATTCAAGTACCTTCTGATGGCCTCAATATCCTCAATGAGCTCTTTTGTGGTATTTTCCTTAATTTCTCCGTTAGGTGTGCTTTGACCGCAACCTCTTTGATCAAAAAGGATTATGCGATATTTTTTCGGGTCAAAATATTGTCTGTGATCCGGTTTGGTGCCGCTACCCGGGCCACCGTGAACAAAAATGACCGGTCTTCCGTTTTTATTTCCTGATTCTTCCAGGTATAATTCATGCAGATTTGAAACTTTTAGGCGGTGAGTTTTAAATGGTTCAATTGTCGGGTAGAGCATGTTTGGGAAAATATTCTTGTTATGAAAAATTAGGTTTTTTGGTAGAAATACGCTGCTTAACTAATTTAGCAAAATCGTCAAAAAGGAAGTTGGTATCTCTAGGTCCGCCGCAGGCTTCCGGATGAAACTGCACACTAAAAATAGACTTGTTTTTGTGTCTTAATCCTTCTACGGTATCATCATTTAGATTCTTAAACAGAACCTCCCAGTCTTCCGGCAAAGTCTCCGGTTTGACCGCATAGCTATGATTTTGAGAAGTTAGATAGGCCTTCCCGTCCAGTAAATTTACAACCGGTTGATTGATTCCCCGATTTCCGAACTTCATCTTAAAAATCTCAGCTCCGATAGTGTGTGCTATTAACTGATGGCCTAAGCAAATACCTAGTACCGGTTTATCACTTTGAAGAATTTTTTGTACTGTACTATGTACATATGGATAATCTCTAGGGTCGCCCGGTCCATTAGAAATAACAAAACCGTCTAGATCATATCCTTTCATTATTTCAAAGTCTGTATCCGCCGGAAAAACCACTACTCGAAATTGTCTTTTACAAAGTTCTCGGATGATATTTTCTTTTGCTCCGCAGTCAATTAGACCAATAGTTTGTTTTTCGTCCTTCAAGCTTGGGTTTGGTTGGTACTCGCAAATATCTTCTATTGTTTCCGCAGAATTATCACTTTCGGGTTGTTGACTTTGATAAATTTTAATTTCCTCCGGCCTGACCCTATTGACCCAGTCAGTAAAACCAACATCATTTGAATTATGTACTCTTTCCAAGGCCTGCTCGTAAGTTAAGTCTTCTTGAAGATATTCCCCTTCTTTACCGACTATTAGAACTGCCGGCATGGTGCCGGTGTTACGGATGATTTTGACTAATTCTCTGGTATCTATGTCTGAGATACCGCCTTTTTGATATTTTTCCAAAACTTCTTCCAAAGCCAATTCTTTTTGATTATGAAAACTCTTCTTGGAGAGCTGGGAAACCACTATCCCGCTGACATGAACCATTTTGGACTCTCCCCAATCGGGAGAAAAACCGTAGTTGCCAATAAGAGGGTAAGAAAAAGTGAGAATTTGGCCGGCATATGAAGGGTCGGTGATAGATTCGCTGTAACCGCTCATGGATGTGTTAAAGACAACCTCTCCGTAAGTGTAGCCGCTAGTTCCCAAACCCTGACCTCTAAAGATCCGGTTATTTTGAAGAATTAATTGAGCTTGTTTCATAACGTTTTTTCAAAAAAAATCCGGGAATACTTCCCAGATCGATAGATTAATAAAAGTCACCAATAAATAATTGCATCTTCCCTTTGATGGTGCACATAATAATCGGCCAGAACCAATTAATAAAGTTATTTTTTCTAGAAATACCCACCATTTTGTTTTTTGACTTATTTACAAAAGAAGCAATTTTCTTAGCGAGAGTTAAAACTTTTTTTGCTCATTGTCAACGTGAAAGTAAGTTATTCTGTTGACAGATTCGGAAAATTTTGATGAAATTAAATTCTTTCCTATTTTAATTTATAGCGAAATGTTTAGCTTTAAATCTTTTTCTAACCTCTCTCGCCGCTTCATCTTACTTGAAGTCCGGAAGCGTACGAGTTAGTTTGTTTACTATTTTATTCTTATCTGCTTCCGAGTTACCGGAAGTTTTTTTATTTTCTTCTTTTTAAAAAAGATTCAACTACTTTAAAAATTTACATTTATTCAATAACTGAGATATGAAAAAAGCAATTTTAGCATTTTCGGGAGGCCTTGATACAGGTTTTTGCGTTCCCTATCTTGTCGACAAAGGATACGAAGTTATAACCGTTTCAGTTAACACCGGAGGCTTTTCCATTCAAGAGATAAAGGGTATTGCAAATAAGTCAAAACAATACGGAGCATCCAAGCACTTCATGATTGAAGCTGAAAAAGATCTTTACGAACAGTTTGCAAGTTATATCTTGAAGGCCGGTTATCTTAAAGGTGGTGTTTACCCTGCTTGTGTTGGTCCGGAGAGAGTTTTAATTGCTCAAAAAATTGCCCAAGTGGCCCAGAATGAAGAAGTTTCGACAATCGTTCACGGTTCTACCGGAGCAGGTAATGATCAAGTCAGGTTTGAAACTGCTATCCAGGCATATTTACCTCATGCACGAATTCTTGCTCCGATTAGAGAGCACGGCTTGCAAAGGGCTGAAGAAGTAGAATACCTTAGAAAAAAAGGATTTCCGGTTTCTGAAGAAACCAAAGATTATTCAATTAACATCGGTCTTTTAGGCACTACCATTGGCGGAAAGGAAACCCATGATACGAAGCAGGAAATTCCGGAAAATATATTTCCTTCCGTATGCTCTTCTGCTGATTTGCCTGATGACCAGCTGGAGGTGGAAATTGAGTTTAAAGAAGGTTTACCCGTAAAATTAAATGAGCAATCTTTTTCAGGAGTAGAAATTATCAAAAAGCTTAACTATTTGGCTGCTAAGTACGGTTTTGGGAAGGATTATCATATCGGCACCACAATTATTGGAGTGAAAGCGCGAGTTGCCTTTGAGTCGCCGGCAATCAAACTATTAATTAAAGCAGGTTCTGAGTTGGATAAATTAGTACTAACCTCCAAGCAAATTTTTTGGAAAAATCACTTAGGTAATTTGTACGGAGACCTAATTCATGAAGGACTTTATTTTGATCCGCTGATTAGTAATTTGGAAGCTTTCTTTGATTCGGCTAGTAAGCCGGTTACAGGGAAGGTCAAGATTAGGATTTACCGGGGAAACCTGACTATTTCTTCCTTAGAAAGTCCAAACAGCCTATTTGGTAAGGGGGCTATATACGGAGAAAAAAACGGAGCCTGGGACGGACGAGATGCGGAAGGTTTTTGTAAATTGTATGGTCTTGAGAGCATAACTTCTTTTATTAACCAAAGTTCTAAAACTTAAGATCTATGAAACACTTTTTAACCGGTCAAGAGTTTTCTCCCACAGAGCAAAAAGAAATAATTAAATTAGCCATAGATTACAAGAAAGGGATTAGACCTTTGCCTGATTTTGCCGGTAAAATTTTGACCTTGATTTTTGCCAACCCTTCTTTAAGAACCAGGCTGTCCTTTGAGTCCGGCATGAAAAAAGCCGGCGGACAAGTAAATGTTTTGAATGCAGGTGATTCCTGGGATTTTGAGTATGCTGAGGGTGCAACAATGGATGGAAATACTCAAGAGCATATTAAAGAAGCAGCTCCAGTGGTTGCAAGCTATTCTGATTTAATAGGTCTAAGAAAATGTGATTTGATGAATAAAGAAAGATCTGCTTTAAGCACTTGGTCAGAATTAAAGAAAGACGAAGCCTTAAATCAATTGGCCAAATATTCTTCCAAACCCGTAATAAATCTGGAGTCCAACCTTTTTCACCCTTGCCAATCAATAGCGGATATGCAGACTATTACGGAAAATCTGGGCCAAGTGAAAGGGAAAAAGTTTGTTTTGACTTGGGCACCTCACCCCAAGCCTTTACCGTTAGCTACCGCTCATTCGCAATTACTAACTCCTTTGGTTTTTGGAATGGAGGTCACTTTGTCTCACCCTCCCGGATTTAATTTGGACAGGTCGGTTTTGCAAATGACACAAAATTTTGACGGAAAACTAACAATTACTAATAACCAGGAAGAAGCCTTGCAGGGAGCAGAAGTGGTGGTTGCCAAAAGTTGGGCTTCTTTAGAATTTTTCGGAGAGTGGGAGCAGGAGAAAAAACATCGTCTTCAATTTAACGACTGGATTATTGATCAAAAAAAAATGGATTTAACTAAGGAAGCAATTTTTATGCACTGCCTGCCGATTCGTCGAAACATAGTAGCTACCGATGAGGTTCTTGAGTCGTCGAAATCAAAAATAATCGAGGGGGCCGAAAATCGAATGTGGTCACAAATTGCTATTATTTCTAAGCTTTTACAATAATTAAATACTTGACTCAAAGTACTATAATTTTTTATTTATTTAACTATTAAAAAAATATGCAGATCTCAATTGATAAAATCGGGTCCGTTACCAAAAATGCAAATATTCAGCATGAAGAAGAAATAAGTCAAACAATTTCGGCTCAAGAAGGGTTGGTTGTAGTTGGTGAAGTTTTAGAAGAAAAGAGGGAGTATAACCAACTAGAGTTACCTTCCGGTCGCTTCTCTACACTCAAAAAAGGAGACATTGTAGCTCTGGCACTGGGTAACAGACGGGCACTCAAAGGTTTTGTAGGTAAAATTCCGGAAAAATTGGAAGCCGGGGATGTTATTCAAGTGCTAAACTTAGCCGGAGTTGCCGGAGTTTGCGTAAGCGAAAATGTAACCGAGGTTGGCCATGCTTTTCCGGTAAGGATTCAAGGGGTCGTAATTAGAGACGGTAAAGCTGTTAATATAAAAGACCGAGCGGAGTTTGCACCGGCGGAAAAATTGATAAACCCTTCACCCTTGATTATTATTAGCGGAACTTGTATGCATGTAGGTAAAACTTCGGTCGCCTCTGAAATAATTGCTCATGCTTCTAGGCACGGTATGAAAATTTATGCCACCAAAATGGCCGGGGTAGCCTCTCTTAAGGATGTAGAAAAAATGAAAGACTATGGAGCCAAAAAAGCAATTTCTTTTTTGGAAGCAGGCTTAACCTCTACTGTTGAACAGGATGGATTGGCAGTGAAAATTACCAAAGGGGCTATCAATTACCTTTCCAAGGATAGGCCCGATTTTATTGTGGTTGAATTGGGAGACGGAGTTTACGGAGAATATGGGGTAATGGAAATTTTGGAAGACTTAGAGATTCAGGCTAATACGGCAGCACATATCGGTTGTGCTCATGATCCCATGGGTGCAGCAAAACTGGCTGAAGTATGTGAAGAAATTGGGCTACCTTTAAATGCAATTTCAGGGCCGGTTACAGACAACAGCGTCGGTCAGAGTTTTATCAGTAAGAATTTGGGTTTGTCCGGTTTTAACGCTATGTATTACAATAAAGAGCTTTTTAAATATGTGTTAAATCAATGTCTGAAAAAATAAAAGTTTCGATTTTGGGAGTTACCGGTTACGCCGGTCTGGAGCTTCTGCGCTATTTAAGGAATCACCCTCAGGTTAGAATTAATCAACTGGTTTCTTTTACCCAAATGGGACAAAGGATTTCGGAAATTTACCCCCATTTGGAAGGTTTGTGTGACTTGTTACTGGAAGAATTTGATGTAAAAAAAATTGTCAGAGAAAATGATTTGGTTATTTTAGCTTTGCCACACAAAGAATCTCAAAAGATAGTCCCGGAATTAATTGATAAGGTAAAAATTATAGATCTTTCCGGTGATTTTCGTTTGAACAAACCTTTTGAATACAGGAAATACTATCATAAGGTTCATGAGTGTCCCAAGCTACTTACTGAGTTCGTTTACGGTTTACCCGAACAGTGCAAAGAAGAAATTAAGTTGGCTCAAAATATTGCCAATCCCGGATGTTTTGCCATAGCCTCGGATTTAGCCTTACTCCCTTTGCAAGGTATGATAGATGAGGTAGATCTTCTGTCAATCACCGGTTCTACAGGTTCCGGAAAAAGCCCCTCTTCTACAACCCATCATCCGGTTAGGAGTAGAAATCTTAAAAGCTACAAAATCGGAGAGCACCAGCATATACCCGAAATTGCACAAGTCTTGGATTTGAAAGAATCTCAATTAAACTTTATTCCTTCAAGTGGTCCTTTTGCCAGAGGAATTCACTTAACAGCCATAATCAAGTTGAAATATTCCTTGGAAAATGATCTAAAATATTTATATGAAGAATATTATAAAAAGGCTCCCTTTGTAAGGATCAAAGAACAGGTTCAATTAGTGGATGTTGTAGGTTCTAATTTTGCGGATATTTCCGTAACCGGTCTGAACGGAAAATTAGTTGTACAGGCAGTTATTGATAATCTAATTAAGGGAGCCTCGGGAAATGCTATTGAGAATCTCAACCTAATGTTTGATTTACCTCAAGAAACAGCTATAAATAATCTTTATCCTTTGTTTGTATGACCTCACTTTCAGAAAAATCTAAAAAATACTTACTCCAAACTTACTCCAAGTATCCTATTCAACTGGTCCAAGGAAAGGGCAGCTTCGTATGGGACGAGAAAGGTCGTAAATATCTGGACTTTTACGGCGGCCATGCCGTTTGTCTACTCGGTCATAGTCCGGAGCCGGTAATAGAAGCGGTTAAGGAGCAGATGGAGAAGTTGATTTTCTATTCTAATATCTTTGATTTGGAGCCGGCAGTAACATTAGCTGAAAAGTTGGCAGTCACGTTGGAACCGGAAAAATACAAAGTATATTTTACCAACTCAGGTTCCGAAGCCAACGAAACGGCTCTCAAAATTGCCAGAAAAGCTATCGGTAAAAACCACATAATTTCTTTTAATAAGTCTTTCCACGGTCGAGGTATGTATCCATTAGCTGCTACGGGTATTGATTCATACCGGAAATATTCTCCTGATTTTGACAATTACACTTCTTTCGCCAGATTGGGAGATATCGAATCAGTTAAAAGAGCCTATCTGGAACGAGAAACGGCGGCAGTGATTTGTGAATCAATTCAGAGTATCGGTGGAGTTAACCTGGCCTCTAAAGAGTTTTACCAAGAACTTAGTCGCTTCTGTCGTGAAAAAGGTCTTATTCTGATTTTGGATGAGATTCAAACAGGTCTTGGTCGTACAGGCACTTTCTGGTTTTCTGAACAGCTTGGTATTTATCCGGACATAATCACATCTGCCAAAGGAATTGCATCAGGTTTGCCACTGGCGGCTGTACTTCTCAAAGAAAGTTTAGCCGAGACTATTCAATTGGGTGATCATGCTACGACTTTTGGAGGGGCCCCGGCAGTTTGCGCTGCAGGAAAAGCAACTATGGAAATAATTCTTAGTAGAGGTTTTTTGGAAACAGTTAGAGAAAACTCAACTTATTTAAGAACTATTTTGAATGAGAAGGGTTTTGAAACATTAGGTCAAGGCTTTTTGGTGGGGGTAAAAACCCGCATTTCCGGAAAAGATTTAGTTGATATGGCTTTAGAAAAGGGCTTGATTATTGGTACATCCTATAATCCTGAAGTAGTTCGATTAATGCCTCCCTTAAATACCACCAAGGAAGAGATTAATATGTTTGTACAAATATTTACTTCTCTTTTTGATTGATTTTCAGTTATGAATTCTTACAAAGAAATAATTGTAGTTAAATTAGGCGGAGAAGTGGTGGATTCCAAAGAGTCTTTGGGTGATATTTTGGGGCAAGTTGCTAAATTAGTTAAAGAAAACAAAAAAGTTGTTTTAGTCCATGGAGGAGGTTCTCAGGCTGACTCTTTAGCTAATCAGATGGGGCATGTACCTAGGAAAATTAATGGCAGAAGAATTACTACCAAGAAAGATCAAGAAATTATCAAGATGCTCTATGGTGGCAGTCTCAACCTGGATATTTTAAGTGATTTAATTAGTTTTGGCTTGAAAGGGTCTAGAGTAAGCGGACTCGACGGACATTTTTTAAAAGCAGTCAAAAGGCCGGTTAAGGAAATTGATTACGGATTTGTCGGTGACGTTGTTCAAACTGATCCGCAGATTTTGAATTTGCTACTTGAAAATCGGATTATTCCTGTGGTTTCACCGCTTGGCTGCGATGATGAAGGAGAAATACTTAATATTAATGCCGATACGGTGGCTATTGAGACTGCTTTGTCCTTACAAGCTGATAAACTAATTTTATTTTCGGGTATAGACGGAGTTTTGAACGGCAAAGGCGAATTATTAACCAAAATATGTTTATCTGACCTCAAAAAAATGCTTTCTGAGGATTTTATTCAAGGAGGAATGGTGGTGAAGCTGGAAAATTGTATTAGAGCTTTGCAAGGAGGCGTAGGATCAATTTATATTACTAACGGTCTTAAAAACAATCAAGCCTTGACTTTAATCAATAGAGGAAAAAAGATTGGCACTTGTCTAACAGTTGATAATTAATTTTTATGTTGCCTTCTTTTACCAAACACTTTACTACCAAACAAAGAGGTCCGACTGTTGTGGTTATGGGAGGAGTGCATGGAAACGAAAGGGTTGGGGTGAGAGTTATTGAAGAGCTGGAAAGAAATTTGAGTGATAATTTGCTTAAAGGAGAACTTTATTTAATCCTGGGGAACCCGGAAGCTTACAAACTGAATCATAGATTTGTAGAGACCGATATGAATAGGCTCTTTGACCAAGAGAATTTGTCGGTAATCAGAAAATCCGGAAGTCTTTTAAATCTGGAGCAAAGACGTGTAGGGGAGGTTTTGCCTATTTTGGAAAAAGCTGAATTTTTACTGGATTTGCACTCCACTATCAAACCTTCGGTCCCATTTATTTTTGTGGAAAATACAGATAAGCATTTGGAGTTGGCCACTATCTTTGAAACTGAGTTTATTGTTTCTGTAAAACCCAATCTCAATTGTCTGGACCTAGCTTCCTGTACGGATAATTTTGTTGATTCTCAAGGCGGTGTAGGTCTTACCTACGAGTCCGGATGGCATAAAGACAATTCTTCCTTCGAGCAGGTGTTCCTCAAGACCAAAAAATATTTGAACTATTTAGGGCTTACTACATTTGAATTGCAGGACTACTCAAAGAATCCTTGTTCGCCAAAACATTTACTTATTGAGAAGGCCATAATTCCTCAATCCGATAGTTTTAGGTATGAAAAAGATTTCAAAAACTTTGATAAAGTTTCAAAAGGAGCTCTAATAGCCAAGGAAGGCAATACGAACATTTTAGCCGAAAAGGATCTCTACTTACTATTTGTCAAAGAAGACATCCAAAAAAACAAACCAGCCGGATTCTTGGCGGTGGAAATTTGATTTTTTATTATCAAAGGGGTGGGGTATAATTTTTATAATTCCGGTTATAAGACTTTTCTTTAAATAATTAATTGTACCCGGTATACTTAAATATTCAATATTCCTTTGACACTTAAGTAATTGACAAAACCCTGATATTTGTATGCACTTGATCGTAGTCTATAAAAACGATAAATAAAATATTTTAGATGCTAAGCAAAAAAAATTCTTCCTCTGAAAGTGAAGTTGATTATAATTTAACTGACCACTTACAAGACCCCGGTTTTATACCCAACCCTCACGAATATATTACCGTAAGAGGTGCCAGAGAACATAATCTGAATAACGTCTCTGTAGTTATTCCCAAAAATCAGTTTGTAGTTTTTTCCGGTCTTTCCGGCTCCGGTAAATCCAGTTTAGTTTTCGATACTATTTACGCTGAAGGTCAAAGAAGGTATGTAGAGAGCCTCAGTTCATATGCCAGGCAATTTTTGGGCTTAAAGGAGAAGCCGGATGTTGATAGTATTGACGGTTTGTCTCCGGCCATTTCTATCGATCAAAAATCAACTTCGCATAATCCTAGATCTACTGTCGGAACTACTACTGAAATATACGATTATCTCAGACTTCTTTTTGCAAAAATCGGTATTCAACACTGTCATGTTTGTGGGGCAGAAATCAAGGCCGAATCAGTAACCAGGATGATTGATCGAATAATGAAACTGCCCAAAGGTACTAATATGATTTTACTGGCACCCTTGGTTGAAGATCAAAAGGGTTGGCATCGTCAGCATGTTTTGGAAGCCAAAAAGAACGGTTTTCGCAGGATGAGAGTAAATGGTCAAATAATACTTCTTGAAGAAATTGAAAAATTAGACTTAAACAAGCAGCATAAACATAGCCTGGAAATTGTTGTAGATCGGATTTCGGTAAGTCAGGAAAACCGAAGTAGAATAGTTGATTCGATGGAGACTGCTTTAAAATTTGGAAAAAGTAAGGCTATTGTTTTAACGATTGACGAGCAGGGTCAGGAACAAAAAATTCATTTTAACAAAAACAAGGCGTGCCCAAACGGACATGGGTCTCCCGGTGATTTGGAGCCGAGACAGTTTAGTTTTAACTCGCCTCACGGAGCCTGTCCCGTCTGCACGGGACTGGGTGTTATAACCGAGATAGATCCCGATTTAATCGTGCCTAACAAAACCCTTTCCATATCGGAAGGCTGTATCAGGCCTCTATCCAGATTAAGTATTAGCGGAGGCTGGCTAACCAAAGTTTTTGAATCCCTGGCTAAAAAGCATAGATTTTCTTTAACCCAACCATGGAAAAATCTTACCGAGAAGCAGAAAAAGATTATTTTATACGGAGACAGTAAATTTGAAGGGGTAATTACAAATTTGAATCGCAGGTATAAAGAAACTACAAGCGAGGCTAGTAGGCGGGATATTGAAAGTTATATGACCAAAAGGGTTTGTCATGCATGTGGAGGTGCCAGGCTAAAAAAGGAAAGTCTGGCTGTAACCGTTGCCGGCAAGAATATTGCCTATTATTCCAATTTACCGATCTATGATTGTTCCAAAGAGTTTAGCCGACTTTACGATAAAGAAAGCACTCCACTTTCTTCCAAAGATAGGGAGATTTCCAGGATGATACTTAAAGAAATAGTTGCCAGACTTAGTTTTTTGGTTGATGTCGGACTTGGTTATCTTAATTTAGCCAGGAGTAGTCAAACACTTTCCGGAGGAGAAGCTCAAAGAATTCGCTTGGCCACCCAAATCGGATCAGGACTCACCGGAGTTCTATACATTCTAGACGAACCATCTATCGGTTTGCATCAGAGAGATAACACCAAACTTTTGAATACTCTTAAACATCTTCGGGATTTAGGAAACACTGTCTTGGTAGTTGAACACGATGAAGAGACCATGAGAGAAAGTGATTATTTGATTGATATTGGACCTTTGGCAGGAAAGCATGGTGGAAATATAGTTTCCGTGGGACACCCGGAAAAAGTTGCCACTGATAAAAATTCACCGACCGGAAGGTTTTTAGCGGGAAAAGAATTTATTGAAACACCAAAAGAGAGGAGAAAAGTAAATTTAAGTAAGGCCGGAAAAAATCTAGATAAATATATAACTATCGTAAATGCCGTGGAGAACAACCTTAAAAAGATAACCATTGATCTCCCGTTAAGAAAGTTTGTTTGTATAACAGGAGTTTCCGGGAGTGGTAAATCTACTTTAATTAATGACATCTTTGCCAATGAATTAATGAATTATTTTTACGATTCCAGGTTACCAACCGGTAAATTTGATGAAATAATAGGTTTGGATAATATAGATAAGCCGGTAATCATTGATCAAAGCCCCATAGGAAGGACTCCCAGAAGTAACCCGGCAACTTATACAAGCTTATTTACTCCGATTCGGGAACTGTTTTCTTCTTTGCCCGAGTCCAAAGCCAGAGGATATACTCAAGGAAGATTTAGTTTTAATGTTCCGGGAGGGAGATGTGAAACTTGTGAGGGAGATGGTTATATCAAAGTAGAAATGAATTTTTTACCTGATGTTTATGTGGTTTGCGAAGATTGCGGAGGGAAAAGATACAATCGAGAAACTCTGGAAGTCGAGTATAAAGAAAAGAATATTGCTGACATTCTAGCCATGAATGTAGAAGAGGCCTTGGAATTTTTTGCTAATCACTCCAACATAAGCCGAAAACTACAGACTCTCAAAGACGTTGGTCTAGGCTATATTCAACTTGGACAATCAGCTACTACTCTATCCGGTGGTGAAGCTCAAAGGATTAAGCTGGCTACGGAACTTTCCAAAATCGGTACGGGTAATACTTTATATATTTTAGACGAACCCACCACCGGTTTACATCCTCTAGATGTCAAAAAACTTTTGGAAGTTTTACAGAAATTAGTTGATAAAGGAAATACAGTGCTAGTAATTGAACACAATTTGGACGTAATTAAAGTTGCCGATTGGATAATTGATCTAGGGCCTGAAGGTGGAGAAAAAGGAGGGGAGGTTGTTTCTACCGGAACCCCTGAAGAGGTAGCTACGGATTCCGCTTCTTTTACCGGGCAATACCTCAAAAATTCTCTCAAACTCAAATAAACTTCTTTTTTTTGATAATAAAGAAGATAATCAGTGTAAAAATGGCAATAAAGATTATTATGCTAATAAGCGGAAACAAATTATACTGACCTTCATTCCAACCAAAATATACGTTCATCCCAAAAAAACTAGTGATTACCGTAGGGATAATAAAGATAAAATTAATAACTGTTAATGCTCGAATGCTTTGATTAGTGTTTCTGGCAATTAAACTCTCGTTTGTTTCAGTAAGCAAAGTCATCTGCTCTTTGAAGTTGGCCAGGTTATTCAAGATTTTTTTAATCTTATCAAGGCTGTCATCCAATTCTTCAATACCCTCTTTTTTATCAAAAGCGGCAATGTGTTTGGTTTGTATTTCGTTAATGACCTCTTTGAGAGGGAAGATTATACTGGTAAAATTGATCAAGTTTCTCTTGACTATAAGAATTTCTTTAAGCAAATCACGACTTCCGTCATAGAAGTCAAATATATCAGATTCGAGCTGATCAATCTCCTTTTTAAACTTTCCTAAAACTCTATACTCTTTTTTAACACAAAAATCCAATAGTTCGTAAAATACATTAAATGAATCAGGTTCGTAATCTAGTAGGCTATCCTTCAGGTTATGAAATTGCTGAACATGTTTAAAATCATGCTTATCAATGATTAAAATAAATTTATTGCTTACAAAACAGTGAATTTCTTTGGGAACAAAATGTCTGTTGGTCTTGATATACTCAGGAAATTGCAGAGCCACATAAAGATAATCAGGACGCTTTTCCAGCTTAGACAGTTGAGTATCCGTAACTACATCGTCAATATCCAGCTCCTGAATACCATACTTTCTTGCCAGCTCTTCTTTGAGATAAGTGTCAACTTTCTTAATGTAGCGGTACTCAAAATCTTTTTGAGGCATGAATATCGAAGTGGATTATTACTTTAGTAAATTTGATTATTTTAACCCTGTCAATTCTGAGCTTCGATTAAATTGTATTTTAATAACCAAGTAACATATCTTGTGACTATTGCGGTAAAGATGTTTTAAGTCTTCCAACTTCATTCCTTAAGGATTGACTTTACAGAAAATCTGAACTAGACTTAGATCACAAGAAATGACACGAGTTCTTTACCCCTTATCGGCAGATCCAATTACCAATGGACACATAGATCTCATTGAGAGGGCTGCGAATGTATATACTTCGGTTATAGTAGGTATTGGCAAAAATCCTGATAAAGAATACTTATTTACCTTGGAAGAAAGGTTGGAATCGACTAGGAGGGCAGTTGATCATTTATCTAACGTTGAAGTTGTAGCATATGGCGGTTTGCTGGTTGACTATGCTTGGGAACAGAATATCAACTTGATTATAAGAGGTATGCGAAATGATGGAGATTTTCAAGACGAGGTTGATCTGTTTAACGTTAGTTCCAGTCAAGAACTTGGAATTGAGTTTGCTCCTATGTTTGGCTCCAAAAACAAGCTACACATAAGCTCTAGGGCCATTAAAGCTTTAATCAAAGAACAAGGCTTAATCCATGAATATGTGCCTCTTTTTGTTAAACAGTCTTTGGAAGAGAAGATTTTAGGGCAGTATACGGTTAGCGTAACCGGTGAGATTGCCATGGGTAAATCATATGTTTGTGAGCGTTTGGTTGAAATTGGCAGGCAATACGGAATACCGGTCTATAACATTGATATGGATAAAATCGGTCATCAGATTACTTCTACTTTGTCCGAGCCCAGATATAAACTAATTCGAGAAGAAATTGTCGAGTATTTCGGTAAAGAAATAGCGAATCGGGACGGTACTATTGATAGGCGGGAGTTAGGAAGGATTGTTTTTAATAACAGACAAGCTTTAGATCGGTTAGATCAAATATTATATCAGCCGCTTCTGGTTCGTTTGCGACGTGAAATGTATGGAAAAAAAGGGATCTTGTTGTTAAACGGTGCTTTGATTGTCGAAGCCGGCATAACTGCCTTTTCCAATAATAATACTCTCTTGGTCAAAGCGGATAAGAAGACTCAAATCTATCGTCTCAAAGAAAGGGGCTTTACCAATGAACAAATTAGAAACAGAGCTAATAGTCAGTATACAACTAAACTTAAGAGAGAGAAAATCCTGGAGGCTATAGATACTGCCAAATGGGGTCGGCTATGGGAGTTACAAAACGATGGTTACAGTGATCTGGAAATTCAGGAGGCCTTTTTAAAGATAAAAGAACACTTTGGACTTTAGTAGGATTCGGCTACTTTTCCTTCTTGGGTTTTAGATTAATCTTTAATTTTTCAGGCAATAATACAATAACTGAAAAACCGATTATAATTCCGGAGACGGTCGGGAAAAAAAATTCTTGGATGGTCGGTTCCAGTTTGATTATTCGGCTATCAGGTTCCTGAGCAGAGATTTTTGCTTCATCAGGACGATTCTGATTCCATTTGGTAATTATTTCCTCATATCCTTCGTTACTGGCGACGACAAATCTTTGCACCTCTTCTTCGTTATTTCCTGTATAAATCAAATTGACGTAACCCATGTCTTGATTTTTTACTTCGTAAAAAGGGCTATTTTCGGATAAATTGGCAGTTTCTAAGCCTATTATTTCAGCAATTGTCGTTTGGATTTGCACGGAGGCGAATTGTTTTACCAAGTAGTAAGAAATTCCTTCCAAAAGGTTGGCGTACTTAATTCTCTCTTTTTCAAAATTGATTTCTTCTTTTTCTTCCTCTTGCAATGTTTCAGTAAGCGGCACACTTAATCCATAGCTTACCTGGGCTTGATATTTCTCCTGAAACAAAAAGGGGGCAGCAAGCAAGTTCATAAATACAGGGAAGATAATTAGCAGTAGCCAAAACTTCTTAAACCTGTTAAAAAGGTCAGCAAAGGTCATAATTATGGTTAGATTGAACCATCATGGGAAAACTGTCAAACTTGCAACCATACTAAGTCTTATTCGTTAAGACTTCCTTTGGTGCTGGTAACTTCGTTTTTATCTCTAGTATATGAAGTGGCCATTCTTAAGCTCCGAGCAAAAGCCTTAAAGGTGCTTTCAATCTTATGGTGATCGTTTTTACCCTCACTTTTAATATGTAGATTACATTGAGCAGTGTCGGAAAATGACTTAAAAAAATGTTCAAACATCTCAGTGGGGCAGTTCCCTATGTTTTCTCTTTGATATCTGGCCTTCCAAACCAAGTACGGCCTTCCGGAAAAGTCCAGAACCGTTTGAGATAGGGCTTCATCTAGAGGGCAAAGATAAAAACCATACCTCTCAATTCCTTTCTTATCACCCAAAGCTTCTTTGAAAGCCTGGCCCAAGACTAGAGCCAAATCTTCTATGGTATGATGAGCTTCAATTACCAGATCTCCTTCAGCTTTTATTTCCAAATCAAAATTTCCGTGCCTGGAGATTTGTTCAAGCATATGATCCATAAAAGGAATTCCGGAAGAGATTTTTGACCTTCCTTTTCCGTCAAGGTTGAGCTTAATAATAACATTTGTTTCTTTGGTTTTCCTTTTGATTTGGGCGGTTCTCATATATCATACTTTATTATAAATTGAAATAATTGTAAATAACAACAGGTCTTATTTTAATTTTAACAGCTTAAGATTCAAATTTTGTTAAAGCATCAATTAAAGCTTGATTTTCTTCTCCGGTACCTATAGTAATTCTAAGACAATTTTTACAATTTAGCTGAGTAGTTCTATTTCTAACAACAATTTTTTCCTTAATTAGATAATCGTAAACTTTATCGGCATTTACTGTTTGAACTAGCAGGAAATTTGATTTGGAAGGAAATATTTTAGTAACTGCCGGTACTTTTAGTAGTTCGATATTAAGTTTTTCTCTATCTTCTATCAATTGTTCTACTATTTGGTTTTTCCTTTGTTCGCTTTCCAGAGATTTTAGACCTGCATGCATAGTTAAAGACGGAATGTTATAGGGGTCCTTTACTTTATTCAAAATGCCGACAATTTCCGGAGAGCAAAAAGTTCGTCCTAGTCTGGCCGAGGTTAGACCCCAGGCTTTAGAAAAGGTTTGCATTACCAGCAAGTTAGGATAACTATATAAATCGCATAAGATACTTTCTTGGGCACAAAAATCAATATAGGCTTCGTCGACTACTACCAATCCGGAAAAATTTTGTAGTATTTGAAGAATCTTTTCCTTGGAAACAATATCTCCGGTTGGGTTATTGGGGCTACAAATAAATATTATCTTGGTGTTTTCATTAACCTTTTCCAAAACTGCTTCTACGTCCAGATCAAAACTTGGATATTGCAAGGGTGTTTTGATTACTTGGATATCATTTATTTCTGCAGCTACTTGATACATACCAAAAGTAGGGGGGTTTACAAGAATGTTATCTCTTCCCGGTTCACAGAAGGCTCTGATTAAATGCTCAATGGCTTGATCAAGTCCGGCACTGATAAAGATTTTACCGGGATCAACTTGTTGCATCTCCCCGATTTGTTTTTTTAATTCGTTTTGGTAAGGGTCCGGGTAGCGATTTAATTTTAGATTCTCCAAAGAAAGACTTTGAACTACGGGGTAGGGGTTTTCATTGGCATCCAAGAAAATGTAATCCTCTCCTTGACCGTCAAATTCATCTCTGGCTGAAGAGTATGGTTTGAGAGTGGAAACGTTTGGCCGAATTAATTTATTTAGAGATATTTTAGACATAATTGTATAAATTAAGATTTGAAAAATAGGTAAACACTAACAGCTTTAATTTTTATCTTTTTAATTTATTATTGTAAGCAAATCATTCACTGAATTTAGCTTGAGATAGTCAAAATTTTCAGGCTCTTCAATTCTTGTAATTTGACTGGTTCCAACTTGAATAAAATCTATTTCGGCTGATTTACTTGCTAAATAATCACTATTAGAATTTCCTATGTAGACTGCTTCATTTTCTTTCTTTTTTGTTCTTCTTAGAATTTCAATAATAGGTTCAGGAGAAGGTTTTTCCGGAATTAACTGTCCCTTGAAATCCAAACTTCCGGCAGAAATCATAAATTCTTCAGGCAAGAATCTTTGTAAATTATTTACTCGATAGAGGGTATGACCAGCCTCCTTTTCCGGTCTGGAAGTAACCACGGCCAGCTGATAACCTCTTTTGGTCAACTCTTCAAAGAAATCGGTTTGCCACATTGGAGTTTCACCTGTGTCAATCAGACCTTGACCGCCAAAAGCCGGATTACCCAGGTACATTTGTTGGAACTTTTCTTTTATTTCCCGGTAAAAAGAGGAATCAGGTTGAGGCTTATCCAGTTTTTCTTGTCTTAGAATTTGTGACCAACCCTCTTTTGAGTGATTCTTGATTAACTGAATCAACACCCAAGTCACGTTCCAATCGTTATTAACTCCATATTTAATACCTTCTTTTCTAATAAGGTTTAGGTCTTCATTGTTTGGTTCTTGGTTTGTAAAATGTTTTACCGTTGATTTTATGACCAAGTCATATGACTTGGAAGTATCAATCAAGGTGTCGTCAACATCAAAGATCAAAATTTTTTTACTTTTCAAATTCATAACTTAAGATTTGCCATGTAAAAGTCTGAGAGTAACAGCTTGTTTGTGAGCATCCAATCCTTCTGCTTCGGCCAGTTTTTCTATTGTAGGTCCCAGCTTCTGCAATCCGGTCAGGCTTATTTCCTGAAAACTAATTCTCTTTTGGAAATTACTTAAGTTTAAACCGCTAATAGAAGCAGCCCAACCTCCTGTAGGTAAAACATGATTTGTACCACTGGCATAATCTCCGGCTGATTCAGGAGTATACTGACCCAAAAATACAGAACCGGCATTGACAACTTTTTCTGCAATTATTTTTGGATTTTCTACTTGCAGGATTAAGTGTTCCGGAGCATATTGGTTAAGGATATCCATTCCTTCATCCAGATTTTGGACTAGGAAGGCTTTACTGCTTTCCAATGAGGTTCTCGCTATTTGGCTTCGGGGAAGTTTTTTTATCTGTAAATTTATTTGTTCTAGAGTTTTAATTATAATATTCAGGTTGTCGGAAACCAAAATTACTTGACTATCTTCGCCGTGTTCGGCCTGAGAAAGTAGATCTGCTGCCAGAAATGTCGGATTGGCTGATTTATCTGCCAACACTGCTACTTCCGAAGGTCCTGCCGGAAGATCAACGGCTACTCCGTATTTTTGAGCAAGCTGTTTTGCAGCGGTGACGAACTGGTTCCCCGGTCCAAAAATTTTGTGAACCCCGGAAATTGTTTCAGTTCCAAAGATTAAGGCAGCAATCGCTTGAGCACCTCCGACCTTGATAATCTTATCAGCTCCTGCAAGATTCATGGCGTAGAGGGTTGCCGGGTGTATTTTCCCGTTTTTCATTGGCGGAGTAACAAAACAAATTTCTTTACAGTTCGCAATTTTTGCCGGAATTCCCAGCATTAAGGCTGTAGAAAATAGAGGGGCAGTTCCTCCGGGAACATACAAACCGACTTTTTCAATAGGAACATATTTACTCCAACAAAATACTTCCGAAGAAGTTTCTACCATGCCTTGGTCTTGGACCTGACTTTGGTGGTACTTTTCGATATTTTCTTTGGCGGTATGGATTGACTTAATCAGATCTTTGTCTAAAAGAATCTTGGATTCTTCAACCTCTTCCCGGGTTACTAACAATGAATCCGGTCTTACTCTATCAAATTTTTCCGTTAATTCATAAAGCGCCTCGTCACCCTCTTCTTGGACTTTTTCAAATATGGGGATAATGATTTTCTCAACTTCGGTATAGTTTAAAAAAGGTCTTTTTAGTAACTTGGGAAGTTCTTCATAATTATATTCTTTAAATACCTGCATAATTAATTATAATAAGTTATATAAATTTCTCTTCTCTTCCTTTTCTAAAGAACTCTCGATTAGAACTGCCGTTGATTTCAAAATGGTATCGATAACCCTTAAGTTATGTTCCTCTAGAGTTTTTCCTGATTGAGTAAGGTCGCTAATTGCATCAGCAAGTCCTAATTCCGGAGTAATTTCTACTGAACCGTGAAAGGGGATTACCGAAGCTTTAATTTGTTTTTTTATTAAATAATTATTTGTTATTTGAGGGTAGGAGGTGAAAATTCTTTCCAAATTGAGATCCTCCGGAGCTTTTATTCGACTCGTTTCCGGGACGGCCAAAACAAGTTTACACTGTGCAAAATTTAGATGGCGACATATTTTTATTCTTGGGTTTTTTTCCAGTACTTCGTTGTAACCAATAACTCCAAAGTCCAGCAAACCTCTAGATACCAACTCGGGAATATCGTCATCTCTTAAAAAAACAATTTCAATATCCTTACTTTGATCTATCCATGAATATTTTGATTGCTTGTCAGACAAGTCCAATCCTGATTTTTTTAGATATTCCAGACTACCCTCTAACAGCCTTCCCTTTGATTGTAAAGCGATTCTAAGTGTCATGCTTCTTCTTTTTTCATAACTCGTTCCAGCATTAATTTATAACCACCGGTACCCTTATTGAGCCACCTGGAAATTCTGGCAATAGTGGTGGAACTCATGCCTGTGGTTTTTTCGATTTGCGAGTAGGGAATTTTTTGATAGAGCATTCTTGCCACCTTCCATCTCTTTCCGAATTCTTCCATTTCAGATTCCGTAAGCAAGTCTCGAAAAAATTTCTTGGCCTCATCAGGATTGTTAAGCTCCAAAACCGCTTCAGTTAGACTTGTAACTTCTGCATGGTTTAACGATTTTTTGTTGTTGTGTGTAGACATAGTATTTTACTTTAACAAAGTAAAGTATTAAGACACTTCCTTCTTTCTGTCAAGATCAATTTTTTGATTAGCTAATTTCTCAAGTAAGTATACTTTATGGAGTGAGATCGTTCTTACTGAGTAATTGTAAGTATTAATGTAAAAATATACAGATAAAAAAAATTGGCAAAATAGTTACCGGATACTTATAACTTCAAAAAATTTTCTAAAATTTTACTACCTACGTCCCCACTTTTCTCCGGGTGAAACTGAGTAGCATAAAAGTTGTCTTTTTTGATAGCTGCGGAGAAATTATTGATATAACTGCACGAAGCAATACTAAATTCATTTGGTAGACAATAGTAACTGTGAATAAAGTAAACAAAAGAATTTTCCGCTATATCCTTAAACAGTTTTGATTTCAAGTTGTAAATACTATTCCATCCAATTTGGGGAATTTTAAAGTTTTGGTATGTTTCAACCTCCGAATTTAAGTCTTCTTGCTCTTGTGAAAGAGTCAACTTTAGAGGCTCTTTATTGAATTTCTTAACTTCCACCGGAATTAGATCAAGGCATTTTGTATCTTCGCCTTCTTCGGTAGAACGGCAAAATAACTGTTGACCAAGACAGATTCCAAGTACTGGCTGGGTAAGATCTTTGATTACTTTGTCTAAACCTTTGTTTTGTAAATATTTCATAGCTGAAGAAGCCTCCCCTTGTCCGGGAAAGACCACTTTGTCACTATTTTGAATAGCTTGCGGGTCGTCAGTATATACTGTTTCCACACCAAGTTTTTCTAAAGCGTAAATAACGGATTGAATATTACCGGAGTTATATTTGATTATAGCGACTTTCATTTGACGGTATATTTGTTCTGGAAAAACATTATAAAATAAAAAAACTTTTTAGGCAATTGACAAATAAAAAGAGTGTTGTTGATCATTCTAAGAGTATTTTGGGTTAATCTATTTTTAACTTTTATTACACTAAATAATGTATGGTAGATAAAATAATTGTTGATAAAATTGTTGACTATAGAAAAAAATTGAAGAAAAAAAACCCTTTGATTAATCATGTTACCAATTTGGTAACTATGAGTGAAGTGGCGAATATTACTCTTCATGCCGGAGGTTCTCCGGTGATGGGGCATTCTCTTCCGGAAGTTGAAGAAATGACTGCCGTTTGCAGTAGTCTGTGTGTCAATCCGGGAAATTTAAACAGTGAATGGCAGGCTTCAGCGATTATGGCTGGAAGAGAGGCTAACCAAAAAAGAATTCCGGTGATTTTAGATCCGGTAGGTATTGGAGCTACTAATTCTCGAACAAGGTTGATAAAAGAATTCTCGCAAAAAATTAAAATTGATGCTATTAGAGCTAATCAAGGAGAAATAGGTGTTATGGCCGGGGTTAAAAGCAAGGTTAAAGGCGTCGATTCTGCCGGATTGGAAGGAGATCCGGTTAAGATAGCCAAGCAAGCAGCAAAAAAATATTCTACAATTGTTGTAATGACAGGTGTTAGTGATATTGTTACTGACGGCGAAAAAACCTTTATAGTGGAAAATGATACCTCATGGATGCAGTCTTTAGTTGGCACAGGTTGTATGGCGACCGCAGTTGTAGCTACTTATCTCGGAGCCTCCGAAGGTCCAAGTGACAATTTAGTTGGCGCTTTGGCTGCGATCTCGCTTTACGGTCTGGCTGCCGAGTTGGTTTCTCAAAAAACTGAAGGACCAGGCTCCTTTAGAGTTGCCTTCTTCGATAAATTTTATAATTTAAGCGATCAAGAAATTAAGAATTATGTCCAAATCAGAAAAATATAAGCAAAATATCTCAAAATATCTTAAAGTATATTTTGTAACTGATCCGAAATTAACTTTGAACCGACAAATAGAAAAAATAATTAAGGAAGCCTTAAAAGCAGGTATAACTTTTTTGCAACTAAGGAACAAAGAAGCCAGTGATGCAGATTTGTACTTGCAAGCTAAGCGAATTAAACTGATGACAGATAAACACAATATTCCCTTCGTGATCAATGACAGAATTGATTTGGCTGCAGCAGTTGATGCTGACGGAGTACATTTGGGTTGGGATGATTTGCCGATTAGAGAAGCAAGGAAGATATTAGGTCCTGACAAAATAGTTGGAATCTCAGCAACGATCATGCAAGAGGCTGTGGAAGCTAAATCTCAGGGAGCTGACTATCTTGGTATTGGTCCGGTTTTTTCTACTCAAACCAAGAAAGAAGCTCCTGAAGGCATAGGTTTGAATGCAGTGGAGGAGATAAAAAAAGAAGTTGGGTTACCTGCGGTAGCAATCGGTTCAGTTAAAACAAGTAATCTTCAAAAGGTTCTTTCAACGGGAGTTGACGGAGTGGCCGTGGTTACTGCTATTTCTCAGTCTGATAATATTTTCGGCGATATTCGAAAAATGTTGAATCATTTTAATTTTCCTGATTCAAAGATTTGAACAAACTTATATATGAGCAAACAATACTATAGGACTTTGACAATAGCCGGATCGGATAGTGGAGGTGGTGCAGGAATTCAGGCCGACTTAAAAACATTTTCTTCTCTTGGATGCTATGGGATGTCCGTTATAACTGCACTGACCGCTCAAAATACCAAAGAAGTACGTGAAGTTTTGGCGATTGATCCCATTTTTGTAAAGAAGCAAATTCAAGCGGTTATGGATGATATCGGAGTTGATGCTGTGAAAATAGGTATGCTTCAAACTCCTGAAATAATCAAAGTTGTAGCTGATACTTTAGCTTTATACGAAGTAAAAAAAATTATTTTAGATCCTGTCATGGTAGCTAAAAGCGGAGATAAGCTCTTGCTGGACGAATCGATAGATGCCTTGAAAGAATTACTATTTCCTCTAGCTACAATAATTACTCCGAATGTTTATGAAACTAAGATCCTACTTGGTTTAAATAGTTTGAATGCTAATCAGGCTAAGCAAGCTTGTCGCGATCTCTTAAAATTAGGAAGTAATGCCGTCTTACTCAAAGGAGGTCATTTGGGTGGCGATTTAAGTAGTGACTGGCTAGCAACAGGTTCATCAATTCAAAAATATTCTTGTCGGAGAATAGAAACAAATAATTTACATGGTACGGGCTGTACCCTTTCATCAGCGATTACCGGATTTTTGGCTAAAGATTATTCTTTGGAAAATGCTGTAAAAGAAGCCAAGAATTATATTTCCAAGGCTATTTCAACCGGTCGAGATTATAAATTAGGTCAGGGTCACGGTCCGGTGCATCACTTTGCGAGTATTTGGTAGAGTGCTTTTGATCTTGAGGCAAAATAAAAAACTGTAGGTATCGACTTGATTATATTATCTTAAAATAATTATCTAATCCTCCTCACCAAGGTTTTGGCTATTTGATTAAGAACTTCATTACAGGAGTCGGAATTTGGTTGCGGGGTGAGAGTATTTGTATCAAAATGAATATCGTGCCTTAACCGGCTGGTAAAAGTGAAAAGCAGATCAACATTTTCTTCAACATCTTTTGCTGTAACAGATTGTTTATTAAGTTGAATCACAAACTCTTCGTCTTCTAAATCAGAGCTTTCTCTTGAGCATTTAATCCAAGGTGGCAGTTGTTTTTGTTTATGTAAAATGGCGAGAACTTTGTGTAGAGACATAAAACGAGGTAGGTAAAAAATTTGCAATAGCATAAAATTATTTACAAGGAGTGTCAAGGTGTTTTAAAAATCTCATTAATATAGAATAAAAAACCACGGATTTGTTCCGTGGCTATTATCGGTTTTGTTAAATAGTTTTTACCAAACTGTTCCATTATGAACCCATCCACCATTAGTATCGTAGACTGTAAAATGAAAGGATCCTTGTTGGTTAGGAAAGCATACAGATGATCCGTTTCCCGGACTTACCGCACTATGGATAATATTAGTGCCGTCTATGTTGGCTTGTACTGTATAACCTTGCTGAATATTATGGGCACAAACTTGATTACCGCTAATACCGTAAGTAATACTTAATGTAGGACCGTAATGTCCGGGTGGGAGGGTGTTATATGGACTGCCTTCACTCCTGAAGTGTTTGCTTGCAATTACATTACCATTTCTTACTAGATAAGCAGTTGCAGCTCCGGACTGGTTTGGTAGACAATAGTAGCCATTATTTGCATTGTTGGCTACAGGTAGGCCAACATTAGGATGTTCATTCCAGTCTATACTAAAACCGTCATAATATTGCAAGGTTCCTTCGACACATATGTGCTTACCGTTACCGGATATATAAAAGTTGTACCATTCGCTGGCCTTGGCGTCTTCTTGGCTTTGGTTGTAAGTATATAAGCTAAAACCGGCTAGGATAATCGCAAATAAAACTCCTAAAGCAAAGATTATTTTGATCTTTGTTTGTTCTTTAAGATCATTTTTCTTTTTCTGAACTTTTTTTGAACTGTGTTGGGCAGCTTTTTTTGTTTTCATAATTTTTTGTGTTTGTTGCTAATTTTTTTTAAGTCAATAACAGGCTAATAACAATTATAGTATAGTAATAACGATAGGTCAAATTCCTTCCTTAACGCTTACTATTAAACTAAAAATAAATGTTATTCAGAGCAGACCTAATCATTTCCACGCCGATAGACCCGACAAAAAACCCGTTTAGTCTTAGAAACACGTCCATAAGTCTATCAAAACCAAGTTTAAGGTTTTTGGGCATTTTGTCTCTGGAGTATTTTAGTACGAGAATTATTGCAAAATTAATGACAAGAGCAATAACAATAACCCCAACCCCATTCAAGGTTCCATGCTTAGTTCCGTAAAACATACTCAAGGAGATTGTTCCGGCTCCAACCATAAAAGGCAAAGCGATATCAGCCGGGAGGTCGTGAAGGTCTTTGAGTCTAATAAAAGCTTTATCCCCTTTGATAATATACAAAAAAGCAAAGGCGAAAATAATAATACCACCAAACAAGCGAAATGATTCGATATCAACTCGGAAGATTTCGGTAAAAATGTAAGTTCCTCCGAATAAGAACATTACGAACAGGGCTAAGGAAATTAAACTGGCTCTAAAGAGGACTTTGTCGAAAGTTTTGTTGTCCAGCTCTTGCATTATAGGCAAAAGATAAAGAAATAAAGCAAAAGGATTTATCAAAACCAAAAACTCAAAAATTGACTGGATCATACTGTTTTTTGAAGGAAAATTGAAATAGCTAAAAATAATTTTCTATTTTTTCAAAAATAGTCAAGAAATTTCGACAAAACAATAAACATAAATTATACTTTGAAGTAGATATGGATATTCTCCAAAATAAATCAAAGAATCTTAAAACGGCTCCCAGACCTCAGATTATTTCTTACAACCAGTGGGAAGAAGTGTATTTTAAGACTTTGAAGTTTCTACTCAAGCACGACGGAAGAGTGAAATATTCTCAAAAGATTACCGGTCAAATCCTCCAAGAATACTTTTTAATAATATATACCAAGGAAAGGTTGTTTGATTGGCAAGGAGTCTGGAAAGTAGTTAGGAGTAAAATTTTCCCCGGAAGCAATCTAAAGAGACTAATTAATAGACAAGCAATTGAACAATCTGAGCAAAAGAATTACCTGAATACTTTTGTAGCAGAAGAAGAAGACATTTTGAAAGATGAAAAGTATGTGACCGATTCTAAAGAAAAATATGAGCGTTATAAACATAAATTCAGCCTATTGTACGGTCAGGATGCTAAAAATGATTCCAAGAAAAAAATATTTGATTCATTATTAAAAAAAATTAAGCCCAAACATGCTATCTTAGTCGTTGCTGTAATTCTAGTTTCAACTACCGCTTTTACTTTTGGTATATACAGTTTTGTAAGTAGCGGACAGTCAAAAGCAAATGTAGAAAATAAATCGGAGAAAAAAGAAGAGTCGACCTCTGTAAATAAACCTGAGCTGGAAGAGAAAGGCCCGGTTATAGTTTCGAACTTCGAAGGCTGTAAAGATGAAGGTGGGAAAATATCGGGTGTTTTTAAAGAAAAATGCTTAATCGGCGGCAAGTTATACACTAGAGATCTTTCAGAAGGAGAAAAAAATACTTTTAATGGAGAAGAAGCTCCGGAGGTGGTTGAAGAAGAGCCAAAACAAGAAGAGGAGAAACGGTCTCAAGAAGAGGAAGTTGTAACGGAGCAACCTGTAGAAGATGTCCCTTCTGAATTGCCTCAGGCTCCGGACAATCAGGAGGTTGATTCGAAGTACCAATCTTGGCAGGAATACAATGATGGTTTTGGAGTGACCTTTAGATACCCTTCCAACTATCAAGTCAAACCGAATAGTCAGTTAAATGATGCCTTGATTTTGGAAGGTGCCAGCGGAAAAATCTTTGTTAATCGTCAGCAGAGTGCTGCCGGCCTCGAAGAGATAGTAAGCCAATTTACTCTGGGCCTGCAAGTGCAAGAATCAGTTGATATACGTAATTCCGTTCACAACTCTAAGAAGGTTACAATTCTAAATGCACAAGGAGTCTTGGAGATATATTACTTTATTAAGAAAGAAGGCTACATTTATTACATTGCCGGTCGACAAGACGGTGATCCGGAAGCTTTGGAAGGAGTGTTTCAAACCTTTCGATAAGTTTACGAAATTGGTAGGACGCCGTTAAAATTTAATTTATTTAGAGATAACAAAATCAACCATTCTTGACTCCAACATAATATCTGTTCTGTCTTTCACTGCTGCCGTCAGCTTCAAAGGTATAAACCAACTCGAGATCACTTGTCCTTAGAAATAAGTAAATTTCCTCGTTTTGCAGGTCATGAGCAAAGCGATAGGCTTTTTCATATTTTACCCAATCAAGAATGTAATCATTTTTTTCCAACTCTTTCTTTTTAATAGCAAAATTTCCTAATTGAACCAGTTCTGATTGACCGGTTAAATCAAGTATACGCTTTTGCAATCTTGGTAGGCTTGCAAAGTTCCATTTAGTAAAGACGAATATTCCGTTAGTCTTCAGTAATTTCGAAATGTTATGAAAAAGATTTTGTCTGGATGTAATTCCCGGGATATGGTGTACCACTCCAAAAAGGACAATCAAATCAAACCAACCTTGGCCTCTTTTGGTTTGGATTCTTTTTGTAATTAGTTTTGGCCAATCATCAAAAATCAGGTCAGCCTTAATAAAGGTTCCTTCTTTGGACGCAGTTTCTTCTAAATAGAAATCGGAAAAGTCTAAACCAAAGTAATCAAGTTCAAAATCAGGGCAATTTTTTTTTATAAATTGTAAAAATCTACCGTTCCCACAACCCAGGTCAAGCACTCGCAGCTTGCTTTTGGGACTCCTCCTGTCGAGATTGTTTATCATTGGTGTAAGTCTATCCCATCCCGACCATTCGAATGACTCTTGGTTATTCCAATATTTACCTATTCTTTCATAAAAATCCCGGTTCAGACTAACTAATTCCTTGATTGTTTCTTTCTTCATTATTGATATTGGTATTAAAAATTTTCTCAATAGCCTTTAGAATATCACTTGGAGCATGAACCAGTTGATTAAAGCCCTCCTCTTTTAAATCATTGATTTTACCATGACCATATGAAACTGCGATGGTTTTAATTCCGGCTCTGTTAGCTTGTTTGAGATCAATTACGGTATCGGTTATCAAAACGGTGTTTTCAGGTTTGACCTTAAATGTTTTCATTAACTTTAATAAATTGTGATATTTGTGCAAATTGTGATTAGGTCCCAATACTTTGATAAAGTGTTCTTGCAACAAGTGTTTTTTTAAGAACCAGTTGATTACGTTTGAAAAAGTGTAGGAAGCAATAGTAATGAGGTACTCTTTTCCGGCAAGACTCTTAACTACTTCGTCAATCCCTTCATGAAGGATCAAGTCATATTTTTTTCGCTTATATATATGAAACAGATCTTTAAGAAAGTTGGGATATTTGAGAGGATTTAATTTTATACCTGACTTAATTAGATTTTTAATTGTGAATTCTTCAAATTTAAGGCGACTTAAACTTTCATATTTCTCGGCCAATTCTATGTAAGAAGAATGTAGATTTTTTCTTCCAAAAGGAAATCCGTCAGCAATTACTCCGTCAAAGTCAAAGATAATTAATTTTTTTTCCATATCTAAATCGCTTTTTTCTCAATTCTTAGATAATAGGCAATCAATTTAATACTAAGGTGACATATCGGGGCAAGAAAAATTGTTGCCCATATCAAGTCTTGAGGGCCAAAAAGTATGTAATAATATATCAAAGGAAAAACTATCCAATCAATTTGATCGACTAACAAGAGTGAGTCACCGGGAGTAATATTAAGCTGTCTCTTAAGAAAGCTTCCAAGTAAATCTCCGCTAAGGCTAAGTAAAGACATTATGAAACAAAAAGAAAAAATTTCGAGATTGCTTAAATGCCCCAGATTTGGGTTAATCTCATAAAATCCAAACAATAAAAAACCTAATAAAGTGGCGAGTAGACTTCCCAAAACAATACCTCTAATCGTTTTATTATCACCGAAGATTCTTTTCCCTTTATATTTAAGGCCAAGATCTACCGGTCCTTCCATTATTTTGATATTTTTTAGTAAGGAGGGAAAAATATTGGCCAAGCCGGGGATCAGCAAAAAAACTAGCGTTTGGTAGAGAATTTCCATAAATACCCGAAAAATGTAAAGATAATTAAACTTGTTATAATAATTGTCAAAACAATGATACTCAAGTTAAGTAAACTTTTAATATTTTCATAAAGGGGTATATAAATTTCTTTCAGGGTAAATGAAAAGACGATTAATGACAATAAAATTCCTTGAAAAAATGTTTTTCCCTTTGCCAAGAGAAAAGGCTCTTTTAGAGAAAGACCCCTTTTAATTGTACGCAAATAAATGATTGTTATATCCCTAATGACCCAGATAAGTAAAAACAGAAAATGGTAGACAGGTACAAAATTACAAATAATTAGACTCAAATATGCTGAATTAATGAATATTTTATCTATTAGAGGGTCCAGATATACTCCAAGATCCGAAGTTGTCTGATATTTTCTCGCTAAACTGCCGTCCAATATGTCACTTAAAAGAGAAGCAAAAAGAATAATCCAGGCCGGAATTAGCCAAAAAAGTAAATTTTCTTGTTCGGTTTTTTGGATTACATAAACTACAAGTATGAACAGTGGACTTAATACAAGGCCTCTGCTGAGACTAATTAAATTTGGAAAGTTTTGAGATTTAAACATTAACCGGAAAGGTCTAAGACTTCAAGAACTTCTACTTCAAAAATTAGAGCTGAATCAATTGGAATGCTCGGCATTGTTTGTTTTCCGTAAGCTAATTCAGCCGGAATAATTATTTTTCTGGTACCTCCTTCTCTCATGCCAAGTATTCCCTTCTCCAAGCCTAAAATCAACTGGCCAACTCCGATTTGGGCAACCAGAGGCTGGTCTTTTTCGTAGGTATCATCAAATTTAATTCCATCCGCCAAGTACCCAACATAATGAGCTAAAAGGTAGTCACCCTGTTTAACTTCTCGTCCGGTGCCGGCTTTTAAATCCTTTGTGCTTAGTTTTTGAATTTTTGCAGATAGATCTTTCCTGTTTTTGTAGTCTTGAAAAATCAAAGAGCCAAAAACCCCTACTAAGAGACCAACTAGAGCAGAAAAAAAGTTTGTTACAAAATTCTTATTTTTTTTAGTTTTAAACTCAACCATATTTTTTGTTTTTTAGAGGATAATCTAGTTGCTTATCTTTGTCAATTTAGCAGGCCCTTACTTTCTCCCATAAAGAAGCAATTATTTCAAATTTGGCAAGTTTTGGATTATGGGGTATAATTTAATAGATTAAACTTGTGAAAAAGCGTACTTTATTTTTTTGAATCGAGAGTAAGGAGTCATCTCCGGTTAGTTCTCGTTTTCATTATGTAGACCGGAATATATGATCAATAAACTTTTTAAGCGTGTTAAAATATACAAATTTCATCTCTTGGTCTTATTGATGATTATAATTGCTGTCTTTGTTTTAATCGATTTCTTGATGACAGATTTTTCTGAGAGGCAAGGAGAGGCAGGTGCCTCAGTAAATGAGGTGGAAATAGTGATTAAAACCTTCTGTGAATCCTCAAGGACTGTACCGGTAGTAAAATACTATCATCTAAATATGCCTAACTCAAGTAATTCAAAAATTTTGAAGAATGATTTTAGTAGTCTAAAGTATACTCCTGGTAGTGAAAAAGTCGATGTGGGTAGTTACGTTAATATTACTATTTTAGAAGGAAATAGAGAGCCGATCGAGAGTAGAACTCTGGAAGTACATGAAAGTATTCCGGTAGTCTTTTACGTGGACAGTTGTGAAGACGTTAAATAAAATACCATTGACATTTTAGATGTTTCTCTGATTTTTTTAGTTAGTGAATTGATTTTGTTATGAAAATTCTTCCTATCGATAAGTACATTCTCTTGGACAAGCATACCACCACTAACTGTCTTTTAGTAGATGAGCTTATTTCCGAGGTGGTTGACGGTTTTGAAAAGGCGGTGCTTAAGTTGGAAGAAGGGAGAAAGGATAAACATGTTCAAGTGATTTGCGGTCTTGGAACGAATGGAGTAGATGGCCTGGCGATTGCAGGTCGACTTCACAAAATCGGTTTTAAAACGCAAGTAATTATACTTAAATACAAAAACGACTATTCGCATCTCTTTCTTAAATATCTCTCAGAAATTCAAAAAGAGATAGAGATTATTGAAGTTAAAAATTCAGAAGATCTTTCGAAGACTAATTTTAGTGACATCCTGGTTGATTGTATTTTTGGCACGGGGCTTAACAGACCTTTGGAAGGGTTGCCGAAAGAAGCTGTAAAATTCATAAGCAATAGTTCCTCAAAAGTGATTTCTCTTGACTTACCCTCAGGTTTCTTTAGCGACGAGATTAATTCAGGAGTGATTGTAAGAGCCGATCATACTTTAACACTAGGCTTGCCCAAACTAGGTCTATTCTTTGCCGAAAATTATGAGTATGTCGGAGAGTGGGGGTTAATCCCTCTATCTCTCAGTAGAGAAAAACTGGAAAAGTTAGAACCATATGGTGAAATGATCGACCGTGAAACTGTTGGTAAACTAATTTCCGGAAGAAAAAAATTTACTCACAAGGGTACTTACGGTAAGGCCCTTTTAGTCGGTGGCAGTTACGGTCTTTTTGGGTCGATTTTGATGGCTGCACAGGCCTGTATTAGAAGCGGAGTTGGCTACACATTTGCCTATATCCCGAGAAGCGGTTCGATACCTTTTCAATCCAGACTTCCGGAGGTAATTGTGAAAACCGATATTGATGAGTATGAGCTTACCGGCTTTGAAACTTTGGAAGTTGATACTTTCTCGGCTATAGGACTGGGACCGGGTCTTGGTAAAAAATATTTGACGGTAAAAGCACTAAAAAATCTTTTTGATAAAACTCAAAAACCTGTAGTAGCGGATGCTGATGCCTTAAATTTAATTGCCGAACATAAATTGTTTAATTTAATTCCATCCGGCAGTATACTCACACCTCACCTCAAAGAGTTTCAGAGGATAGTCAATTCATGGAAAGGTTATGCCCGTCACAGCAAGGACAGTAAAAAGCATTTCTTGGTTGATAGTAAAAAAAGACTTGAGTTAGCCCGGGAGTTTTCTGCTGAGTTTAATGTATTCCTGGTTCTCAAAGGTGCTCACACGGTGATTGCTTCTCCTGATAGTAGACTTTTTTTTAATTCAACAGGTAATCCGGGGATGGCTAAAGCCGGGACCGGCGATGTCTTGACAGGTATTTTAACGGGTTTGCTGGCCCAAGGATACTCCGGTTTGGATACTTGTCACTTGGGAGTTTTTTTACATGGGTTGGCTGCCGATTTAGCGGTGAATGAATATAACGAAAATTGTCTGTTACCGACTGATATAATTAAGTATATTAACCCTGCTTTTCGAGAAATAGATTCTTATAGCCGAAGCAGTTAAAGAAGTTGGATTTAATTAGTATTTGAGTTGTTATGATTAAATATGGCTGTATTATGAGAGCTTCGGTTGACACAATAGGGCAATCGATCAAAGCACATCATTTGACGAAAAGGGCTAATTTACTCAATTTCATAAACAATTATTGGGTAAATCGATTTAAATTATGCAAGATAAAAACATTTCTTACTCTTCTGCAGAGACTCAGAGAGATATAAGGCTTGAAAAGGTAAAAAGAATTCGAGAACTCGGGCACGATCCTTATTCTGTAAAGAGTAGGCGAGATTATAATTTATCTGAAGCAAAAAAACTCTTTCAAGAAAAAAGTTATCTTGTAGGCAATCAAGACAAAGAAGGGACTTTAGTTGGTCGCATTAAATCCAAGAGAGTAAGTGGGAAAATCGCTTTTACAACAATCGAGGATGAGAGTCTTCCAGAAGGTTTCCAGTTAATATTTCGAAGGGATTTTCTACCGGCAGAAGATTCCGTAGAACAAGGTTTGAGTTTTTCTTCTCTAAAGTCTCTGGTTGACGAGGGTGATTATATTCAGGCTGAAGGTTATCTGGACTACTCTCAAAGGGGCGAGCCAAGTCTTTTTGTGCGTAAACTTTCAATTTTGACTAAATCTTTACGAATATTGCCGGAAAAAATGGATTATGAGAACTTTGAAGAGCGATACACCAACAGGGTAGTTGATTTTAAAATGAATACTAAAGATCAAAATGATCTTTCGGTTCGTGATTTAGTCAGATTAAAGCACAAATATTGGAGTATTTGGAGAGAAGAGCTTATTAAGGAAGGTTTTTTGGAAGTAGAGTGTCCTATCTTTGAACACATCCCGGGAGGGGCCGAGGCGAAGCCTTTTACTACTTTTTACAATGAATTAGATCAAGATGTTTATTTACGAATTTCTTTGGAGTTGCCTTTAAAAAAATTAATTGCCGGGGGTTTTGAAAAGGTCTTTGAGATCGGGAGAATCTTTCGGAATGAAGGCTCCAGTCCGCAGCATTTGCAGGAATACACTCAGATTGAATGGTATTGGGCATATGCCGATTATACAGACGGAATGAAATTAATGAAAAGAGTATACCAAAGGATTGTTGAGGAAATATTGGGCCAATTAACTCAGATAGATTATTACGGACATGAAGTAGATTGGGGAGAATGGTGTACCTTAAGAGAGGCTAAAGAAAACGGTTGGGGTTTGGTGATTGGGCATGATACAGTTATTTCGGCCGAAGAGGTCAAGAAGCAAGTAGACTTAGATCAAGACTTAAAAGGGTGGCCGGTAATTTCTTACTTTGATGCTATTAGACATTATTCTTCCGGGAAAGTTGACTTGGAAAACAAGGATTTGCAGGAACTCAAGGAAATAGCTGAAAAGAATAATGTTGAGTTGGAAGTTAACGCCGATGTTCCTAGGGTAATGGACAAAATTTACAAAAAGACTGCCAGGATCAATATGCATAATCCAATATTTTTAGCTCTCGTGCCTGTTGAATTAGAGCCACTAGCCAAGCGAAATCCCGATCAACCTCATTTGACCGAGAGATGGCAAATTGTGGCAGGCACAGCCGAACTTGGTAAGTGTTTTAGTGAACTAAATGATCCTGTGGATCAATTTGGTCGTTTTGAAGATCAACAGGCTGCCCGTGATGCCGGAGACGAAGAGGCTCAGTTTATGGATAACGATTACGTCAAGGCTTTGGAGTTAGGCACGCCGCCGATGGCCGGTTTTGGTGCCAGTGAAAGAATATTGTCGTTTTTACTTGGAAAGCACATTAAAGAGTGTGTCACATTCCCTCATGTTCGTTCCGAGGATAACTCGATAGGTAAATCCGGGGTTACTATGACTGCTCATGCAGTTATTTTGAATACCCCCGAGAGACCATTTTGGTCCAAATTAAATACTGTTGCTCATCTGACAGCTTCTTTGGGAGCAAGAGAGGGAAAGCAGTTGATTCACCTGGACGGCTCCAAAACTAAGGAAGGTGAATATCTACCGATGAATATTCAACATTCTATAATGAATAAACAGACAGATAACAGGCAGAAATTATGGGAGCTGAAAAGAGAGGCAGAAAAGCAAGGTTTGCAAGTGACTGTCTTTACCCAAGAAATGCAGGACAGCAGTGATGACGAAAAAGTAAAACAGGCCCATGAATCTAAACAAAGTGATGAAGTAGGCCTACTGGGAGTTTTGATTTACGGAAAGAAAAAGGAGGTAGAGAGCTTAACCGAAAATTATAAATTGGTTGAATAAATAATTTTGTTGAGACGGACATTTTTGGGCGCAAGTTTATTGTTTTTTGACTATATTATTTTCTTACGTGATAATTAAATTGAAGGTGGAGAAATTTCCTTTTTTCATATAATTTAGTCTCTTTCTAAATAATTATTACTAAACTTCCTTATTTATGAGTCTTAAATCTAAAAAAAATACCGAACACAAAGAAAAAAAGAAGAAAGATTCGCCTGAATTCAAAGGTTTATCCAAAAAAGTGAGCAAGTATATTCACAATTACCGAAAGAAATTTGATGATAACCCGGTAAGATACGGATCAATTTTGGCGGGAGCTATTTCTTTAATAATAATTGTTTCTGTTGCCTCGATTAGTTTTCTCTACAATCAATTTAATCTAGCCGGTGCTTCTACCGGAGCAAATTTGACTGTAAGAGCTTATTGCAAAACCGACAATAGAGAATTAAATGTTGTTCATGAGTTGCATAGAATGTCTCCGGACGGGCAAGAATTTAAACATAATTCTTATCAAGACGAGCAAGGAAATAAGTTTGTTACCCCTCACACTCGAAGAGTTTCTTTAGGCGGTTGGATTAACGTAGTATTAGTTGATAATCAAGGAAATCAAATCGCCACTAAGCCGGTAGAAAAAGTTCAACCTGAAAACAATGTAGTCTTTCACTTGGATAAATGTAACGTTGATGGTTCGAGTGGATCGAGTAATTTTACTTCGATTAATTTAAAGGCAGTTTGTCTGGACGACGGCAGGGAACTTTCCAGAGACTTTCTGGCAGTCAGAGAGGGTGATATAAAGCAGGAAGGAAAAACTCCGGAAACAATAGAAATTCCCGGAGGGACAGAAAAAGGGAGTCTGGTTATTGCTATTACCGGAGAAGATGGAAAAGATATTTTTCGAACAGTTAGCTCATATACAAAGTCCGAGGAAGTCTTGGTAGAATTTTCCGATTGCGCTTTAGCTGACAGCTCCAAGAATAGGTTTTCTTTACCTAATCCAACCCCTAACCAAATAAAAATCCAGGCAATCTGTGAGGAAAATCGGGCTGACCTGCAAAAGAATTACTTAGTTTATGGCTTAGAATCAGATTTCGCAAAAAAAGGAGAAACTCCTGAGTTAATTAATATCAATGAGGTGCCGGATCAAGTTTTGCATATCAAGGTCGAGGACCAATATCGAAAATTGGATCTATCGAAAATTGAGAGAGTCGCCACCTTTAATTTTGATAATTGTAAGTAAAAAGAATGCTAATCCATATGGCCAATAAAAATATACTTAATAAAATATTTCAATTTATAGCGGTAAATATAATTATAGCTTCAAGTTTTCTCTTGATTCCCGCTCAAAATATTGTTGTAGAGGCTAGCGGTTATGATTACTGTGAGCTTGACACTGACCCTAACACTGACCCTAACACAAATTCCACTGTCCAAGAAGGTTTTTCAGCACAGTCGTTTCCTGAAAGTAAGACTTTCAGTCCAGAAAATGTTCATAGCGGGTATACCAATGTAAATAATCTTTTTACACTTGATGAGAACTTGGCTTTACCAAATGAAGAGAATGTAATTGGTTTAGATGGTGGCAGTTTTTCTCAAAGTACCAGAAATATACTGTTTGCCGGCATCGGTTTTTCGGATAACGGACAAATGACTTCTCAGCTTGAATCTGTTGCCAGACAAGCCAAAAACGATCTCAATTTTTTGGATAACCTGTCTTTTGCTTATTTGAACGTTCCCACATCTATGAATATTGACTATGAAGAGGGTTCCGATGTATTAATTATTAGAGACAATCGTGAGGCTGACGAGATAGCAAAAAACCTTGGCAGTCAAGAACCTGATTCCATAGTCTTTATTTTAAATACAAATGTTAAGTACAGGGCCAAATCATTTACTTTTACTGAGCGTGAACAAGTAGATACAGCCTTTGTCTCTAACGCTGATCAAGGATATATTGACTATAGTGTGCTACATGAATTAAGCCATAATTTTGGATTAAATGAAGGTTACGAGACTTTTTTCTTGGAAATCTGGTTAAAAGGGACGGAGTTGTTTTTGGATATTAATGATCTAAATGATTTTACTAGGGAGGCTTACAACAATCTCAATCAGGAAGTGCCATATGAAGAAAACGGAAACACCTGTTTTGGTGCACCTGTTTACGAATTCTATCCGGGAGTAGAGAATCTCATGGATACTCCCGGGGTTAAATATATGACACCTCTTCAAAAGGAAATCATGAAATTACAGAATCAAGCTTTCTTACAAATAAGGAATAACTCTTCCGGCCCTATTGAAGGGGAGGTTGGTATCTATGATGAATATCCTCAAAGTTTTGTAGGTGTTTCTAGTGTAACCCAAGGTCTTATAAAACAGCGGTGGAATAATTGGGGAGGTCTTTCTGTTTTTGGTTTGCCTATGGAGAATGAGAGAGTAGATCTTATTGAAGGCGGTGAATACAACATTCAATGGTTTCAAAGAAATAGAATGGAATTACATCCGGAAAATCAACCTCCATATGATGTATTGTTGGGGAGACTAGGTGCTGAGCTTTTAGAATACAGAGGGATTGACTGGCAAAAGGGCGAATGGCAAGAAGCACCTATCGACGGCTGTCTATATTTTGCTGAAACCAAGAAAAATGTTTGCGGCGAAATTTTGCAAAGATGGCAAAGCGACGGAATAGATTTGAATGGTAATGGAGTAATTGAACACAATGATAGTTTAGCTCTTTTTGGTCTACCTCTTACTCCGGTAATTCCTATGGAAATTGAAGGTAATGAGTATCAAGTACAGTGGTTTGAGAGGGCCAGGATGGAATTACATCCGGAAAATCAACCTCCTTACAATGTTCTGTTGGGTCTTTTAGGTTGTGAGGCCAGACAGCAAGAAGTTCCGGGCCAGCAATTG
Organism: uncultured Candidatus Saccharibacteria bacterium; assembly: GCA_964434775.1. Lineage (GTDB taxonomy): Bacteria > Patescibacteriota > JACMRA01 > JACMRA01 > JACMRA01 > CAYSWH01. The sequence goes on along the minus strand of CAYSWH010000005.1, from coordinate 26,529 downwards.
GAAGGGTGTCCACCTCCGCAATAATTTATTTTTCATTCACCAGGTAGATAGGTTTATTCTGAAAATACGCATCCAAGATTTTAATTAGCTCCTCTTGTAGATTTTCCAGGGTTTGATAAGTATCGGCAGCGATATGTGGAGTGGCTGTGACGTTGGGTAGGTTGATGAGTTCTTCCAGTTCAGGTTCAAAAATCGGATTTTCTCCTAGTTGCGGCTCATTGGTGTAGACATCGAGTCCGGCTCCGGCAATTTTTTCCTCTGTGAGTAACTTTAGTAAATATTTTTGATCGAGAGTACTTCTCCGGCCCACATTAATCAGAAAAGCTGTTTCTTTGAGGTTATTAAGCCTTTCTTTGTTCATAAAATTAAGGGTAGAAGGGTTGGAAGGAAGGGTCATGGATATTACGTCCGCTTCGGAGAGAAGTTTTTGAATCTCGTCAGAACCAGTACGGGAATTAATATAATTTACTCGGCAACCGAAGGCTTCTGCAAATTTGGCTATTTTTTGTCCGATTGAGCCGTAACCGATTTGCAGGAATTCTTTTCCTTGTAAGTTTTGTCCCAGGTGCCAATCATCAAACTCATTTTCCGGCCACCAACCTTTTTTAAATTCAGCATTTACTTTGGATATTTTCTTAATTAGGTTTAACAAAAGCCCAAAAGCCATTTCGGCAACTGCTTGGATGTTAAAACCGGGGATATTACTAACACGAATGTTTCTTTTTGAGGCTTGTTCAACGTCGATCATATTTTGATAACCGACTGCCAAACAAATTATATATTTTAATCTGGGACAACTTTGAAATATGCTATCTTCGTAGTAGAAGTTTAGCGAAGAAGCAATAACAATCTCCGCTTCGTTAATTCTTTCAATTAATTCATCTTTTTTTTCAGGAAAGGTGTCATAGAATTTGATTTTAGGATATGATTGTTTAAGCTTGGAAATTTGCTCAGGCTTAAAAGCACTGGGAATTGGGTAGACGATTTTGACAGAAGACATAGCATATTAGTTTTTAACTGGAATAGTAGTTCTTGAAGGAACTTTAGAACGCAATTTGGTAATGTTTTTTTGAGTAATTAGCCTTCTTTGCAAAAAGGTCAAATCCTCCCGAATATCAAACTCTTTGGAGATGGAGTGGTATTCAACTACGATATTCTTCTTCTCTTTGGTCACTTTAAAATAGTTAAGATTGTAAGTTGGATAGTAAATATCCGGAAGAAAAAATACTTTGGCAGGTATTCTATGCAGGTATTTTACCCAAGTACCCGTGTTTATGGCTATTCTATTGTTTTTTACGGTAAGCGAAGGCATATGTGTGTGACCATAAACAAATATTTGCACTTCTTTGTTTTCAGCAAAGATTTTTCCGGCAGCCTTTCGATATTCTTCATGCTTAACTTTTTTAAAAGTAGAAAACCCGGTGAGTCCGTATCTTTTGAGAGTTTGTCTCAGATCCAGAAGTATCAAGAAAATCGGAAGTGAGACTAAGAGTAGGGCAAACAGATAGTAAATGGCTATAACTGTGAGCAATTCTGCCAGGTTGCTAAGAAAGCCGAGCCAGCCGGCAGATTGTCTGATTAAATCAATGTCAAATAAAGGAGTTTGCTCCAAAGCTACAAAGAAAAAAGCCAGAATTATCATAAATATCAAGAAAACAAAAGGGTAGAAGATAATTTTGAGCCAAAGACTCATTTCTTTATAAAAATAATTGGATAAAAACCAGTGGGGAATTAGCTCTCCCGGATATACGGATTGAATATCCTTGATCCATTTGTGTTTAACAAGCCTGGCTCTTTTGGCGGCTGCTGAAACGATCAGTGAAGTTACCCAATATCCGAGAGGGTGGGCGTAAGCATTTCCAAAATCCGGAGTTCGGTTAAATTCGTCATATTGACTGCCGTGCTCAATCCATATTTTTACCTCCTCCAATTTCCTGAGAATATGAGGTTTTTGAATTAAATTAAGATTGTATTCACTTAGCAAATCGACGAACTTCGGGAAACAAGCCAGGTCATGATCATGGTTTCCGGGAATTATAGTTATTTGATATTTTTTTCCGCTTTCTCGGAATTGTTTGAAAAGCAAGGGGTGGGTTTCAATGATGGTTTTTAGCTTATTAACTCCTTCCTCTTCGGTCATTTCCCAGAGACCGAAGGTGTCACCCACCAAAATTAATTCTAAGTCTTGTCTATCCTTCTCCAGGAATTTCAAAAACCGTATCAGCTCTTCTTCAAATTGGCATTTATGCAGAAAGCTGTCACCGCCAATATGTAAGTCACTAATAAAATAATACTCCATAATAGTTTCTTCATAAGATTTCAGGAAAAAAGAAATTTAATCAACCCTGGTTATTTTCTGAAAAATTAAGTATTCTCGGATGTTTTAGTCATAAAACAAAATTTGGTTTAGTAAAATTTCTAACTCTTAAAAATATCTTTTTTATCTGTATAAGCACCCTTGACAAAATTACCGGATAGGCAAATTTTTATAATGAAAACAATTATTTTACTTGTTTAATATATTTTTTTTTGATTTATGGCGGAAGTTGTTTCGGAGAATTTTGATGTAGTTATTATCGGTGCCGGTCCCGGTGGTTTAAATGCTGCCAAAACACTGGGCGGTTCGGACAAAAAAGTTTTGATAATCGATAGAAAAGAGGTTATTGGACCTAAAACTTGTGCCGGTGGCCTCACTGAGTGGGATAAGGAATTTGATTTGCCGGAAGATAGGGTTAGAGATTTTGAAAGACAGTACTTTGAAGTTGGGGGTAAAAAATTCTATGCTGATTATCCGATAAGTACTGTAGATAGGGGTGACCTTGGGCAATTCCAACTCAAACAACTTGAGCAGTATAATAACATTGAAGTGAGAAACAAGACTACGGCAAAAGAGGTCCACGAAGACTATATTTTAATCAATGAAAACAAGGAAACCAAGAAAATTTTTTATAAATATCTGATCGATGCCGACGGCTCTACTTCCATGGTTAGACGTTTTCTGAGACTGGAAAATCGGCTCTTTCAAGGAATGCAATACATCATTCCGGATATGGATTACAAAGAATTTCTCTGGGTAATTGATTTTGACAAAATGAAAACCAGTTACGTCTGGATATTCCCGCTCAAAGACAAGTTATCTGCCGGAATTTACTATAATCCCAAATTAATTACTTCTTCCAAAAAAGCCAGAGAGATATTAAATGATTATTTGGACAAATTCGGAGTTGACTATTCCAAAGGAAAGATTGAAGGGATGCCTGTTAACTGTCTTTATCAGGGTCACCACTTCGGGAATAAATATTTGGTCGGCGAAGCTGCCGGGTTAACTTCCGCTCCTACCGGGGAAGGAATTGCCTTTGCCATGACCAGCAGTGTAGATGTAGCAAAACACATTTTGGACGAAAATTATAATTTTGAGAAACTTAAGGAAATCCTAAAATACAAAAAATACCAAGAAAGACTCCTCTGGCTCTTTGATACATTTCCCTTTCTACAAAAACCTTTTTTTAACTACTTTCTCAAAAAATACTTTATGACGTCTAAATAAGCGTTCATTGGTTGGATACACTGAATTATTGTTTATAACGGGAGTCGACTCGAATCCTTTTTTCGTAAAAAAATTTGTCAGTTAAGTTCTTGTATAGCTAACTCCTCTTAAACCTAGACATTTTCAAATTCCACTCCGTCACTTGCCAATCGGTCATCCTGAATTTATTTCAGGATCTATTCGAAGAGATGTCGAAACAAGTTCGCCGTGACAGGTGTATAGGTTATATTCGGATAGACTATAACTAATCAAACCTTCACGCCGTCTTTGACTTATTCATAAGCATGGATAATTAGTTTTTCTAGACGCCAATTCTTTATGATTATCATTTCAAATCTGCCATTGAATCCAGTGACTTCAAACAAAACGACCCTGAAATGATTCAGGGTGAAATTTCTCAAATTAGTATTTCAAATTGCTGCCAAATTTCCTTCGTAATCGTAGATTTAGGTTTACTAATATATGGAACTGCTGTAATCGTAAGTATTGGCTTGGTTCTTTAACCTGCAGACCAAAGTTGCCAATTTAATTGACATTTCAAGGCATCTTACCTATTATTGGAAAAATACTGCTATGGTGGAAATACGTAAAATCAACTCAAAGAAAGATTTTAAGGGTAACAGTCTGGTTTCTATAGAGCAATTTTCAACCAAAGCCTTAGAAACATTTTTAAAAAGGGCCACGTCGATCAAAAAGAATTCCAAGAAGTACAGCAGAATAGCTGAAGGGAAGGTCCTGTATTCAATTTTTTGGGCCAACTCCACCAGGACTAGAGTGTCCACGGAAACTGCTTGGCTCAAGCTGGGAGGCGGGATTGTTACAGTGGTTGGTACACAGGACAGCTCAATTCAAAAGGGGGAGACGCTGGAACATACTCTACAAATGTATGCCGGTTATGAGCCGGATTTTATCGCTCTACGTACTCATATCCCCTTCATTCCAAGTTTTGCTGCCGAAAATTTTTCTCAAATCAGTTGGGTAAATTGTGGAGACGGAAGTAATGAGCATCCCACTCAGGCCTTATTGGATCTGTTCACTCTCAAACAAAGATTTGGTGATCTGAAAAGTCTCAAAATAGGCTTTGTAGGAGATATCAAGCACGGGAGAACGGTTAAGTCTTTGGCAAAACTTCTTAAGTTATACGAAGTCAAAATGAAGTTTATTGCTCCGGCAAGTTTACATGCGAAAGAAGAACTTAGCGAGTGTGAAATTGATTATCAAGAAGGTAAAATGGAAAACCTTAAAAAAGAAATTGCCGATTTGGACGTAATTTACTCCACCAGGCCCCAGCTGGAAAGAATGGATAAAGAAGACAAGGAAAGATATCAAAACGGGGTGTATCAACTTGATAAAAAAACCTTGGGCAGTAGTAAAGCTCTGATAATGAGTCCGCTTCCCATTGATTCCAAAATCAAACCGGAAATACACCCGACAATCGACAAGGATCCAAGAGCCATTTACTTTGAACAAGCTGCTAACGGACTATGGGCCAGGATGGCTATTTTCAGCTTATTGCTTGGGGAGTAGTTTGTTTGGGTTTTATCCGTAAATAATTCAGAATATTTCTTATATTTACAAATATCATCCATGGCTCTTTATCAATTAATGCTGTTACAAGGAAAGAAAATTAAGAACAAGATAGCTCTGTTTGTCTTTGAATAACAAAAACCCTGTTTTTCCTGATCGAAAGACGGGTAATATAATTAGGCTTAGAAATGGGCTGGTTCAGTTCGGACCAAAAATAAAAACTAAATAATCCAAGTCCAGGCGTACCAAATAGTCATCCCGTTAAAAACCATGCTCACCACCAACAAAAATTTATCGTAAGCCGAAGGGTAAGTTGGTAGACCTACGAGGTTAAAAAGAAAGAAAAATCCGGCTAGGACAATGTTTGTCCATCTGATTAGTTGATAATCCAGGATTAACGAAAAAACCATCATGATAATGGGCAAAACCATCAAAAAAGAGATACCCAACCACATAGATTTAGTAATCTTTTTTTTGTCCTCACCCATTTTTCCGGTGTTGTAATCCTCGCTAAAAATCCTGAGTACGTCTCCAAGAAGGTAGACAAGCATAACCGCTACCCATAAACCTGAGAGAATAATTCGATTATCAAGCATATAAACTTGATAGACCTCCAGCCACATTCAGTCAAGACCGGGTTTAACATTTTTAATCCAAAGATTAAGTAAGTCAACGAGCCTTACAAAATGGAGTTACACTTCTATTCTGCTCCGCGGTACTTAATTTAACTAATTTACTTGCATATAATAATCAAAAACAAACTTGATGATACCCATATTGGCCTGATTACTCGCGCCGGCGGCATCCTTTTGATCCTCTTTGGATAAAGGTTTTGATGGAACTCGTTATTTCTTGAGATATAGCCCCTCTTAAATCTAGACAATTCCAAATTTTACTCCGTCAATTGCCAAATGGTCATGCTGAATTTGCTATCCCGTCATCCTGAATTTACCACACAGTCATCCTGAAAACCAAAACTGCCCCGTCATCCTGAATTTATTTCAGGATCTATTCGAAAGAGATTCCGAAACAAGTTCGGAATGACAATTATTATTTCAGGATCTACTCTCGAAAGAGATGCCGAAACAAGATCGCCGTAACAAGCATGTATAGGTTATATTCGGATAGACTATAAATTAAAATTCTAATCACCTAATCATCCCGCAACACAACCCTTGCGGTTTCAAGACTAAGAAGTGGTCGTAGAGGTAGGCCTGCCTTGCCATTTTGACAGGGTGGTTTTTAAAAATAAAATCCGTAGAGGAAAGCTTCTGCTTTTCAAATTCTTCACTCACCTTTTAAACTTGTCTAAAATTCAAAACTTCTAAAGAATTTTGGGACATGCCTATTTCTCCAAACGAAATCAAAAGTAGAGCGATTAAATTTGCTAATGATTGGAAAGATGAAAGTCGGGAACGAGCCGAAAAAGATACTTTTTGGAATGAGTTTTTTCATATCTTTGGAATTGAAAGAAAAAGAGTGGCTGACTTTGAAAAATATACCCAAAGATTAGGGAATAAAAAAGGAGGTTTTATCGATGTTTTTTGGCCTGGTATTTTGATTTGTGAACATAAATCAAAAGGGGAAGATTTGGACAAAGCTCAAACCCAAAGTAGTGAATATTTGGTTGATTTGAGTGATGAAGAATATCCAAATTACGCAATCGTTTCAGATTTTGAAAATATAAGATTAGAAGATAAACAGGCAGGTAAAGTTTTAGAAATAAAAACTGAAAATTTACCTGAACATCTTGACAGTTTTAAGTTCATGGGTGGGCAAATCTCTACAATTCATGAAAATCAGGAGATGGTGAATATTCAGGCTGCTGAATTGATGGGGCAAATTCACGATGATTTGTTTGAGGTTGGTTATCATGGACATGATTTGGAGATTTTTTTGGTTAGACTGCTTTTTATTCTTTTTGCTGAAGATACAAATATTTTTGAAAAGTCGATTTTTACAGACTATTTAATCAATAGGACTAATAAGGATGGTAGTGATTTAGGTTCTCAAATTAAATATATTTTTGAGATTTTAAACAAACCTGAAGAGGAAAGATTAAAAAATTTGGATGAAGATTTGGCTAGGTTTTGCTACATTAACGGAGGTCTTTTTGCTTTCGCTAGAAATATGGAAACTCCACAGTTTGATTCCAAAATGAGACAAACTTTGATCAAAGCTTGCAAATTCAATTGGTCTGGAATTAGCCCTGCCATTTTTGGCTCACTGTTTCAATACGTCATGGACAAAGACAAAAGAAGAAGTTTTGGAGCTCATTACACTGAAGAGAAAATAATTCTTAGAACTATCAAGCCATTATTTTTGGATGATCTTTGGGAAGAATTTGAAAAGAGTAAAAAGAATATAAACAAGCTAAAGGAATTTCACAAAAAACTTGGAAAATTAAAATTCTTTGACCCTGCCTGTGGTTGTGGAAATTTTTTGGTTATAACTTATCGAGAAATTCGAAATTTGGAATTGGAAGTTATCAAACTTTTAAACAAAAATGGATCTGAAGCCTTAGATTCCTCTTTGTTTTCTGTAGTTGATGTTGATCAATTTTATGGAATTGAAATAGAGGAATTTCCTGCCAAAATCGCTGAAACTGCTCTGTGGCTGATGGATCACATTGCTAATATAGAACTTTCTAAAGATCTGGGTCAGTATTTTGTCCGTATTCCTCTAAAAAAACAGGCAACTATAGTTCATGAAAATGCCTTAAAAGTTAGCTGGGAGGAAGTGCTAAACGGCAATTATTCGCCAAAAGGAAATTTGGCTGGACTGGAGAATTTGATGACGAACAACGATTCTGTAGCGGAGGGTCTATCCCTCCATAATGGCGAAACAGGTTCGCCTCTACAACAAAATTGGCAAAATCAACAAATCTACATCATCGGCAATCCTCCGTTTGTGGGTTCACGGCTTCAATCTAAAGAGCAACGAAACGAGATGAAAGAAATTTTTAGTGGGGTGAATGGTGCTGGAGTTATGGATTATGTAACCGCTTGGTATATCAAGGCTGGGGAGCTATTAAATCAAAATCCAAAAATTGAAGCGGCTTTTGTATCCACTAATTCGATTAGTCAAGGTGAACAGGTGGGAATACTTTGGGGCGAGATGTTTAAACGGTTTGGGGTGGAGATTAAATTTGCTCACAAGAGTTTTAGCTGGACAAGTGAGGCACGAGGAAAAGCCCAAGTAACCGTAATTATTATTGGGTTTAGAGTAGCATCCTCCGTAGAGGCGATGCCCTCATCGCCATTTTCATCGCAACCAAAAATCCTCTTCACCTACCCAGATTTAAAAGCCGAACCAGTCCCCAAAACCGTCAAAAATATCAATCCGTATTTGGTGGAAGCGGATAATGTGGTGATAACCAAAAGGAGCAAGCCAATTTGTAATGTGCCTGAAATTGTTTTTGGAAACATGCCAAACGATGGAGGTAATTTTTTGTTTACAGAGCAAGAAAAACAAGAATTTATAGCCAAAGAGCCAGAAGCAGAGAAATATATCAAACCACTTTTGAGTGCTAAGGAATACCTAAACGGACAGAATAGGTGGTGTTTATGGCTAAAAGATGTTTTGCCGACCGAACTCAAAAAACTTCCGTTAGTTATGGAAAGAGTAGAAAAAGTTAAAGAATTGAGATTATCAAGTAGTCGAGAAGCAACCAGAAAATTAGGAGAATTTCCAATGCTTTTTGGAGAAATTAGACAACCTGATACAGATTATATCTTAATTCCTAGAGTTAGTTCAGAAAGAAGAAAATACATACCAATAAGTTTATTCCAGTCTAATTTTATTGCTGGAGATACTTGTTTGATTGTTCCAAATGTAAATCTTTATCACTTTGGAGTCTTAACTTCAAAAATGCATATGGCTTGGGTAAAATATACCTGTGGAAGAATGAAATCTGATTATCGCTATTCAAATCTAGTAGTTTACAACAACTTCCCATGGTCAGGCGTGGACGGTGAAATCCCAAATAAACCAGAACTCAAAAATGAGAATCTAAAAACCAAAATAGAAAAATGTGCAAAGGAGGTTTTGGAAATCAGAGCCAAATTTAAAGATACCAGCCTAGCCGACCTCTACGACCCCTTAGCCATGCCACCGGAACTTACCAAAGCTCACCAGATATTGGACAAAGCCGTAGATGAAGCTTACCTACAGACAATTCCCCTCTTGAGGGGTGGCAACCGTAAGGTTGACGGGGTGTTTTCCAAAAAAACCAGCTTCAAAGACGATGTAGAGAGGGTGGAGTGGTTGTTTGAAATTTATAAGGGGTTTAATGGGTAGGATTTATGTCAGTTTCAAAAGAAGTAATTTATAAGAAAATTCAGCAAATATTAGAAGAGTTTGATTACTCTAAAAATTATTTATATGAAGAAATATATTCAAATTTAAAAGGTTTAGAAAAAGAAATTTGTATAAGTTTTCATAGTAGATTGAATGATTTGTTTGATTTCATGAATCAAAAAAGTAAAACAAATCGTAATTTTAATGCAGAGCCCAGTAGAGAATTGATTAAATTAATCCAAGATATAAAAGAAGTTGAAAAATTATATAGTAAAATTGGTAAAGTTTTTAAAATTGATAATTATTATAAACAACCAATAAACTATACTTCAAAATTTTTAGTACCAAGATATGGTAGTGAGATTCCAGAAGATTACCAAGAAATAGAAATAACAGATATTGAACCAGTATTTTTTATTCAAGATGATAATTCAACAATTAAAATTTATAATCAGGGTAAAATTACAAGAGAATTTGCTTTAGAGCAATTTGATAAAATAGAGAAAAAATTAGATTCAGGTGATTTTGATGGGGTAATTACTAATGTAAGAAGTTTGCTTGAGGATGTGTTAATTGAAATTTATAAAGAAGCTACTAATATAGAATTGGATAGAAATGGCAAAATTGAACAATACTGGAATAAACTAAAAAAAGAATTAAATTTAGATCCAAAAAATCAATTAAATGACTCTCTAAAGCAGATTATTACAGGTTTATCATCTATATTAAACGGTTTAGCTTCTTTAAGAAACATTGCTGGAGATGGTCATAGTAGGAAGTTTAAACCTTCAAAACGACATGCAAAATTAGCTGTAAATTCTGCTTTTGCTTTTATTGATTTTATTTACGATGTTTTAGAATACCAAAAGTTTAGAATTGAAGAGTTGCAAAGTGAACTGGATAATTTTGATAAAAATTTACCGTATAAAAATCGTTCAGAGCCATTTAGAGAAAAATATGAACGAAAAACAAGAGATGAATTACTGAAAGAGTCAGAAGTAAAAAGTTTTTTAGAAAAATGTGATAATTTTTTAAAACGAAAATTGTTAGAATATGTTATTGAAAATGGAAAAATTAGAAGTTTTAGTGACAGTGCGGTTTTTTTATGAAAATTAGAATTTTAGAAGATGTTTTAACAGATGAGCAAAGACAAATAATTCAAGAAAAATACAAAGATAATGATCAAGCAGTTGATCTTAAAAATTTTTTAGAAGAATTTAAAATTAACTTTAATAAATAAATTGTGTCTTATTTAAAAATAAATTCAATAGAAATTAAAAATTATCGGTCTTTTGATGGTGAGGGTCAAAAAATTGTTTTTCCTGATTTTGAAGAGGGCAATGGCAAACCAATTTCAATTGTAGGTTACAACAACACTGGAAAAACTAATATTATAAAATCACTACTTTACACAATGGGGGTTGAATGGCTTGGTGAAGATAAATTTTCCGAAAAAGATTTTTTTAACTGTGATAAAAATATAAACTTAGAAATAAATAGTTTTTTTGAAAGTAAAGAATGCGGTTTAGATTATGACCATACTCTTTCTCATCTTTACATGCATAGAGAAGGTGATAGCTGGAAGCCGAGACTGGAAAAGAGCTTCTTTGGTAAAACTCTACCAATCTACTATATAAATTTCCACGAAATTAAAAAACAGTTGGAAACTAAATCAAGCTGGGGTTCAATAAAAACCTTTCTTGGTAAAACTCTTAAAAAATTTAGAGATAAGTACGACAATAATGGTAATTTTAAAGACTGGATAGAACAAACCTTACAACCTGCTATTGAAAATTATGTAGGTTTAGCTCCTGATTTTAAAACCTTTAAAGATAATACTCAAACCCATTTAAAAGAAATTTTAAGAAAGGAAAAAGAAGATTTTGAACTTAAATTTGGGCTTCCTAATTATGAAGATATTTTTTATAAAATGGTTTTTAGCTTGAAAACCGAAAATGGAATTTTGCCTATTGAAAATTTTGGTGATGGCTATATTTCAATGTTTATAATCGCCATGCTTCAAGCTATTGCGAAAGATAATAACGAGAAAGGAAATGTTTTTATTTTTGAAGAACCAGAAACATTTTTACACGAAAACCATCAAGAATATTTTTACAATAAAGTCCTCTGTGAACTAGCAAAAAATAATCAAGTAATTTATACGACTCATAGTAAAAAAATGGTTGATATATTTAGTCCAGAAACAATTATAAGGCTTTCTCATGATGGCAAATCAACAAAAGTTCATCAGTTGACTGGAGCATTCGAACCAAAATTGCCAAATGAAAATATTTCAGATGAAAACCCAGAAGCTGTTGTTTCTTATAATTTAGAAAGATATAAAGACAATTCAAAATTTATTCAACAAATTGAACCGAATTTAGGAAAACTGGTTTTTAGTGATAAAGTTATTTTGGTTGAGGGACCTATGGATTTATTGGCTTATTCTAAAGCTATCAGTATTTATTTTGAAGATGAGCATTATTTAAATTATAACAATATCGCTATTTTACCAGTTCACGGCAAAGATAAGTCAATAATCTTGATTCAAATTTGCAAAGCTCTAAAAATAGATTATTTTATTATTCATGACTGGGATTTAGATGATGACATCAATCCTCATAAGTTGCGAAACATAGAAAAAATTGAAGGTGATAAAGAAAATCAAAAAGTAAGAAATAAGCTAAAAGCAGATAGGCAACAATGGACTAAAAATCAAAAGATTATGGAATTAGTTGAGAGTGAAGATAGACTTCATTTTAATAAAAGAAATTTAGAAAAAGTTTTAGAAATTGATAAAACAAACAAGAGTGATATTGCAGTTTGGAATAAAGTTAGAGAGTTTCAAAAGGCAGATTTCCCTAATAATCTCTTGCCTCAAAATTTACTTGATTTTATTGATGGAAAAATAAAAACAGAGGAGTATAATTTCGGCAATTTAGAAGATGGTCAAGAAGGCGATTTGCTAGATGAAGTAAAAATGCCTTTTTAAAAATAACCCAACATACACCCACCCTACCTGGACGAAAGTGGAGACGGTGGAATTTTTAATCCTGATGTGTTTCCACCAATGGAAGTCAGGGGACTTCCGCTACTACGGAATATAAAATTGTACGGTCAAAATGGAAGAGGAGGTCTTCCGCTACCAAAAAATTAACTTACGACAAAATGCCAAAACCAAAATTCATTCGAAAACGAAACCGATTACCATTTAGAGAATTATATCAAGGCGGGTATTGGTATTTTGTGACGATTTGTGTGCAAGACAAAAAACAAATTTTATCCCATATCGTAGAGGCGATGCCCTCATCGCCATATTTACAAGAATCAAAAACCCCACAACCACAAAAAACAATAATCGGGGAATATGTAGAAAAAGCTTGGTTGGATGGTTTAAAATTTTATGACGATATTATTTTGGATGAATTTGTAATTATGCCAAATCATTTTCATGCAATAATTGGATTTAATAATTATAAGAATAATTTAGGAAATACTATAAAAGCTTTTAAGAAAAAGACACTTTTTTATATCAAACAAGATGAGATTATTTGTGGTAATGAAATTGGCGTTGTGGGTGGTAATGGAGCGGTTGGCGATGTGGGCATCGCCTCTACTTTGATTCAAAAATATAACACAATCTGGCAAAAATCATTTCATGATCATATTATTCGAGATCAAGAAGATTTGGATCGGATTCGAGAATATATTTTTTATAATCCTCTAAATTGGCATTTGGACTCACTTAATCCTAAATCAAAAATATTCAAAAAATGAAGGAGCAAGTGAAGTTATTATTTTACCTACCAAAACTGGGATAAACTTGACGGAATCTAAACCCCCAAACCCCATGCAGTTTTTTAGAAGTGATTTGAAACACTAAAATTTCTCAAACAACTTCTGGGCTGGCAAAACCAAAGTATCTCCGACTACTTCCACCTGATCTCCAGTATAAACCAAAATATATTTGATAACCTTATTCCCCATTTTTTCTTTAAATTTATTTAAGTTTTTTAAATATTCTGGTTTGATTCTATTACTAGATTTTACTTCAATGGCTACAATTTCACCTCGTCTGTTTTCCAAAATCAAATCAATTTCTTCCCCAGAAACTTCTCTGAAATGATAAATTTTTGGTCTGGCATCGCTCCAAGAGACTTGTTTAATTAACTCCGTAGCTATCAGGTTTTCTAGCATTTTACCAAAAACTTCCCTGTTTTTTAATAAATAATTTTTATCTAAACCTAGTTGATAACCCAAAAACCCGTTATCTAAAAAGAAAATCTTTGGTGATTTAGTCAGTCTTTTGGTATAACTACCACTCCAAGCAGGTACTTCCAAAATTAAATAAAGAGCCTTTAAAAGTTCTAAATATCTTTTGACCGACATATTGGAGATTTCAAGACTTCTAGCTAGATCAGAATAACTAACCGTAGAAGCCACTCTGCCAGCAGTTAACCTCAAAAGTTTAGGAATATAGCCAAGTTTTTCAATGTCGCTTAATTCTCTTATATCTTTTTGAATCAAAGTAGTTTCAAAGGCTTGATACCAATTTTCTAAAACCGTTCCACTAGATTTATAAGTTTCAGGGAACCCAGTATTTAAAACCATTTCCTCCCAATCTAATTTTTCAGATTTTTCCCTTTTTAAAGTTGAACTTGAATTAAAAGCCCAGTCGATAAAGTTTTCTTTAATTCCATTTTTTTCACCAGAAGATAGAGGGTAAAGAGTATTGATCTGCATCCGTCCAGCTAAAGAGTCAGCCAGTTTTGGTAGAGCTAAAACATTTGCAGAACCACTCAAAATAAACCTGCCAGGCATGCGGTTTTCATCTACTACTTTTTTGATGCTTAAAAAAACCTCTGGCATCCTTTGGATTTCATCAATAGCAGTTCCAGTTGGCAGACTTTCTAAATATTTTTCTGGAGATTCTGAAAGTAGAGCTTGAGTTTCCAGGCTATCTAAAGTGATATATTCACTTACAATTTTTTGTTTTTGCAGTTCTTTTAAAAGGGTGCTTTTACCACTTTGACGCACTCCATTGAGAAGAGTGACAGGAGTGTTTTGGATATTCAAGATTAAATCTTCATTTATATTTCTAGCTAAATTTTGACTCATATACTAATTTTAACAACTTATGTTAAATATTCTAACAGCTACTGTTAATTTAGTCAAGTTTAGATTCTAAACCCCAAACACCCACTCTACCAGGGCGAAAGCGGAGACTACGAATTTTTGATCCTGATGTTTTTCCACCAATGGAACGGCCAGCCCTCCTCTACTGCTTGTCGGGTTTGGCAATGGTGATCCGTGATGGACTCTCCGAATTTTACAATTTTAATTTAAGGAGAAAAAACACTCCGTCTACCTTTGGTGTCTATCTCTCGAGAAGGAAATTTTTTGCATTTTGCATTCTCAATTTTGCACTATCTTGGAACTGCAAGGGCTGTGTTGCAAATTGAAATTCATTTTCTTGGAAAATGGAAAGCAGAGACTTCCGCTAAGATTTGTTTGATAAAGCAAATCAACACTACCCATTGTGCCAAGAGTGGTGGACGGGTACATTTAATTGACCATACTCTCATAATATGTTATTTCTTCTTCCTAAGAAGTATTATGTTTTCAACAATCAAACTATTTAATAACCAAAATGATCTTTCTCGGATTTGCCGGGGTAGAGTTTTGGTGTAGTTAAGTCGCATTTCACTTCTGTTTTCATCAGCTCCCCCAATTTGGGGGATTTTTTCATGTCTAATTTTTTTTGTATTATGTCTTACGATGTTTTAATCCATGGTTTTATTATCGGTTTTTCCATCGCCATGCCTATTGGTCCTATGGCTCTTATGTGTATCGAAAAAACCTTGTCTCGAAGTTGGTTAGTTGGGTTATTAAGTGGGGTGTCCATTGCCTTAGCTGACGCTACATATGGACTCGTGGCTACACTAGGTCTAACTACGATTAGTCGGTTTTTGCTTAGTTACGAATTTCCACTCAAATTGTTTGGAGGTATTTTTATCATCTATCTGGGTTATACTTTTTTCAAAGATAAAACTGAAAAGGAAGCTAAAGAGCTTGAATCTAAATCGGAAATATTTGATCTTGTAAAAATTTACCTTCTCACGCTCAGCAGTCCCACAACCATTCTGGCTTTTGCCACAATTTTCTTGGGTGTGGGAATTAGCACGGAAAAACCGGACTTTTGGTCGGGTGCAATTGTTGTGCTAGGAGTATTTTTGGGTTCGGTAGTATGGTGGCTTATTTTAACAACTATCACTGCTAGTTTTAAAAGTAAACTTCTGCCAAAGCACATTACTCTAATCACTCGACTAGGTGGAATCTTTTTGATTTTATTTGGGATAAAGGTTTTGATGGAACTCATTATTTCATGAGCTAAAATATACAACCATTACGTCTGTATAAATTCTACCCACTCACAAAATCTAGCCAGTTATCGGAGCTTACAATCTCAAAAGTGGAATTTGGGTAACATTTTTGCAATTTACGTTGGATAAACATACTAATTTATGCAAATTACTCTGGTCAACTGTAGTATTTTACCAAAAATTACGTTGTTTGGTTAAATTATGTTGACAGTGAATCCCATTTATCACATTGCTTCTACGAAGACGTTTTTGTGTGAAATTACTGTTTTTTTCGGGAAAACCCTTTGTAAAAATATTGCTGTGAGATATAGCCAAGCCTTACTAAACCTAGACATTCTTTCGTAATTCAATACCCCAAATTCCCTACGGCAAGCCACCTCCTTGGAAGGGGACTGTCCAAGTTTGTGTTGACTATAATTCTCCCTTTTGTGTTTTCTTTTGGCCTAGAGAAACTGATAAACTAGACCCACGCCGAAAACCCTAGGTGTTGCTGGGGTTTGAAAGTCCTCAAGGTTGAAGATTAAAATTTTTATGATGCAACTTAGTCGGCAACATTTACTCCAAAAGGATTTCGGCTCTCAATTTCTCCAATAACTTCCTCTATTTCCGAAGTCCATGGTTCGCCTCCAATCATCGATGGATTCTTGAACTTATTCCACAATGCTTGTACCCTTGAAGGTTCAACTAACCCTTGTTCTGACATTGCTGCCGCTGCCAATAAAGAGCAAGCAGCCTTTGCGTTAACTGGAGAGTATTTTTCCGAGTATATTCTTAACTCTGCAACGGCTAAATCTAGATGACTTGTATTTTGCCCTGGAAAATCGTAGACTGTTGAGTTAAAATCTACTCCTATTCGGGCGACTTCGAGTTGATTGCTAAATGTAAGTGTGCTTTCAGTAGTAAAATCATCCACCACATACTTCATCGCCATTTGTAAAATTTGTAGAGCCTCTGAGTTTTGAGTTCTTCTGTTACTAAGCTTAGCTTTTAGAACTGCAGGGACGTCTTCACTGTTTTTAATGATCTGTGCATATTGAGCAAATTCAGGACTTTTTAAAAAGGTTTGATTGTGAAAATTATTTAAAATATTAACTATTGCTTGCCTAGCTTGCTCTTTATAAATTCGATGAGTTTCTCGATTACCAGAGTATCGATCTGGATAATCTAGTGGTATTCTGTCCAGTGGTATTCTATCTTCCATATTTTTTAACGTTCTATTCATTTCTATTAGCATTGACTCGTCAACACTATTTCGATCGAAACTATCATCATAACGCCTTAGCATGACAAAATGATTGGCATAGTGGTCATAGACTATTTGTTTGATATGGGTATATATATCTAGATTTTTATGGGCTGCTACCTGGCGTTCGTAGTCTAAATCAATATTCAACCTAGGGTCTAGTCTGGTGAACCTTTCAACCAACTTCAGTGCTCGAGTTTCTAGAATTTGTTCGGCCTCGCCTGCAATACGCTCCGAATCGAACTGGCGTTGAGCCTCTTGTCTTTGGGGTAATTGCTCAGATAGTTCCTGACTGGGAAGTCCATCTTTTCCGGTAAGTGTGTTAACTCTTTGGATAGCTGCCTGTAAATTTGCTTTAACTTCAGGTTTCCTATTTTCTTGACTAACCTTAGGCGGGGCTGGTATAACAGCGGTAATATACTTTGGATCCAATTTTCCTTTAATCATTACCTCCACTCCTCGCTGAATTTCTTCAGCAGTTCTAGCTCCTTCAAGATTAGAAATTGGTATATCTATAACTAGTACATCGGCTTCCATATCCAGCCGCCTCATTTAGATCTGTACTGGCAGAAATGTATGGTGCAATCCCAATGTCGGCCACACCTCCCATTCGGCGTGTTTGCAAGTCAATCAAAGACTGTCGGACACTATATCCTTGTATCAAGTAATTTTCCACCTTCTCAATATCTCTTTCCATGTTTGCAACCTGATTCTCGTTTAAGTGGGGTTTTATGGCTTCAAAATATTTCATCAGATTTTCGTAAGTGGGATTATTGGCTAGTTCATTAACCAGCGATTCAACTTCAGGAATCTCCTTGACTTTTCCAAACTCTTCCATTGCTCTCATGGCATATGGTATCTGACCTGTTGCTTGCGTAATATTATTAATACCTCTATAAATCCTAATCGTAGGTTCTTTCTCCTGACCTGTTTCTGTTTGATTATTGACAAGAATAACTCTTGGGAAGTCTAAGTTTGATCTATCTTCATCTACCAAAACCTCCAATCCACACTCTTTTAGTTTTTGTACAACCACTTGCTCAGGTTGACTTAATCTGGATTCAGGACCTTGTTGTTGTTGGCCTGTGGGTTCAACTGCTCCACCACCTGGAACCTCAGCCATGGCTTGAGTAAAACCTGACTGAGTCTGTCCAGGAGGATGTACTCTTTCCGGCGTTTGAGGTTCCATCGATTGAGTTGCTGTTGTTATGGATGGTGAGCCAGATTGAAGTTGTTCTTTGATTTTGGAAACGGTCATTGAGACTTGTTCAGGCGAAGTTTGGAGTCCACCTTCCTGGTCAAAATGACTAAGTAATTCTGTTTTGAGGTTTGTTGGTATTTGTGCAGAATTGCGAACTCCATTTAAGACATCAATGCTGAGTGACTGAGTTTGAACGTCCATTTGTGTCACAAAGGTTTCGATAAAACCAAGGAGAAATTGAGCATCCTGAGTTACGCCTCTTTCTAATTTTGTTGACGTATCTGCCTGAGTATCTCCAGTTTGCTCTGACTGCCTCTGGTGTAAGTTTTGCAATCTTTGCAAAGAAGGGGTAGAACCATATGACCCAAATATTGGTACGTTGGGTTGACCTCCCATGGCCTGAACTACAAACGAGTCACCACCCATTTGCCCTTGATATTTTGCCCAAACATCAGGATGCTTCTGAGCGAATTCCCTAATCATTTGTGGGTATATAATCGCCTTTTTCTCATCATATTGATGACCAGTCAAACTTTCTTCTCTAGGCACACCTCGCCAGATTCGAGCGTTTAGACCATCAACCGGATCATTCATGAAACTTTTGAAGATTTCGTTATACTCTAGTCTTGTTGATTCACGCTCTTTTCGTTTTCTCTCAGCTTTTTCATTGGCAGCCATTCTAGCCTCTTTTTCTTTACCTAGTTGAATCGCACGAACTAGCTCTTCTAACACAATTTTCTCTTCACCTGTTGCTACATCAAGGCGAGATAGATATTGCTGAACTTTGTCATGGTGAGTTTTTGCAAATTCTTGTAAGGCACCAACGTGTTCAACTCTTTCTCTAATCATGACGTCTCGATGACTGTTGGCTCCAACTATTGGATTAGCGTTAGCTAGGGCAGCACTTTTACTTGCAGAGCCAGCTAGAACTAAGTAATCTGGATCTTCTAAAATGGAAGTTGGGGTAATCTCTTTCTCTCCCACCCCTCCAACAACCGCCTCAATCTGTTCTTGAGTCTCCTCAGCAATCTGCTGAGCTTCATCATCTAGTTCAGCATTCATTTGATTTAATCCATAGGCGATTTGATTTATTTGTTCAGGAGTAAGACCCTTAACCTCCATAGATTCAAGAGTTGCTGCAGAAACATTATTACTTTCCCTAGTATATGCTTGTTGCTCTTTGGCAACAGTCTGATTGAATAATTCTCTCAACTGCTCAGTTGATGCTGGAAATTCTCCGTTAACCACCCCTTGCTCCCAATCTTCAGCACTAGGACCAACTTGTTGCTCTACAGCTGCTGATTCGGTGCTCATAAACTTTTTATGAAATTAGTAATTTTGTTAACTTTGTGGTTAACCACGGACTGCACGTATTTTTCGGACCATTTGGTTTCTTTTCATTCTCAAAGCTTTCATTTTTTTTTCGGTAATCAGCCATAACTTGATTGATCTTTCTGATTTTTTGTTGGTTGGTTAAGTTGGCCATAGATTAAGTATATCTAAGTTTTTAGGTATTGTGAAGGTAAAGGTGTGAGTGCAAATAGATTGGAATCAAAATTGAGTTTAGATAAATCATTCATAGATAGACAAAGCCCGGGCAAGGCTATCCAACACTTACTAACTAACCACTAAATAGTTGGATTATGATTCAACGACTCACTGTAAATTTTGTAGTAATCTTCAAAGCATCGGGTAACCCTGCCATAAATTCTACTACCCACTCACAAAATCCAGCCAGTTATCGGGGCTTACAATCTCAAAAGTGGAGTTGGGGTAACTTTCCAAAAATAGCTTTGGTGGCTTAACTTTGCGGTTTTGGTTCCATTTTATTTCATAACCTTTTAGCTTGCCGTCATACTCTTCGATGTAATCAATTTCTTTTTGACTATAGGTTCGCCAAAAATATCGGCTTCGATACAGCTGAGCATATTCCAGATATTTCATTCTTTCCAAAATTACGAAATTTTCAAACAGATTGCCGGTATCCAGCCGTAGGTCAAGGTTGTTGAAATTATCTATTAGACTGTTACGAACGCCCAAATCGTAAAAATAGATTTTGCGAGTTTTGCTAACTTCTTTTCTTTGGTTGCGACTCAAGGCCGGTAGCCGGAAAATAACAAAGGCCTCTTCCAGGAGTCGGATATATCTTTCGATGGTTTGAATATTCACATCAAGTTTGTTGGCCAGTTCGCTAAAAGAAACTTCTTGCCCGGTTTGCAATGCAAGGAGCTTGACCAGTTTGCTCAGAACTTCGGGGTTTTTTATCTCTTGAAATGAAAAAATGTCTTTGTACAGATAACTACCGGATATTTCTTTGAGTCTTTTTTTGGCCTCTGTTTCGGGTAGTGGGACAATTTCCGGGTAACTGCCAAAAGTTAGAAAACTGCGGAGCATTCTTTTGAGTTCGGTATTTGAAAACGTTTCTTGCAATTCCCAGACTGATAGCGGAAACAGGAAGTATTCAAACTTTCTGCCGGTTAGGGGTTCTTTGGTTTGATTGGCCAGTTCAAAACTGGAGGAGCCGGTGACGAGCAGTTGCGTTTGGGGATAATTATCAATTAGGAGTTTCAACTTGGTGCCGATGTCTTTGATTTTTTGAGCTTCGTCTAGGATAATCAGGTCTCTATCTCCAAAAAACTGTTTTATACCGGCAGAGGTATTTCGGCTCAAGGCTTCCACCACGTCACCTTCTTCACAAGAATAATATTCCGCTTTTCCTTGATAATTTTTCAAAACCTCTCGCACAAGCGTAGTTTTGCCTACTTGCCTAGGTCCGTAGATGATAATAACCTTGCCTTTTCCAAGATCGTTTTCTACTATTTTTTGCAATTTACGTTGGATGAACATACTAATTTGTGCAAATTACTCTGGTGGACCGTAGTATTTTATAAAAATTACGTTGTTTGGTCAAGAAATTTTGACTGAGAATCCAATTTATTACAATATTTCTACGAAGACGTTTTTGCGTGAAATTACTGTTCCTATAACGGTTTGGCTATGCACAGTGTCCCGAAGGGTATTGCGTATAGGTTTTGTTGGCACCAGTTTTTTATTTGTTTCTTAGTTGATTGAAGAAGTTGAAAGCCTCTTTTAAGTCAAGTGAGATTCCGAAAATTGATGGTCTCAATTCAACCATTTTATGAGCACTAATTGCTTTTTCTTTCTTGAGATGATTTTCCGCTTCCTTAAATAAGTCCTTGTTCTCTTTGATAGCTGTAGTTAAGATGTCGAACATTTCTTTAAGCTTATAGATTTTCACCCCACCATATTCGTCCAAAAACTCTCGAAATGAAATGTAAATCCATTTATGACTTTTCGGGTCAAAGGATTCAATGTCAGAATTTAGAATAAGTAAGCCAGGTTTTTCCATTTGGCGGTCAAAAGAGATTATTATTTCTCTTGTGAAGTCTTGGTCAAATTTTTCAGTCAACTCTTGGTTAGCAGATTCTAAGTCTCTGTCAAATGCTGTTACAACAGCTCCTTTGTCTAAAAGATTTCTTCCCAAATCTTCGAGTAAAGGGTTCAATTGTTCTTTCAACTTGACTTGCTGTTGAACATAATCTTCGGTTATATAAAACATTAAATAGTCAAGTTCTCCTTTTTTTATCGCAACAAATGAATGAGTTAAATACATTTTCCTAGTTTTTTTAATTGGTACTAACACCCGGATTGTCGCATGTTTTATAAAAACATGTCAAATCCTTGACTGGAACTATGATGATATAAATATTTTGTGCAAGTGTAGATATCTTATGCATCAAGATCCATCAAAATTATGCCCGCAAACTCAAACACCCAAAATTCTGAACCATTGATGACTGCGGAATATGTAGTTTGGTTTTACAATCAACTGATTGATCTCGAGATTGAAACCTGGGTTGACGGTGGTTGGGCGGTTGACGCTCTGCTAGGCAAACAACTTAGGCCACACAACGATTTGGATATCGCCATGCAGTGGAAGGATGTTCCTAGGCTGCGAGAGTTTTTGGCCGGTCAGGGGTACGAGCAAGTGAGAGAGGACAGTCAGTGGAACTTTGTTTTGGCTGATGATAAAGGACACGAAATAGACGTACATGCTTTTGTGTATGACCAAAGTGGTGAAATTGTGGATGGAATAATGTATCCAACTAAGGCGTTAAGTGAAACCGGAACCATAGCAGGTCAAGAAGTAAATTGCATTTTGGCCAAGTATATGGTCGAGTTTTTGGCACCGTGGATACACCAACACCCACACAAGTACCTCGAAGCCGTGAGTGAACTTTGTAAAGCCTACAATTTTGACTTACCACAGGAGTATCACGACTTTGTTAAGGGTTCGTAGGGTTAGGAATTTAATTTAAGATAATCTAGTTGCTTTCAACCATCACACACTCCTCATCTTCTTCGAGTGGTTCAAAACGGGTTTTGAAGTTTTCTACGGCGGCCTTATCTATATAGAAAGCTTGTTCAGAAGAGTTGTCGTTGCGTTTCAAAACACGTTCTTCCATGAGTGTATTTGGTGTTTTCACCCAAATCAGCTGGTAATCGGCCCCAGCTTCAGTCACTTTTTTTCTAATTTCGTCCCGACCTTTTCTAGTCCAAAATCCTGCGTCAAAAATAACATCAACTCCTGCTCTTAAACACTTAAAAGCAATTTCGTGAAGTAGCGTGTTTGTCCGTTCGTAATATTCAGAAAATTTGTCATCCGGTGGATTTTTGCCATAAAGCCGAATCATCCACTCATCGTTAGTAAACCTAACAGCACCAGTTTCCTCCTCCAAGCGTTTGGCAAATGTTGTCTTGCCGGCACCCACGAAACCATGGAGAATGTAGGCGATTGGTTTTTTTGAAGATTTTTTCATGCGAATCCGTCTATTTAAAAGCACTTTTTGATATTTTTTAAGAACCTGTCCAACGTCTTTTCAAAATACTTTCTTTTAGGCTAGGAGGAGGGAATGCCTAAAAAACAATACACCTCCGACCTAACCAATAGGGAATATAACGCAATTTGTTCTTTTTTACCAGAGACAAAAACTTGCCCTCTAACATATGCTTATCACGAAATCCTTAACGGAATCTTCTATGTAGCCAAAAATGGATGTACTTGGAGAGATATTCCTAGTGACTTACCTCCATGGAGAACTTGTTTTTATCATTTTAGAAAACTAACAAAGCTAGGTATTTGGGAAAAAATCAAGCTTACGTTAAACCAAAAAGTCCGAATTGCAAAAGAAGCAAGAGAGAATAATCCCAGCTGCCTTATCCTAGACTCTCAAAGCGTTAAAAATACTGATACCGGCTGCGAATCGGGCATAGACGGAAACAAAAAAGTAAAAGGAATAAAAAAACATCTAGCTTGTGATACTCTAGGCTTAAATTGGAGTAGAAAGATTAGCTCTGCAAACATTGGAGATAGGGAAGGAGGTTTGATTCTAGCTGAAAATATCGGCAATAACAGGGATGAAGTATTCAGCAGATGTGAAGTGGTAAAAGTAGATGAGGGTTATTCCGGAGAAGACTTTGCTGTAGAATTTTATGAAAAATCAAATCAGGTTTGTATTGAGGTAGTAGAAAAGTTAGAAGGCCAAAAAGGGTTTCAAGTCTTACCAATGAGATGGGTGGTGGAAAGATCAAATGCTTGGATGGATAAGTGTCGTAGAATGTGGAAAAACTGCGAACGCACAGTAGAATCAGCCGAAGCATTTATAGACATCTGCTTCCAGAGAATTGCTTTACACAAGTTGAGATATTAGACAGGTTCTTAAGGCAAAAATGAATCTTGCCCCACCCTTGCCAAAACAATCCCTACAAGTTTACCTTCACAAAAATGCTCCAAACTCACAAACTTACTCAAGAATTTGATGGCCGAACGGTTCTGGACGAAGTTTCTTTGTCAATTCAAGCCGGTGATAAAATTGGGCTAGTTGGTACTAACGGCTCTGGCAAAAGCACACTTCTGAAAATTTTAGCCGGCCTTGATACTCCGGAATACGGCCAGTTGACCATCGACCCGCAAATCACTATCGGCTATATTCCCCAAGCTCCCGATTATGCCCGTAGTAAGCAAACAGTTGGAGATATTTTATCTGATTTTGTCGAGCCAAGGGAGGATTATAGAATTGACATAACTCTTGGCCTGTTAGATTTGACCGAACAAAAGGATAAAGTGCTTTGCAATCTGTCCAGTGGCCAACGTACCCGAGTGTATTTGGCTAGGATCGCCTTGCAAGAGTGTGATTTACTGCTTTTAGACGAACCAACCAACCATTTAGATATAGAAGGTCTTCAATGGCTAGAAGATTATTTGAGCAACTTTGAAGGAGTGATTTTAACAGTGTCTCATGATCGAGCTTTTTTGGACAAACTCACCCAAAGAACAATCGAACTTAGAGACGGGAAAATATCTGAATATGGAGGTAATTATTCTTTTTACAAGTCTCAAAAAGAGATCGAGCAACAAGCCCAGGTCAAAGCTTACGAATCACAACAAAAAGAAATATCCAGATTAAAAAAGTCGCTCAAAGAAACCAAGGCTGAGGCTGTTAGAACCCATGATGACCGCAGACAAACTCGAGATAATGATAAGTATGCCGTAGATTTTTTTGCGGAACGAGCCTCCCAAAATAAGAGTTCAGCTTCCAAGGTCATGGAGAAGCGTTTGGAAAATATGGAGAAGGTCAATAAACCAAAACTTGACCCAAACTTGGAAATGTTTTTTGGCAGTCAGAGCTTAGGCTCCCAAATTGTCGCCAAATTAGAAAAAGTAGGGTATGCGATTAATGATGTACAGATTTTGCAAGAAACAAGCCTTGTCATTCAGCGTGGCTCAAGGATTCACCTGCGTGGACTAAACGGATCCGGTAAAACTACCTTAATCAAACTTTTGCTAGGAGAGTTAGAACCTAGCTCAGGTGACATTGCTATAGGACCATCCACAAAAATCGGCTATTTGAGCCAAGAACATGAGATATTGCAAAGCTCCACTCGAGTGTTGCAGGAGCTAACGGAAGAAACTGAAATTAACCCAACTCTGGCCTATCAACTTCTAGTTTGGTTAAACCTACCAACTGATAAAATTCAACAACCGGTAAACACTCTAAGTAAAGGCGAACAATCCAAGATTTTACTAGCCAAAATCATCGCCGGAAGGGCTAACTTACTCATTTTGGACGAACCGACTAACCACCTAGACATTCTCACACGAGATTCACTAGAGTCCGCCTTGCAAGCCTACAAGGGAACACTCCTTGTCATCTCTCACGATCGTTACTTTGTAGAAGAAATCAAGCTGGATCAGCGTTGGGAAATGGATGCGGGAAAGTTAACATTTCTACATTGAAGCCAGTCGACACTTTTGAAAATTTTACACACAATCACCTCAAAAGCATATGACCTACCGACAAGCAACTCTCCCAGACATCAACCAGCTCGCCGAAATGAGGTGGAGCTTTCAGACGGAATTTGAAGGGGTTGAGATTGTTTGGAACAAAGATGAATTTGTGCAATCTTGCCGAGAGTTTTACAAGAAAACTATAGACTCCGGTAGTTGGCTACTTTGGGTAGCCGAGCAAGACGGCCGGATTATCGCCAACGTTTCCATCTTCATAGTTGATAATATTCCAACACCCACAAAGAGAATCAACAAATGGGGCTATTTAACCAACACTTACACACACAAAGAATTTCGAGGAAAGGGTATTGGCTCCAAGTTAACAAATTTTGCCGTATCTGAAGCCAAATCTTTAAAAATTGAAACCATTATCGTTTGGCCGAGCGAGAAAAGCACCGAGTTTTACAAAAGAATCGGCTTTGGGGAGTCAACTAAAATTATGGAGTTAGGTTTTGACTAGAGAACCTTCTTACCCACAAACACAAACTCGGGACTATCAGAAGTTGCTAGGCTGGCGTCCCAGTTACCATAAACTGTTTGCACCGTAAATCCGGCTTCTTTCAGTTGATTTTCAACTTCTTTTCTTGATCGAAACGCAAGGGTGTTTGTGGTGGTCAGCTCTTCTCCGTTTTTTTTGAAAAGGTAATGCATTGTGGTAGTTACGTTTTTTCCATCAACAATAGGCTCGTCTAGCCAAACTTCAATTTCTCCTTTTTTCGGGTCGACTACTTTTTTGCAAAAATTCGGAGCGTAAAAATCAACATTGTCTTCCTGATCTTCTCTTACCCAGGGCTGCACATCCGGATTGCGAGTGTCAAATAGCACGTATCCACCAGATTTTAGTGAGTCGTTTATTTTTTGCAAAACTTTTACCCAATAATCGTCTTCCAGATGAAACTGAGCTACATGACTAGTCATGATTACCAAGTCGGTCTCGTGTTTTTCCAAAGACAGGCCATC